>CAZGUU010000118.1:0-14029 GCA_964529315.1 uncultured Enterobacteriaceae bacterium
CCGGGCTCCTGGTGCGGCCGGACGTCGCCCAGCGCCAGCGAGAGGCCGAGGTCCCGACCGCGACGACGGACGCCACCGCGCCGGGCCGGACGCCGGAGCCCGGGCCCCCGGGTGCTCGAACGGCTGCGGGCGGCGCCGCCGCCAAGCCGCCGCCCGCCCCCCTGGCGAAGCGCTTCCACGGGAGCATCGCGCTCGACCCCACGCGCGTCGGTCGCGATGCCGGCAAGATCGGCGAGGAGGTCGTCGCCCACCTGACGGGGCTCCCCGGTGCCGAGGTCGAGGTCACGCTGGAAATCCACGCCAAGCTCCCTGCGGGAGCGCCGGAGCAGGTGGTGCGCATCGTCACCGAGAACAGCCGCACGCTGAAGTTCGGCAGCCACGGGTTCGAGGCGGAGTAGGATCGGCGAGGGCTCGCTGCCGGGCCATCATCATCGAGACGGCAGCCAGCTCGTGTGCGCGCCCCAGGGGTTCCACGCTGAGTCCTTCAGGCGTCGGTGGAGGGCGGCGACGTAGGAGGCAGGCGCGGATGTCTGAGGGGTTCGCAGAGCACATCGTCTATGTCGACGAGAGTGGTGACCATGGGCGAGCATCGCCCGAGTACCCGGTCTTCGTGCTCGCCTTCTGTCTTTTCGACAAGGAGGTCTACGCGTCGGAGTTCACTACGGCCGTCCAGAGGCTGAAATTCAAGTATTTCGGCCATGACACGATCGTCCTCCACGAGCGCGAGATCCGCAAGGCGCTCCCGCCATTCGAGTGCCTTCGCGGGCAGGGTCCGCGCGAGGCCTTCATGAACGATCTCAATGCACTCGTGGAGTCGGCGCCCTTCAAGCTGGTGGCCGCCGTGATCCGCAAGACGAAGCTGGAAGCCCAGTATGCCAGCCCCGACAACCCCTACCATCTCGCGATGCAGTTCGGTCTCGAGAGGATCGCGCGAGAGCTGCGGCTGACGGCCGCATCGCGCCCAGTTCACGTCGTCGTGGAGAAGCGAGGACGACGCGAGGACGACGAGCTCGAGCTCGCCTTTCGGCGCGTCTGCGATGGGGACAACTTCCCTCGAGAGAAATGGCCGATGCGGATCGTGTTCGCGGCGAAGGAGGGAAACTACGCGGGTATGGAGCTGGCCGATCTCGTGGCAAGACCGATCGGCCGCCATATCCTGGCCCCAACGGCGCCGAACCGCGCGTGGGAGATCATCAAGCTCAAATTGCGAAGAAGCCCGGAAGGGGAGATCCTGGGATGGGGGATCAAGAGCTTCCCGTGACAGCCAGCCCGGTGCAGAAAGCAAGACGCCCCGGCCATTGCCGCGGCGCCCTGCCGACCGAGTGAGCCCAGTCCTTTGGCTAGAGGATGGCTCTCGAAGCCTCCGAAGTCAATTGGCCCTCGAGCGATTTCGAAGTCCACTCGGGCCTCGGTTCGCCGATCGTGATCAGCCTAGCCCTTTGCGAGAGGCCTGGCGCTGGGCGGATCAGCTCCCCGAGCCCTTGCTCGGCGGCAGGACGGCGAGCATCTCGTCCACGCTGGTGAGCTTATCGCGGACCTTGTCCATGCTGCGCCCGCGGCGGACCTCGAGCGCGTCGATGACGCCCCAGTCGGCGTAGCTGGCCACACGCACCTTGCGGCTGGCGAGCAGGGCGTCGATCGCCTCGTGGCTGCGCGCAGCGGTGTCGCGCACCGCGAGCGATGCGACGTCGGCGACCATGAGCTGGGCCACCGCCTGCGCGTCGGCCTTGTTCGTGCCGATCACCCCGAGCGGGCCGCGCCGGATCCAGCCCACGGCGTAGATCCCGGGCAGCACCGACCCGCCGGGGTCGGCCGTGACGCGCCCGTCGCGGTTCGGGATGATGCCGGCCTTGCCGTCGAACGGCACGCTGGGCACCGGCATGCCGAAGTAGCCGACCGAGCGAAACACCAGGCCGGTCTCGAGCTCGAAGAGCTCGCCCGTGCCCACGGCCTTTTCACCCTCCGCGAGCCGGGTCCGCTCGACGCGCAGGCCGCGCACCCGGTCACGCCCGTCGCCCAGGACCTCGACGGGCGAGGCCAGGAACTCGATGCGCATGGTGCGCTCGACGCGCCCCTTGCCGGAAGCTCCCAGCGCGAGCATCTCCTGGAGATTCCTGTGCACCCGTTGGTCGGAGGGGTCGGCTTGCGGTACCGCGGCCTGGACCACCGCGGGGTCGATGTCGACGGCCACGCCGTCGAGGGCGGCGACGTCGGTGAGCTCGCCCGGGTCGAAGGCGGCCTGGGCCGGGCCGCGTCGCGCGAGCAGCACGACCTCGCGCACGGCGCTCGTGCGCAGCGCCTCGAGGGCGTGGTCGGCGATGTCCGTCTTGGCGAGCTCGTCAGGGCTGCGCAGCAAGATGCGAGCGATGTCGAGCGCGACGTTGCCCACGCCGACGATCACGGCGCGCGGGGTGCCGAGGTCGAAGGGGAAATCGACGAAGTCCGGGTGCGCGTTGTACCAGCCGACGAAGGCGGTCGCCGCGTAGCAGCCGTGGAACTCCTCGCCGGCGATGCCCAGGCGGCGGTCGCTCGAGCTGCCCACCGCGTAGACCACCTGGTCGTAGCGAGCGACGAGCTCGTCGTGCGAGACGTCCTGCCCCACATCGACGTTGCCGAGGAAGCGGAAGCGAGCCTCCTTCGCCGTACGGTCGAACGTCCTGGTGACGCCCTTGATCTTCTGGTGGTCCGGTGCAACGCCGGCGCGGACCAGGCCGAACGGGGTCGGCAGCCGCTCGAAGACGTCGACGGCGAACACGGGCGCGGTGCTGCGCAGGAGTGCGTCCGCGGTGAAGAAGCCCGCGGGCCCCGCCCCCACGATCGCCACGCGGACCGGCCGCGCGCTGCTGCCCAGGCGTGCATCGGTGACCATCGTTGCTCCCTAGCATGCCCCAGACGATGGGGGTGCGCGAGTGCCGGGCGCCCACGTGCGGGCCCGGCCGCGCGGGCGGCGCTCCGCCGCTTGCCGGAATGCTGCGAGCCCGCGCGCCGCGGCCGCACCGCTTGCATCGATACCCGAGTGCGAGCTCCTGGGCCGGCGTGCGCGCGAGCCCCCGCCGCTGCCCGTGCACCGACACCCGCCGCGGCGCCCGCCTGGTCGTACTTGCGCTGGTGTCTGTCCTTGCCGGCAGCGACGTGCGCGCGTAATGGGGAGCATGGCCATGCTCGGGGAGCGCCCGTGAGCGCCTCGACCCGTCGAGCGGCTTTGGTGCACTCGTGACCGCCGTATGGGTGGTCTTCCTCGTGGCCGCCCTGGCCCCAGCGAGCGTCGCGCTGCTGCCGGCTCTGAGGCTGCCGGCAGTCGTCCTCGAGGTGCTGCTCGGCATCGCCGTCGGTCCGCAGGCGCTCGGGCTAGTCGACCCGAAGGCGGTGCAGTTCTTGACCCAGCTCGCCGAGTTCGGGCTCGCCTACCTGTTCTTCGCCGCAGGCCTCGAGCTCGATCTCGGCCATCTGCGCGGCCCGCCGATCACACTTGCAGCCTGGGGTTGGGCCGTCTCGATCCTGGTCGCGGTCGCGGCGACCGCAGCCCTGTGGGCCCTGGGCCAGGTCGACGCACCCGTGCTGATCGCGATCGCCCTCTCGACGACGGCCATGGGGACGCTGCTGCCGATCCTGCGCGACTCGGGCGTCCTCGTCGAGCGCTTCGGGGCCTTCGTCGTGGCGGCTGGTGCCGTCGGCGAGTTCGGTCCGATCTTGACGCTCTCGATCTTGGCGAGCCACGACAGCGGAGCCCTCCAGTCCGTGCTGCTCCTGAGCTTCGTGACCGTCTGCGCGGCGGCGGTCTGGGCGGCGCTGCGCCTCGACTCGCCGGCGCTCGTCGGACTGCTGCGGCGTACCATGCACGGCAGCTCGCAGCTCCCGGTGCGCCTGGCGGTGCTCGTGCTCGTGACGCTCGCCGTCGCGGCGCACGAGCTCGGCCTGGAGCTGATCCTCGGGGCGTTTGCCGCTGGGATGATCGTGGGCCTGTCCACCGAGGGCGAAGAGGGCGTCGTCCTGCGCCACAAGCTCGACGGCCTGGGCTTCGGCTTTCTGGTCCCGGTGTTCTTCGTGATGAGCGGGGTGCACTTCGATCTCGATTCCCTGCTCGCCAGCGGATCGAGCCTCGTGCGGCTTCCGCTGTTCTTCGTCCTGCTGCTGGTCGTGCGTGGAGCGCCCGCGATCCTCTACCGCCGCGAGCTACCCGCCCGCGACCTGCTGCCGCTCGCGCTGTACTCGGCGACCGGCCTGCCGCTGATCGTCGCGATCACCGAGCTCGGGGTCGCCACGGGGCGCATGCGCTCGGACAACGCCGCGGCACTGGTCGGCGCCGGCATGCTCTCGGTGCTCGCGCTTCCCGCGCTCGCGGCCGCGCTTCGCCGGGGCCGCGGCTGAGCCGCCCGGAGCGAGCCACGGCGGACCGGCGCGCCAGCGCCGCGGACCCGGAGCGCAGGACCCGCATTCGCCGTCGCGGCGGACCACAGGCACCCTGGGCGTGCCCGGGGATTCCTGCTCACGATCTCAGAGCGGCAGGTTGCCCGTCGCCACGCGGGTCGAGCCGTCGCGCTTGTAGGCGTCGATGGTGCGCTGGGCGATGCGCCACTGGTGCACCTCGTCGGCGCCGTCGGCGAAGCGCGCCCAGCGCGCCTGCTGGGCCATGCGGGCGAGCGGCGTGTCGAGCGAGTAGCCGAGCGCGCCATGCACCTGGATGGCGCGGTCGACGATCCGGTTGAGCGTGTTGGCGACGAAGTGCTTGGCCATCGAGACCTCGCTGCGGAAGTCCTCGCCCCGGTCGATCTTGTAGGCGGCGTGCAGCACCATGAGCTTGGCCTGGTAGAGCTCCATGGCCGAGTCGGCGATCAGCCACTGGATGCCCTGCTTCTCGGCGAGCAGCGAGCCGTGTGCGAAGCGGTGCAGAGACCGGTCGACCATCATGTCGAGTGCCACCTCGGCCTGACCGATCCAGCGCATGCAGTGCGCCAGGCGCGCCGGGCCCAGGCGGGCCTGGCCGAGCAGGTGGCCCTGGCCGCGGCCGCCGAGCATGCTGTCCTTGGGCAGGCGCAGGCCCTCGATCCGGATCTCGGCGTGGTTGTGGTGGCCGGCCATGGTGAGCACGTCGCGCACCACGTCCCATCCCGGCGCGGGCAGATCGACGAGGAAGGCCGTGTTCGCCGCCTGTGGGATCTCGGGGCTCTCCTCGGTGCGCGCGATCAGGATCGCGAACTTGGCGCCGCTCGCGCCCGAGATGAACCACTTGTGGCCGTTCACCACCCAGGTGTCGCCGTCGAGTACGGCGCGCGTCTGGATGAGCGTGGGGTCGGAGCCGGCGACCTCGGGCTCGGTCATCGCGAAGCAGGAGCGGGAGAGCCCATCGCACAGCGGCCGCAGGTACTTCTCCTTCTGCGCGTCGCTGCCCCAGTGCAGCAGGGTGTGCATGTTGCCCTCGTCGGGGGCCTGCGCGTTCAGCGCATACGGCCCGAAGGCGGACTTGGCAGCTTCGGCCGACACCGCGGCCATCGCCACGTGCCCGAGCCCCATGCCGCCGTACTCCTTGGGCATGTGCGGCAGCCACAGCCCCCGATCCTTGGCCGCGACGCGCATCTCGATGATCGACTGGACGAGAAAGCGGCGGTCGCCCTCGCGCTCGGCGATGCGCGCCTCGGCCGGCCGCACCACCTGGGCGATGAACTCGCGCACCGCGAGGCGCAGGGCTTCGATCTCGGGGGGGAAGCTGAAGTCGATGGCCATGACGGGTCCTTTCGTCGCGCAGCCGCTCGTTGCGCTGCCGCCAGCCGCGCGCTCGGCGGACGGCGGGGTCAGCTCACGGGGATGCCGAAGAGCGCGCAGGAGATCCAGCCGGCGAATCCGGCGGCGAGCGGGATGGTCAGGTTGTCGTCGATGCGCAGCGGGAGCATCTCCACGGCCGTAGCGCAGAGCGCGATCAGGAGCGAGGCGCTGAGCACGTGGTCCAGGGGGGCGCTGGTCGATGCATGGAGCACTGCCGTCGAGACGGCCAGCGCGGCGGCGAGAAAGGTGCACGACCCCTCGACGGTCTTCTCGGCGACCAGGTGGCGCCTACCCCAGGTGATGCCGACCAGCGCTGAGAGCGGGTCGGCGATCGCCAGCGTGTAGATCGCGATCAAGGCGACCGCCTTGGGGAAGGTGAGCAGCGTCAGGAGGATGGCGATCACGTAGGGCACCATCGCCGACTCCTCGATCTGCTCCTCGGCGCGAAAGAAGAGGTCGCGCAGCCACGGGGCGCGGCTCGCTAGCTCGGGGTAGTGGATGCGGATGCGGTCGAGGATGTAGACCAGGCAGGCCAGGGTTCCGAAGAGGTGCACCACCTGGCGGTGCGTGAAGAGGATCCCGTAGGCGGTCGCGATGGCCACCCCGTTGGCCACGTGGACCAGGCGCCGGCCGAGCTGGGCGTCCTTGCGCGTGGGGCCGTAAGCGGCGGGTGGCGCCTGGGGCGCCGGCCGATCGTCTGCGTCAATCACCGAAGCACTCCCGGACGGCGAGCGCGTCGCCGTCGCGAATTCGGGCGAGCTTGTCGCGGAAGGAGCGATCGACTGCCCGCTCGCGCGCCGAGCTGCGGCCCTTGCGCAAGCGACGCAGCTGGCCCGGACCACCGTTGTACACGGCGTAGGTCGCGCCCGCGATCTCCACGGCCTCGGCGCCGGCGACGTCGCCGCGCTTCGCGCCGCCGGCGGCTCCCCCACCCGGATCGCCGCCCGCGGCCTTCTCGCTGCCGCCCCCGCCAGTGTCTTTGCTCCCGCCATCCTTTGCGCCGCCAGTGCCGCCAGCGCTGCCCGTGGTGCTGGTGCCACCAGCGCCGCCGAGGACGTAGCGGCGGAGGTACTGGCTCGAGATCTCCGCCCCGGCGCGCAGGTTGTAGCGAATGTCGCGACGCAGGCCGCCCAGGTCGTAGAAGCCACGCCACACGCTCTGGTTGACCTGCATGATCCCGATCGAGCCCACCGGGGAGCGCAGCGCGACGATCTGCCCGCCCTGCACGACGTCGTCCCAGACGCGCGCCGTCTCGCCGGGGTCGGTGTAGACCTGCTCGATCAGCGCCTGGCGGACCAGCTCGTGGTCCAGGACCAGCGGGACGGCCACCTCGCGTGCCTCGGCGGCGGCCGCCACCGCGAGGGCCAGGGCCATCGCGGCACGGACGACCGCCGCACGAGACACGAGGGAGCGAGCCGCCTTGCGCTCAGGAGCGCAGGGCTCCGCGGAAGCGCTCGATGACCGAGGCCGCCGTGGCCCGGGCGTCGTCGAGCACCGACTCGGCCGAGCGCCGAATGTCGCGCCAGGAGTCGCCCGCCGCGGCGGACAGGTTCTTCAGCGTCTGCGCTGCCTCGCGCTGGCGGCCGCGCAGGATCTTGAGCTGCGCGCTCGCCTCGTTGCGCAGCTCGCGCACCCGGACGCGCGCGTCCCGCTCGATCTTGCGCTCGACCTTGACCAGTCCCTTCTGGATCTCGGCGATCGACTTCTCGAGGCTCTTCACGCCCTTCTGGATCTCGCCGTAGGCGGCCTTCGCCTCGCGCGAGATCGGCCTGGCGGCCTTCCGGGTGGTCGCCGGGACCGTGGAACGCTTCGCTCGTGCCTTGGTGGCCATTGCTTGCTCCTCTCACCGCGCCCGCGAGCCGAATCTGCGCCGCGGGGCTGGGCGCCGGCGGCCCCACGCGGGGCCGGCCGTCCCGTGCCATGGCCGCTTGTAGCACGGAGCGCGCAGCGACGGCGACCGGCGGACTCTGGGATCGCGGCGCTGAGCCCTCAGCCCTCGTCCGCGGCCACCTCGCCGGTGACCGCGAAGACGCCCCAGCCCCGCGCGACGACCTCCCCGTGCTCGTCGCGCACCACGGCCTGCCCGTGCGCGATCCTTCGCCCCTTGCGAACCACCTCGGCGGCGGCGACGACGCGGCCGGCGCGCACCGGCGCCAGGTAGCTCGTGTCGAGGTGGACCGTCACCACTGAGCAGCCCGGGCGGACCGTGGTCAGCAGCGCCTGAGCGATCGCCGAGTCGATCAGGATCGTGTGGAGGCCGCCGTGCAGGATGCCCGTCGGCTGCGTGAGGTCGGCGCGGAAGTCGAGGGCCAGCGTGGCGCGGTCGTGCGTCGCCTCGGCGAGCTCGATCCCGAGCAGGCGAAAGAAGGGGTCCGCCTCCACCAAGCGACGCTGCAGCCCGAGGCGCTCGGGCGGCATGGCGTCGAGGAACGGGCCGGGTTTGCGGCCATCGCCTGCCGGGCGGCGGGCCTCGGGGGCAATCGTGGCGTGTGCGGTCATCGTCGGCCTCCGCTCGGCATCTCGCCTCACAAATCCAGCGTGCGCTGCGGGTAGGCACCGGCGCAGCGGACGATTTTCTGGCGCGTGCGCAGCAGGATCTCCCGCGGTGCGCGGGCGATCTGCGCCGTCCAGCGTGCGACCTCGGCCGCGAGCTCCTCGGGCGGCACGACCGCCGAGACCAGGTGCAGGGCGAGGGCCTCCCGCGCATCGACGGGTCTTCCGGTGAGCACGAGCTCGCGCGCCACGGCGCCTCCCAGCAGCTCGCGCAGCGGGCCGTAGACGACGTCGCCGAAGGTGATCTCGGGATGCGCGAACGAGGCCGTGGTGCTGGCGATGCGCAGGTCGCAGAGCACGGCGAGATCGAAGCCGCCCGCCAGCGCCGGACCGTTCACCGCCGCGACCGTGGGCAGCGGGCAGGAGAGCAGGGCATGGTGAAAGCGATCGCTCGACTGCCACAGACGCTCCGCCTGCTGCGGGTCGGAGAGGTCGCGGAACTCCTTGAGATCGAAGCCCGCGGAGAACACCTCGCCCGCCCCCGTGACGACGATCGCCTTCACGGCGTCGTCGCGCGACAGGGCCTCGATGGCGTCGCTCACCTCGTCGCGCAGCGCGATCGACAGGGCGTTGCGCTTGGTGGGCCGATTCAACGTGATCGTCACGACGCCGTCGGCAGGGTCGCTCGTCAGGATGCACTGGCTCATGGCCTCTGGTTTGCCGCTGGAGCCGAGCCGCGACAAGGTGCACAGAGCGCATTTGATTCATGCACAAATCACATGAATGATCTCTGCCGTGGACCGGATCGCGGATGCGGAGATGCTCGTCGAGCTGGTCGAGGGAGGCGGCGTGTCGCAGGCGGCGCGCCGCCTCGGCCGCTCGCAGCCCGCCGTGAGCCGCCAGCTCGCCGCGCTCGAGGCGCGGCTCGGCGTGCGCCTGCTCGAACGCACGACCCGCCAGATGCGCGTGACCGCGGCGGGTCGGGCCTACTTCGAGCGCTGCCGCGAGCTGCTCGCCCTGCTCCGGGAGGCGGAGGATGCGGCCGTCGAGGCCAGCGGTACGCTGCGCGGCGTGCTGCGCCTCTCCGCGCCGCCGACCTACGCGCGCAAGCGCATCGTACCCCTGCTGCCCGGCTTCTCGCGCGATTTCCCCGAGCTACGGCTCGAGGTCGTCTCGACCGGCGAGCGCATCGACCTGCTTCGCGAGGGGCTCGACCTGGTCGTGCGGCTGGGCCCGCTCGGGGACTCGACGCTGGTGCGCCGCCTGCTCTCGGCCGAGCGCTTCGTGCTCTGCGCCTCGCCCGGCTACCTCGAGCGCCACGGTGTCCCGGGCGCGATCGGCGAGCTGGCGTCGCGCCGTTGCCTGGTCACCCGGACCTTCGGCATGCGCGACCGCTGGCGCTTTGCCAGAGGGCGCCAGCGGCGCGAGGTCGAGGTCGCGGCGGCCCTGGTCAGCGACGATCTCGGCGTGCTGCACGAGGCAGCGCTGGCCGGCCTCGGCCCGAGTGCGCTTCCCGAGTACCTGGTCGGGGAGGACCTGCGCTCGGGTGCGCTGCGCCGGCTCCTGCCGCGCGAGCGCCTGCCGTCGTTTCCCGCCTACGCCCTGCTGCCGAGCGCACGCCACGTACCGCGGCGCGTGCGCGCCTTTCTCGACGCGCTGGCCTCACGCCTGCGGCGCGAGGCGGTGCGATGAGCGGGAGCGAGGACGAAGCTGGGCGCGATCGGGCGATCCGGTCCGAGGCCGCAGGCCGTGGGTCGTGCGATGGGCATGGAGAAGCCGGGGCGCAGAGCCGCAGGCGAAGGCGAGCCGGTCGTTCCAGCGTGGCTAGAGCCGCGCCGGCAGGCGCCGCTCCCCGCTGCTGCAGGGCGGGCTTCCCTCGTGCGCCGGCTCGCTCGCCGCGTTGCGCCCGGCGAGGTAGCCGAAGGTGAGCGCCAGGCCGAGCGTGCAGCCGCCTCCCCAGTAGGCTCGGCCCGAGGGCGAGGCGATGCAGTTGCCGGCGCCGTAGAGCCCGGGGATCGGCTCGCCCCAGGAGTCGAGCACTTGGGCGCGCGCATCGATGACTGGGCCCCCGTTGGTGTCGAGCGTGCCCGCGGCGAGGAGCGCCGCGTAGTACGGGCCCGAGGTGGAGAGCGGGTACATCGTCGGGTTCGGCTTGTCGTTGGCGGGCCATTTCGAGCGCGGGTTGCGCAGCGAGAACTGGTAGGTGTGCCAGTCGCGGTCGTAGGCCTGGGCGCCGCGCCCGAAGTCCTCGTCGACGCCGGTCTCGGCGAAGCCGTTGAAGCGCTCGACGGTCTCGGCGAGGTTCGCGGCGAAGCCCGGGTCGAGACGGAAGCCGCCGACGTGCGAGGTCAGGCTCTCGAGCCGCGCGTCGATCGCCGCGGCGAGCTCTTCGAGGGAGCCGCCCCGGAGCACGTGCGCCGCCGACTGGCCGGCCGCGGGAACTGGGAAGTTGGCCGCGTAGACGTCGGCCGTGCGCTCGTCCCAGATCATGAAGAGCACCAGGTTGCGCCACTCCTCGCGCGAGGGATCGTAGTCGAAGTGGACCTCGGTGCGGTCGTTGTAGCAGCGCTTCTCGTTGACCACGCGCCGGCCGTGCTTGCTCACCAGGATCATGCCGTCGCCCGGCGGCTGCCAGACGGTGGCCGAGACGTCGCTCGACTTCACGACCAGGTCCAGCACCACCTGCTGGCGCCAGGCGCTCTTCAGGTTTCCGAGCTTGGCGCCCACCGCCCCGGCGATGCGCAGGAAGTCGCCGGTGTTCGTCGGCGCGGCGCAGCCGCCGTAGACCGGCCCGCGCTGGAGCTCGAGGCGCAGCTCGCGATCGTGGGTGAAGCCGCCGCTGCCGAAGACCACGGCCCGGCGGGCGCGGATGGCGACGGGCGGCTGGTCCTCGCCGGTCGTCGCCTCGAGGCCGATCACCTCGCGGCGCTGGTTGGTCACCAGACGGGTGACGCGGTGGCCGACCAGGATGGGCGTTCCTTGCCGCTCGACCGCTGCGCGGAGCTGCCCGACCAGATCGCTTCCGTAGCCCTGCAGGCCGCTCGAGGTCTGCGGGAAGAGTAGGCGGCCGCGCGGCGCCTGGTTCTCCGGCGCGTGGTCGAAGTAGTCGGGCCAGGGCTCGCCGTTGCGCATGCGGCCCATCATCGAGGTGAGCGCGCCCAGATCGTTCAGCGCGTCGATCGCATCCGAAGCGTTGTCGTAGTGGGCCGCGATCAGATCGTAGGCGTGCTCGGAGAGCCCGAGGAGCGGGTCCGAGGGGTCGTAGAGGTGCGGGTAGGAGAAGCGCGCCATGTAGCGCAGCGCGTCCTCGCGCGGGTCCTCCATCCCGCCGGCGCGCATCCACGAGTTGTTCGGGATCCAGTGGCCACCGCCCGAGCGTGCGGTGGTCCCGCCGACCGAGCGCGCCTTCTCGACGACGATCACCTGCGCGCCAGCGGCCGCCGCCGAGACGGCGGCGCTGAGCGCCGCCGCGCCGCCGCCCACGACGACCACGTCGGCAGTTTCGTCCCAGCGGCTCGGCTCGGCCGCCTCGGCCGCGCCTGGGCCCGCGCTGCTGCCGCTCCAGGCAGCCGCCGCCGTGCTCGTGCCGGCGAGCTCGAGGAAGCGGCGGCGCGAGATCCGCGAGGTCGGGGGCTGTGCGGTTGGATCTGGGGACTTGCGTCGGGCCATGGGTCGCTCCTCTTTGCGCTCGGCTGCTCGACCTGGCCGGAGCCGGCAGGGGCAGTGGGGGCATGTCTACAGCGTGCGTGGCCGGGGCTCCAGCAGATTTCGCGGCGCGCCCCAGGTGGCGGTTGCCCGGGCCTCTGCGGCGAGTCGTGGCCGGGGCGGCCCCGGTTGGGCTCCGTCGCCACGGCAGGGGCGAAGCTCCGGTCCCCACTCTTCGCCATCGCCTTGCTCGGGCGAGCGCAGCTCCATCGGCCGGCCGGGTGCGCCAACGGTTGTCAGGCGGATCCCCTATCGTCGTCCATACACTCACGACGAGGAAGGAGACCTGCCCGATGAGTTCTGCTTCGACCGATGCGAGGCCCACCTTCGCCGAGGCCGCATCCGCACATGCCGAGGCCGCGGCCCGCGATCCGCACCTCTTCCCCGTAGGCTACCTCTCGGGCGATCCGGCGACCCGCGCCGTGGGCCGCCTGGTGTGGTTCGCCTCCCCGCAAGCCCTGCTCGAGTTCCTGTGCACGGTGGAGGTCGCACTCCTGCAGCTCGACGCTTCAGAGGCGCAGGAGATCCACCGTGCGCTGGCCGTGGCCGGTGTGCACGGCTCCGACCCACTGGTCGCCGCAAGCCTCACCGAGGCGTTTCGCGGCTGGAACGAGATCCTGTGGCTCGGGCGCTTCGACGATCTGCGCCGCGGCGAAGAAGAGGTCGCTCGCGACCTTCGCGCCGAGTTCCGCCGGCGGCGACGGCGTTCGGAGGCATTGGGCGCATCAGACTCGCGCGAGCGTCCGCGCCGTGGCCTCGGTCGCGAGCATCCCGACGAGGATCGGCTCGACGTTCGGTCGATCGAGGACCACGAGAGCGGGGACTTCGCCGTGTTTCTCGAAGCCGCGCTGCGTACCGGGCAAGAGGTGCTCCGCAGGGACCTCGCGAGCCGCGATGTCTCTCCGACGAGAGAGGGCTGTTGATCGGCTCCGGGCGGATCGAGCGAGCGTCAAGCGTCTGCACTGCGCCGTCCTCCGTCGGGCTGGCGGGAGGCGCCTCTTGGCCTTTCTCTGGGTCCGCTCCTCGAGGTCGCCGGGCGGGGTCCGCCCGTGGATCGGCTCGGTCGGATCTCCACCTGGGGGGCGGAGATCGCCGCCTCGATCACGGAAGAACGAGGTGGCCGAGCTGCGAGGCTTGCATCCTCGACTTCGTTGACAGCCCCGGGCGGTGTCGGGTACTGCGACGGATCCGTCGAGCCTGCGAAGGAGGTGGCCCATGCGAGCGAGGTGTTCGCCGGTCGGGATGGCGCTGCTGGCGCTCGTGGTGGCCGGCCTGCTGTCGCCGCGGGACTCCGCGGCGCAAGCGGCTGCGCCTGCAGCGGACTCGGGTGCCGTCGGGCTCGACCCTGCGCAGACGATGCACGACAACCTGGCGCGGCTCCAGAAGGCGAAGAAGAGCGTCGAGGTGGTGCTCGAGAACGGCAAGTCGTATCGCGGCTTGGTGGGCGGTGTCGGCGACCACGCGGTTCTGCTCACCGAGATCCAGGGCCGCGAGTTCTTCGATGCCCTGATCGCTCTCGACGAGATCGCGGCGCTCGAGCTTCGCGTTCGCGGCGCGCCCTGAGCCGGGCGCAGGCGGCCGGGGATGCGGCGCGTGGCACGCGTAGCTCCCGGGGGCGCCGGCCACGCGCCCGCCGGGCTTGGGGTGCGCGCCGCTAGCGGACGTACCGCACGGGCCGCTGGTGGCCGCGCTGCACATGCGACGTTCGGGCGCGCCGGGCGCTCGGCTCGCGGCCGGACCTCGAGCGAGCATCGCTGGAGCGTGCCCGGTGGCGGTGCTGGTGAGCTCGGCCTGCACGGCCTTGCTCGCTGGCTGCTCGCGGCCACGATCGCCGTCTGCCTGGTCGTCGGGGGCGTCGGGCCCGCGGCGCTGGCACGAGCCGACGAGCCGACGCTCGAGCAGGCGATCGAGCAGCTCCGCGCGCCTGGCTGGTCCGAGCGCAGCGCTGCCGTGTACGCGCTGCAGCGCCGCGGCTCGGCGGCAGGCCCCGCGGCTGCTGCTCTGCTCGCCGCGTTGGGCGACGACAACGGCCTGGTTCGCATCGAGGCGGCCGAGGCCCTGCGGCGCATCG
>CAZGUU010000119.1:0-13992 GCA_964529315.1 uncultured Enterobacteriaceae bacterium
TGCGCGTCCGGCGCGCGGCGAGCAAGGGCTCGTAGTAGCCGGTGACCAGCACCGGCGTGGGCGGCGAGACGACGCCCCGCTCTCCCAGGGCGCAGTGCAGCACGTCGCGCGGTGAGCCGGCCGCGCCGCTGCCACGCGCGCAAGCTTGCAGCGAACGCAGAGCGGCAACCCGCGCGCGCGTCGCGCCGCGCGCACGCGAAGGCCCTCCGGCGGACCGAGGCTCGCCCGCAGCAGACCTGCGCTCGAGCGCCGCGGCGCAGTGATCTGCGGCAGCGGCCAGGGAGGCGGAAGCGGCGCCTCTCACAGTCGGCGCCTGGCTCGAGGAACGATCCCCCGTCGATCCCCGCGGCGCCGTGGCCGCAGAACCCTCGGGAGCCGCGACGGACGCGCCGGCGGGCACCACCGCCGACGTGCACGACGTCGCCACGCCGAGCGACGCAAGCAGCGCCAGCGCGACCGCGCCCACCCGGCTCCGACCGGCAAACAGCAGCCCGCGAGTCGAGCCGACCGAGCCACGACCACCAAGCACTGGCCCAACGGCCGACCCGATCGAGGTTCGGCCGGCAAGCAGCCGCCCTCGTACCGAGTCAGCCGAGCTCCGCGAAAGGATGCCTCTCGCCGCCACCGGCCCGTCCCAGCTTCGGCCGTCGGGGGCACCGCCCCGGCGCCCGGGCGCAGCCCGAGCGTGTCGCTCGGACTCAGCTCCCGCTCTCAGCGAGCACATCCTCGGCTGCGGCGAGCGCCGCGCCCGTGGACGCGGAGCGCAACCCCTCTCCCAACGCCGCCAGGACCAGCAGCACGTTGGCCGCGGTCGACGACTCGCCCATCAGGCCGATGCGCCACACCGACCCCTTCCACGGACCCAGCCCGGCGCCGATCTCGATGCCGTGACGCTCGAGCATCCGGCGGCGCACCGCCGCCTCGTCGATCCCCTTCGGCACCCGCACGGCGTTCAGCATCGGCAGGCGCCGTGGCCGCGCCACCGCCATCTCCAGGCCCAGCGCCTCGAGGCCCGCGACCAGCGCCTCGTGGTGGCGCGTGTGGCGGGCGAAGCGCGCCTCGAGGCCCTCCTCCTGCACGATGCGCAGCGCCTCGTAAAGTGCAAAGATCATCGAGATCGGCGCGGTGTGGTGGTAGACCCGCGCCTCGCCCCAATATTGCTCGAGCAGGCCGATGTCGAGGTACCAGCTCTGCACCGCTCGGGTGCGGCCGCGGATGCGCTCGAGCGCCCGCTCGCCGAAGGTGACCGGCGAGAGCCCGGGCGGGCAGGAGAGGCATTTCTGCGTTCCGCTGTAGCAGGCGTCGATTCCCCAGGCGTCGACCTCGACCGGGCAGCCGCCGAGCGAGGTCACGGCGTCGACCACGAGCAGGGCACCGTGCTCGCGAGCAAGCCGGCCGAGCTCCTCGAGCGGCTGGCGCGCCCCGGTCGAGGTCTCGGCGTGCACCGCGGCGAGGAGGCGGGGCCGGGCGGTGCCCTTGCCGGTGGCGTGGGCCAGCGCGGCGCGCACCCAGTCGGGATCGATCACCTCGCCCCAGGGCGCCTCGACGGTCGTCACCTCGGCGCCGGCCCGCCGCGCGATCTCGGCCATCCGACCGCCGAAGACTCCGTTCACGCAGATCACGGCACCGTCGCCCGGCTCGAGCAGGTTGACCAGCACGGCTTCCATGCCGGCGCTGCCGGTGGCCGAGAGCGGAAGGGTGATGCGGTTGGCGGTGCGGAAGGTGTCGCGTAGCTGCTGCTTCACCTGCTCCATGAGCGCGAGGAACTCGGGGTCGAGATGGCCGACCAGGGGTGTCGCCATGGCGCGCAGGACGCGCGGGTGGACGTTGGAGGGGCCGGGCCCGAGCAGGACTCGTTGGCCGATGCGCAGCTCGACGGACATCTCTGGCGATCGCTCCTGGCCCTGCGGCCGTTCAGGGTTCCGCCGCGAAGGCGAGACGGCCGACCGCGTCGAGGTAGACGCGCACGCCCCAGCGGTAGCCGTCCACCGGCACGCGCTCGTCGTGGCCGTGGAACATGGTCATGAAGCTCATGCCGGGGGGGAGCTGTAGCGGGTAGAAGCCGTAGCAGCGCGCTCCGAGGCGGGCGTAGAACTTGTCGTCGGTGAACCCGGGGATCAGCCAGGGTACGGGCGCGCCTTCGGGATCGTGTGTGCGGATGGTGGCGCAGAGGGTCGCGAACTCCGAGGTGTCGCTCGAGCTGGCGGTCGGCTCGTGCTCCTCCAGCACGTCGACCTCGAAGTCGTCGCCGATCACCGCTCGCACCTCCCGGATCAGACCCTCCGAAGTCTGCCCGGGAAGCGTTCGCCCGTCGAGCTCGACCCGCGCCGTCCCGGGGATGACGTTGGTCTTGCTCCCGGCGCGCAGCACGGTGGGCGACACGGTGTTGCGCAGGATCGCGTCGAGCGCGTTGCGCTGCACCGCCTCGCGGACGCCGAAGTCGAGCACCGGCGTGGCCAGGTAGGGGACCGTCAGGCCGCGCAGCGCCAGCGCGACAGGGCCAGGCTGGTGCGACGCCACAGCCTCCAGGAAGCGCGTCGCCTCGGGGGTCACGTGGATCGGCAGGCGCGTCGTGCCGAGCTTGGCCACGGCCTGCGCCAGCTTGACCGGTGCGGTGTCCGGTCGCGGCACGCTGCCGTGCCCGGGCGTGCCGCGGAAGGTCAGGCGCAGCCAGCAGATGCCCTTCTCGGCCACCTGGATCGGGTAGTAGCGCACGCCGAGCATCGGCATGGTGAAGCCGCCGACCTCGTTCAAGCACACCTGGGCCTGGATCAGGTGCGGGTGGTTCTCCGCCAGCCAGCGCGAGCCCCAGGTGCAGCCCGCCTCCTCGTCGGCGACCACGACCATCGTCACGTCGCGCCGCGGGCGCTGGCCGGAGCGGGCGATCGCGGCCATCGCGGCCAGATCCATCGCCGTCTTGCCCTTCATGTCGACTGCGCCGCGGCCCCAGACGCAGCCGTCGGCGAGCTCGCCGCCGAAAGGGTCGCGTGCCCAGCTGTCCCGCTCCGCCTCGACCACGTCGACGTGCGAGGCGAGCAGGAGCGGGCCTTCGCGTTCGGCGCCGGCGATGCGGCAGACCAGATTGGCCCGGCCGGGCGCGGACTCCAGGACGATCGGCTCGAGACCCTCGCGACGCAGGAGCTCGGCGATGTGGGCGATCGCCGGAGCCTCGTTGCCCGGCGGGTTCACCGTCTCGAAGCGCAGCAGAGCCTGCAGGTTCGCCAGGGCCTGGTCGATCAGCGGGTCGGCCGGCGCCGCGATCAGCGGGTGCGGCGGAGCGGCAGGGCTGGCTGCGGCCGTCTCGTGCATGGCGGCGCAGGCTAGCAGATCGGGCCTAGCCGAGAATACCGCCGGGTCGCAGGAAGAGGAGCCGGGCCAGACCGCGGCGCAGGACGGTGCGCGCAGCCAGCTGCTCGACGTCGACCGCCACGCGGACGTCGGGCCAGACCCCTGCCACGCTGAACGGGACCGAGATCTCCCCGCGATCGTCGACCAGCGCCGCAACCGACGGCGCGGCGGCCACCAGATCGCGGACGATCGAGGCCTGCAGCGTGAAATCGCCGCTGAAGTCCAGGTTGCCGTCGCCGCCCAGCGAGCCATGGCCGGCGACCGCATAGCCATTGCCGCTGCCGCGCAGGTCGCTGGCGCTGATCCCCGAGCCGGCCACACGCACCGGGCTCTGGATCTCGCCAAAGGGCGTGTCGGCCGAGGCGAGCAGCACGGCCAGATCGCCCGACGGAGCGCGGCTCGGCTCCGGCGTTCCGAGGACCGGACCGAGCACCTCCGCGACCAGATTGCGCCCCGCGACCGCGCCTGCGACGACGCGCACGTCGCCTCCACCCGAGAAGCGGCTGCTGATCTCCGCCCAGGTATCGCCCGTGCTGGCCAGGTTGCCGTCGAACGAGAGCCCGCCCCGCATCACCGAGCCGATGCCCGGCAGATTGCGCACCGACACCGCATCGGCCAGCACGCGGGAGAAGCGATAGCTCGGCTCCTGCATGCCGCCCCAGGGGCCGATCTCGCCCTCGAGGCTCAGGTTCTGCTGGCTCGACTCGACGCCGGCACGGGCCACGACGTGGGCCGGGGCGCTGGCGCCGATTCCGGTCAGCGAGGCGTCGACCGCAGCCATGCGGATCTCGCGACGCTCGCCGCCCGACCGATCGACCAAGCGCACGGTCCCACCCGAGATCTCGACGGCGCGTACCGCCTCGCGGCGCGCTTCGGCGACGACGTCGCGTCGATCTCCCGCCTGGGGCAGGATCGCATCGATGTTCAAACCACCGCTCGGTTCGCGGACCACGTTGATGATCGGTCCGTGGAGCCGAAGCGATCCGTGGACCTCACCGTGGCGCAGCCCAGCGAGGTCCATCGTCCAGCGTGCCGTGCTGGCGACGACGATCGGCTCGCCCCCGGTGGGATCGGGAACCTTTACGTTCGACAGCTCGACGCCCGGGCCGCCAGCGAGCACCAGAGAGGCTCCTTCGACCTGGACTCGGCCGCCCAGCGCTCCGCGCACCCCGGCGAGCATCGCCGCGTCGATCCGTCCCCCGACGCCCGCCGCCGCCAGCAGCGCGGCAATCAGGCCGCCGATCGCCACGGCCAATGCGGCTGCGATCCGCCACGCGCGCCGCGAGTAGGCCGGCGCCCGGCCGATGGCGGTGCGCCGCGCCAGAATCAGCTCCCGGGCGCAGGCCGCGCAAGCCGCCGCGTGGCGCTCGAACGCCTCTGCCGCCGGCCCCGTCGTGCGGCCCTCGATGTAGCAGGCCAGGGCGTACTCGGTGGGATGGTCGCCTTCCCCACCCCTCGGAGCGCCCACCACCGGTTGCTCGCCGAGCGCCAGCCGCACCAGCCGGCGGATCTCGATGCCAGCCGCCGGGTCGGCGCCGCGCCGGCCCGGGGAGCGCAGGGCCTGCAGCACGCCCATCAGATCTGGCCTCCGAACCGGCTCGCGGCGATGCGCCGCAGCTTCTCGTGGAGGCGCATCTTGCGCACGTAGGCCGCGTTCGTGGTGATGCCGATGGTCTCGGCGACCTCTTCGATCGGCAGGCCCTGGAAATAGAACAGCTGTACGAACAGCTGGTCTTTGGGCGGTAGCTGGCCGATCATCTCTCGCACCCTTGCGGCTCTCTGCGCTTGCTCGACTTGTGGCTCCGGGCCCGGCCGAGCATCGGGCTCGGCCTCGCGTACCCTCGAGCTCTCCACGCTGTTGGGGTCGTCCAGTGAGATCGTGCGGCCTTCGC
The DNA here is from genome assembly GCA_964529315.1 of uncultured Enterobacteriaceae bacterium. GTDB lineage: Bacteria > Desulfobacterota > Binatia > UBA12015 > UBA12015 > CAZGUU01. The sequence goes on from CAZGUU010000119.1 coordinate 5,241, forward strand.
GCCGCAGGCGGTCGATGGTCAGGCGGTTGGCGACGACCCGGATCCAGCTCGCCAGAGAACACCCGTTTCGCCCCTGGTACTGGCGCAGCTTGCGGGCATCCTGGTCGAACAACGCCAGGAACACGTCCTGGCAGAGATCCTCGATTTCCTCTCTCCTGGATGGACGGCCGAACTGCTGAAAAATTACGGATACCCCGTACGAGACGATTCCGGAGTACTCCTGGACCAGCCGTTGGCGGGCCGCAGCATCGCCTCGGATGCAGGCGCGGAGCAGCTCCAGGGTGGCGTCCGGGCCTGCAGACCCGGCCAGCGGAACCACGCCCTCGGCCCCTGATGAAACCCCGTTCATGGCCGTGCGTGGGGTTTTACGGAGCATCCAGCGAAAGGGCAAGGCCGGGGGAAGCGCCCGGGGGACGAGCGCTTCCCCCGCCCGCGGGCCTGCCACACGGCCACGGTGCGGGCGTCCCGGGAGGGATCGACGCCTTGTGAAGAAAAGACGCCGCAGGACCTCAGTTTCTGACAGCGCCCGGTGTCGCGCCGCTGGCCCCGGCGCGCGGGGGCGCATCGGACCTGGCGAACGCCTTGCCGCTGCCGACCAATCCCTCGGCGGGCAAGACCATGCGACGCTCCGGGTCGTGCACCGCGCGGCCGATCCGCCAGGCCTGCGCACCAGCGGCCTCGAGCAGCGCCAGGGCACGTTCCGCTGCGCTCTCGTCGACGACCGCGCAGAACCCCACCCCCATGTTGAAGGTCGTGTACATCTCTGCCGGGTCGATCCCGCCCTGCGTCGCGAGCAGCCGAAACACGGCCGGTGGGGCCGGCAGCGCGTCGAGCACGAAGCCGACGCCGGGCGCATCGACGCGCAGCAGGTTGAGCAGGCCGTCGCCGGTGATGTGCGCCAGGGCCTTCACGGCGACGCCGGCGTCGAGCAGTTCCATCACCTCGCGGACGTAGATGCGCGTCGGGCGCAGCAGCTCCTCCCCGACGCTCGCACCGCCGAGCTCCGCGGGTCGCGCGTCGTACTCCGCGCCGCGCCCGGCGGGCGCGAGCAGGCGGCGGGCGAGCGTCAATCCGTTGGAGTGGATGCCGGAGGAGGCGATGCCGATCACCGCGTCGCCCGGGCGGATGTCGCGCCCGAGGATCAGGCGGTCGAGATCGACCAGTCCGACGGCAGCCGCGACCAGATCGAAGCCCTCGCGGCCATCCTCGGGGTGCGGCCGCAGCAGCTCGCGCACCTGCGCGATCTCGCCGCCCGGGATGCTGATGCGCGCCTGGCGTGCGCCCTCGGCCAGGCCAATGGCGAGCTGCTCGATGAGCTGCGCGTCGGCCGAGGGTACGGCGATGTAGTCGACCAAGGCCACGGGCTCGGCGCCGACGCACAGGACGTCGTTCACGTTCATCGCGATCAGATCGATGCCGATGCTGTCGAAGCGGCCCATGGCATGCGCCACCAGGACCTTCGTGCCCACGCCGTCGGTGCTGATCGCCAGGCCCTGGCCGCGGCCCAAGTCGAGCACGTTGGCGAAGAACCCGTTGGGCAGCACGGGGCGACCGCGGCGTGGGTAGTCGGCGGTCGCCGCAAGGCGCCCGAGCAGGCGGCCGAGCCCACCCTCGAGGCGCGCCACGTCGACCCCCGTCGCGGCGTACGTCGTTCCGCCCGCTCGGCCCTCGGCCGGCGCACCACCTCGCGTCTCGTCCCGCTTCGCGCTCACCCGATCACTCCTTCCTCGCGCAGCGCCCCGAGCTCGCTCGCGCCCAGGCCGAGCAGCTCGCTCAGCACCGGGTCCGTGTGCTCGCCGAGCAGCGGCCCGGGTGCGGCAACGTAGCCGGGGAGCTCCGAGCTGCAAAACGGCACGCCGTCGAACGTCGCCACGCCGCCCTCCGGGCAGGCCGCCGCGGCGAAGAAGCCCCGTGCTGCGAGCTGCGGGTCGCGCCGGCAGAGATCCTCTCCGTTGGCCACCAGGCCGGCCGGTACGCCCGATGCCTGGAGCCTCTCCTGCAGGCCCTCGGCGCCTCGCGCCCGCGCCCAATCGCCCAGCCGCCGGTCGAGCTCCTCGCGCCGCCGCTCGCGCTCGTCGAGCCGTGCCAGAGCAGGCTCGGCGGCCCAGCGCTCGCCGTCGGCGAGCAGCACCGCCACGAGGCCGCGCCACGCGGCGTCGTCGAGCACGGCGATGGCCAGCCAGCGCTGATCGTCGACGCCTCCGCCCGCCGTCGGTCGAGCGGCGCAACGGTAGATGCCATGCGGCACGGCCGGGCCCTCCTGCGAGGCATTGCCGAGAGCCTCGACCTCGAGGCCGCGCAGCAGATCGAGGACCCGGGGACCGAGCAGCGCCACCAAGCTCTCGAGCTGGCTCAGATCGACCTGCTGGCCCTCCCCGGTGTGGTCACGGTGCCAGAGCGCGGCCATCGTCGCGAGCGCGCCCATCATGCCGGCCGCCATGTCCGACCACGAGTAGCCCCACCCCGTGGGCGGCGCGCCGGGCAGCCGCATGAGAAAAGGGAAGCCGACCATGGCCTGCAACGTCGGCCCGTAGCTCACGTGATCGCGGCAGGGGCCGTCGAGACCGAAGCCGGTCATGCGCACGGCGATGACGTCGCGGCGCAGCCGGCACAGGCTCTCGTAGTCGAGGCCCAAGTTGCTCATCACGCGCGCCGAGAAGTTGTCGATCACGATGTCGCACCGGGCGGCGAGCCGGCGGGCGATCTCGATGCCGCGCGGCCGCGCCAGGTCGAGGACCAGGCTCTGCTTGCCGCGGTTCAGGTTACCCGTCAGGCCGTCGCGCCGCGAGCCGAAGTCCGGCGCGCCGGCGCGCTCGACCTTGATCACGCGGGCGCCCTGGTCGGCGAGGATACGGGTCGCCACCGGGCCGGCCACCACCCAGGTGAAGTCGAGCACGGTCACGCCGTCGAGCGGGCGGGCGGCGCGCTCCGGGGGAGAGCCTCCGCTGGGCTCACCTGGGCGAGGGTGCGCGTCTGGCCGACCGCCGGCCTGCACCTCGAGCGCCATCCGCCCGGCGGGCGCCCGCGGCTCCGGTTCTCCGATCGGACCGCTCCATCCGGGGTCGGCGCGCACCTCGGCCTGGTGCTCGCCGAGGCGCGGTGGACGGCGCCGCATGGCCCAGGGCGTGGCCGACAGGACGAAGGGCGCACCGGGCAGAACCGACCCCGGACGTCTCCCCTGCGGTGCAAGCGCGATCGGGAAGCCACGCGCCACGAGCTGGGGATCGGCGGCGAGCTCGTGCGGCGGGCAGGCCCGCGCCAGCGGCAGGCGTCGCGCCTGCGCACCTTGGGCGATCTCCGCCGCGCTGCGCCCGGCGGCCCAGCGGTCCAGAGCGTCGAGCAGCGTCTCGCACTCCTCCCTGCGCCGGCCGACGTCCTCCCAGCGCGGATCGCGCAGGCACTCGGCCGACGCATCCTCGGCGGCAACCCACTCCGAGAGGCTCGTCCAGTCGCCGAGCACGCTGTGCAGCACCCAGCCGTCGCGGCACGACCCGAGGCGGAAGGCGCGCGTCCAGTGCAGCGTCCCGCGGCGCGTCTCGATCGCCCCGCTCTGGCGGTAGAAGCCGGTCACGTGCTCCACGGCACCGAGCGCGGCGGCGGCGACGCTCACGTCGACCGTTGCACCGCGGCCGCTGCGCACCCGGGCGAACAGCGCGCACAGCGCACCGATCGCCGCGAAGAGCCCGGCGCTGTTGTAGGCCTGCAGGCCAAAGGGCGCGACCGGCGCGCCGTCGGCCTGGCCATTGACGAACACCATGCCACCGAGGGACGCGCACACCAGCTCCGAGCCCCGCCAGTGCGCGCGCGGGCCAGAGCGGCCGAGCGGCGAGACGGCGACGTGAATCAGGTGCGGGTGACGCCGGCGCAGCTCGCCGGCGGAGAGCCCGGCCGCGGCGAGGGTGTCTTGCGGCGAAGCCTCGATCAGCACATCGGCGTGCGCCAAGCGCTCGTGCAGCTCGGCCACGCCGGCGGGGGTCGTGGCGTCGAGGACCACGCTGCGCTTGCTCGAGTCGTAGTACCAGTGGGCGCAGCTCGCCTCGGGGTCGGGGCGCCCCTCGAGGAACGGACCGGCGCGGCGCAGGCGCACGCCGCCGGGTGGCTCGACACGCACCACGTCCGCGCCGAGATCGCCCAGCAGGCGCGCGGCGAGGGCTCCGCAGAAGTCCGTCAGGTCGAGGACGCGAAGGCCGGCCAGGGGTCCCGCGGCCGGCGCCGCCGCAGGCACGTCGCGCATCGCCACGGGCTTCAGCTCCGCAGCCTCGGGCCTGCGAAGCGAAGCTCCACGTCGCTACGCATCGTCTCTCACCTCCTGGCGGCACGGGCCGCGCCAGAGCCCCGCCGATCGGGCCTTGCCGTGCGATGCCTCCCTCTAGCATCAAAGGAACGCCGCCCGGGCAACCGGGGCGCCGCAACCACGGTACTCCCACGGGCGTACCCCCGCACGGGTTGAAGGGACCCGGGGAGGAGGCTACCCGATAGGAGCCGCGCTTTGCGGCGGCAAGGCGCCCCACCGGCACACGGAGAGATCGCGCACATGGGCAAGGAGAACGGCTTCCAGCGCTTCCAGGGCACACCCGGCTACATCGCCTCCGGGCCGTTGGTCGACGCGGTCAACTGTGCGATCGCCCTCGAGCGGCCCTTGCTGATCAAGGGAGAGCCCGGCACGGGCAAGACCGTCCTGGCCCGGCACGTCGCCGAGGGGCTCGGCATGCCGCTGCTCACCTGGCACATCAAGTCGACGAGCAAGGCGATCGAGGGGCTCTACGTCTACGACACCGTCCAGCGGTTGAACGACAGCCGCTTCGGCGGCGGCGACGTCTCGGACATCCGCCGCTACATCAAGCTCGGCCCGCTGGGTCGCTCGTTTGCCGCCGAGACGCGCCAGGTCCTGCTGATCGACGAGATCGACAAGGCCGACCTCGAGTTTCCCAACGACCTGCTGCGCGAGCTCGACGAGATGCGCTTCAGCATCGTCGAGACCGGCGACGAGGTGGCGGCCCGCGAGCGCCCGGTGGTGATCATCACGTCGAACAACGAGAAGGAGCTGCCCGACGCCTTCCTGCGGCGCTGCATCTTCCACTTCATCGACTTCCCCGACCGCGACATGATGCGCAAGATCGTCGACGTGCATCATCGCAACCTCGACGCCAAGCTGCTCGACCAGGTGCTGATCAAGTTCTACTGGCTGCGCGAGCAGAACGAGCTGCGCAAGAAGCCCTCGACCTCCGAGCTGGTCGACTGGATCAGCGCGCTCCTACGCTCGGGGATCACCACCGACCAGCTCGAGGCGCACATCCCGTTCTTGGGCGCGCTGCTCAAGAAGGAGCAGGACGTCGACGCGCTCGGCACGTACGACCAGCGCGGCGGCCGCTACCCCTCGAAGTGGAGCGACCTGGGGCCGCGCTACAACCAGTAGGCGCGACGTCGCGCATCGGGCATGTTTCTCGAGCTCTTCTACGGCCTGCGCGACGAGGGAGTGCCGACCTCCATCCAGGAGTGGCGCGCTTTCCTCGAAGCCCTCGAGCAGGGCCTGCACGGCTGCAGCCTGCTGCGCTTCTACCACCTGGGCCGCGCCTGCCTGATCAAGAGCGAGACCTACTTCGACGCCTACGACCGGGTGTTCGCCCGGGTGTTCGAGGGGGTCGAGGGAGCGCTCGGCGACGACCTGACCGAGCAAGTCCTCGAGTGGCTGCGCGACCCGAAGAACTTCCCCGAGCTCACCCCCGAGCAGATCGCCCAGCTCGAGCAGCTGACCGGCGAAGAGCTCATGCGCCGCTTCCTGGAGACGCTCGCCGAGCAGACCGAGCGCCACGACGGCGGCAACCGCTGGGTGGGCACCGGCGGCCGCTCGCCCTACGGCCACGGCGGCGTACACCCGACGGGCATCCGCGTCGGCGGACCCGGGCGCTCGCGGTCGGCGATGAAGGTCGCCGAGGAGCGGCGCTTCGCCGATTACCGGACCGACCGGATCCTGGACCTGCGCCAGATGCGCGTCGCGCTGCGCCGCCTGCGCCAGCTCACGCGCAGCGGCCAGGCGTCCGAGCTCGACCTCGACGGGACGATCGACGAGACCTGCCGGCAGGCCGGCGAGATCGAGCTGGTGTTCCGCCCACCGCGCAAGAACGACATCCGCCTGCTCCTGCTGATGGACGTCGGCGGTACGATGGATCCGTTCTTCGAGCCGGTGAGCCAGCTGCTCAGCGCGCTGCACGAGGAGCGCGGCCTGCGCGACTTCCAGGCGTACTATTTCCACAACTGCATCTACGACCACCTCTACACGCGTGCGCGCTTGACGCGTGCCGACGCGGTTCCGACGGGCGACATCCTGCGCCGCCTGGACCCACGCTGGAAGGTGGCAATCGTCGGAGACGCGGCCATGCACCCGGCCGAGCTCGTCGAAGCCTACGGCGGCATCGATCCACGGGTCACCTCACCGACCCCGGGGATCGAGTGGCTGCACCGCATCGCCGGCCACTTCGAGCGCTCGGTGTGGATCAACCCCGAGGACGCCGCACGCTGGGAGGACTACCGCACCACGCGGGTGATCCGCCGGGTCTTCCCGATGTTCCACTTGAGCGTCGACGGGCTGGCCGACGCCGTGAAGGCGCTGATCGGCGCACGCGCCTGAGCGCCGCGGCCGGCCTGCGGCTCACTTGCCGGCGGTCTTCTCCAGGTGGCCGCCGAACTGGTAGCGCATCGCAGAGAGCAGCCGATCGGCGAAGTCGGCCTCGCCGCGCGAGCTGAAGCGCTCGTAGAGCGCCGCGGTGAGGACGTGCGCCGGCACGGATTCGTCGATCGCCGCCTCGACCGTCCAGCGCCCCTCGCCGGAGTCCGAGACCCGGCCGGCGAAGCCCTCGAGATCCGGGCTCTCGAGCAACGCCGCCGCGGTCAAGTCGAGCAGCCAGGAGGCGATCACGCTGCCGCGGCGCCACAGCTCGGCGATCTCCTTCAAGTCGAGGTCGTACTGGTAGTGCTCGGGGTGGCGCAGCGGCGTGGTCTCGGCGTCGACCTCGCGCTGGCGCTTGCCGACGTTGGCGTGGCGCAGGACGTTCAACCCCTCGGCGTAGGCCGCCATGACACCGTACTCGATGCCGTTGTGCACCATCTTGACGAAGTGCCCGGCGCCGCTCGGCCCGCAGTGCAGGTAGCCGTGCTCGGCGGTGCTCGCCGCGGCCTTCTCGCGGCCGGGCGTGCGCGGTGCCGCGTCGATCGGCGGGGCGAGCGTGCGAAACAGCGGGTCGAGGCGCTCGACGACCGCCTTCTCGCCGCCGATCATCATGCAGTAGCCGCGCTCGAGGCCCCACACGCCGCCGCTCGTGCCGACGTCGGCGTAGTGCAAGCCGCGCGGCGCGAGCTCCTTGGCGCGGCGGATGTCGTCCTTGTAGTAGGAGTTGCCGCCGTCGATCAGCACGTCATCGGGCTCGAGCAGAGCCACCAGCTCGGCGACCGTCCGGTCGACCACGGCAGCCGGAACCATCATCCACACGGCGCGTGGCTTGGCGAGCTTGCCGACGAAGTCGGCGAGCGAGGTCGCGCCGGTCGCACCCTCGGCGACCAGCTCCTGGACCGCCTTCGCGCTGACGTCGAACACCACGCACTGGTGGCCGCCGCGCTGCAGGCGGCGGACCATGTTCGCACCCATTCGCCCCAATCCGACCATACCGAGCTGCATCGTCTGCCTCCTCGTCCGAGCGGGCACCGCCCCAATGCCCTCTATCGGCCGGTTGCCTCGACAATTGTAGATCGGCCGAACGGCAGGGGGAAACGAGCCCACACGGCGGGCCGGGCCGTGGCCGCACGCGGCGGCCGACGGCGAGCCGCCATCCACCGAGCCCCGAGTGGGGTCAGGCGAGCAGGCGGGTGAGCTCGGCGAAGCCGGTCAGCCGCCGCTCGGCTGCCACCCTCGCGACCATCGGACCGACCGCGATGAACTCCACGCCGGCGGCGTGCGAGGCCTCGAGATCGCTCGACGAATCGCCCACGTACACCGCCTCGCTCGGTCCGACCGCGAACCGGTCGAGGCAGAGCAGCAGCATGTCGGGTGCGGGCTTGGGGCGCTCCACGTCGTGGATGCCCACGGTCAGGTCGAAGAAGCCCGCCAGGTCGAAGTGCGCGACCAACGCTGGGATGGTGCTGCCGCGGTTGGTGACCAGCGCGGTCTTGAACCGCTCGCGCAGCCAGGCGAGCGTCTCGCGCAGCCGGGGGACGGGCTCGAGCCGATAGAGGAAGGGCGCGTAGTCCACGGACCGGGCCACGCCGAGGGCTCGCTCCAGCAGCGAGGGGTCGTGGCCGAAGAGCCGGTCGAAGAGCTGGGGGCCGGCCATCCGGTGGGCGAGGTCGCGCTGTGATGCGTCGAGCGGTGGCAGGCTCAGGCGCAGGAGGACCTCGTCGTAATAGGCCACGTTGGCCGCGTAGGAGTCGAACAGCGTTCCATCGCAGTCGAGCATGACGAGCGTCGGCTGCAGGCGTGCCGTGGCGCCCGCCGTGGCGGCGCCAGATGCCCCCGGCCCACCGGCGGGCGGCCGGGGGGTCGACGCGGGGCGCCTCACGCTTCGGCCTCGCGAACCAGCCCCACCAGCTTGCGCCAGCGCGCGTAGCGCGTCTCTCGCTGGTCGGCCGTCGTGCGCGGCTCGATCCGGCGCGCCGGCCGCCAGCGCGCTGCGACCTGCCGGTCGTCCCACAGGCCGACCGCGCGTCCGGCGAGCAGGGCGGCGCCGACCGCCGCCGAGTCGAGCACCTCGGGGATCTCGAC
>CAZGUU010000120.1:0-13971 GCA_964529315.1 uncultured Enterobacteriaceae bacterium
CACCAGCTCAGCGAGCTGGGCATCGGCCAGTCGACGTGCGTCGGCATCGGCGGCGCGATCATCGCCGGTGGCAAGGGCACGGCCGCCGACAAGATCGACGCGCTGCGCGCGTGTGGCGTGCGCGTGGCGCCCAGCCCCGCGGAGCTCGGGGTGACGATGCGCGACGCGCTGCGCGGCTGAGGCCGGCGCTCGACTCGGGAAGAAAGCGAGATGTCCATGGTGGAGAGAACCCTGTCGATCGTGAAGCCGGACGCCTTCGCCAAGCACGGCATGGGCCCGATCGTGGCCCGCATCGAGGCGGGCGGACTGCGCGTGGTCGCGGGCAAGGTGCTGCGCCTGTCTCGCGCCGAGGCCGAGGCCTTCTACTCGGTGCACCGCGAGCGTCCGTTCTACGGCAGCCTGTGCGACTTCATGTCCTCGGGGCCGGTGTTCGTCTCGGTGCTCGAGGGGGAGAACGCGATCGCGCGCCATCGCGAGGTGCTGGGCGCGACGGATCCGGCCAAGGCGGCTCCCGGCACGGTGCGTGCCGACTTCGGCAGCGACGTGGAGAAGAACGCGGCGCACGGTTCGGACGGGCCGGACACCGCGCGGGCGGAGATCGGCTTCTTCTTCTCGACGTGCGAGCTCGCGTCCCTGGGCGTGCGCTGACCCGAGAGCGGGCGCGCGGTGCCGGGCCTTCGGGTTCGTGCTAGGTGTGCGGCGTGCTGCCGGCCCACGCGCTCTCGCCCGCCGCGCTCGCCCCGCTTCTCGAGCGGGCCCGTGCGGCGCCATACCGCGCCGCACAGGTGCTCGACTGGGTCTACCGGCGCGGCGTGGCCGACCCGGTGGCGATGACCCAGCTGCCGCGCGAGCTGCGGGCGGCGTTGGCCGGGGAGATCGCCGCCCCGGGCTCGAGCGTGATGCTGGCCAGGAGCGCAGCCGACGGGACGCGCAAGCTCGTGGTGCGTCTGGAGGACGGGGAGCGGGTCGAGTGCGTGCTGATCCCCGACCGTCACCGTCTCACGCTGTGCGTGTCCTGTCAGGTCGGCTGCGCGATGGGGTGTGGCTTCTGCGCCACGGGGCGCCTGGGCTTGCGACGCCAGCTCCGCGTGGAGGAGATCGTCGACCAGGTGATGCTCGCGCGCGCCGAGCTCGCCCGCGACCCGCTCGGGCCGGGCCATCTCTCCAACGTGGTCTTCATGGGCATGGGTGAGCCGCTGCACAACTTGGATGCGCTGCTCGCGGCGCTGGAGATCCTCACGGCGCCCTGGGGGCTGGCGATCTCGCCGCGACGCATCACCGTGTCCACCGTGGGGCTGGTGCCGGAGATGGTCCGTCTGCTGGAGCGCAGCGCCGTGAACCTGGCCGTGTCGCTGCATGCGACCACCGACGAGGCGCGCCGCAGGCTGGTTCCGGTGACGCGCAAGTACGGTCTGGGCGCGCTGCTCGACGCCTGCCGTGCGCTGCCGCTGCCGCGCCGGCGCAGAATCACCTTCGAGTACGTCCTGCTCGCTGGCGAGAACGACTCGGACGAGGACGCCCGGCGCCTGGTGGGGCTGCTGCACGGCATCCGCTCCAAGGTGAACCTGATCCGCTTCAACCCGTTTCCCGGCGCCGAGTACGCGCCGTCTGCGCCCGAGCGCGTCGAGCGTTTCCAGCGCCTGCTCCTCGACCGCGGCCAGAACGCCACGGTGCGGGAGAGCCGGGGCGCCGAGGTGGCGGCGGCCTGTGGTCAGCTGGCGGCCTGGGCCGGGGAGCCCGCAGCGCCGGCGCAGGCCCACGGGTCGGGTGCGAGCCGGCTCGATGCGGAGCCCGAGCGGCAACCCGCGGTGCCGGTGGCCGGCCCATGGCAGGCTTCGCCGTCATCCTGAACCCCCACGCCGGGGGCAACCGGCGTGGGGCGTCGCGCGCCGAGCGGCTCGGACGCATTCTCGGCGAGCACGGCACGGTCCACGCTCCGGCGAGCCTCGCCGACCTCGAGGCGGCGATCGGTGGGGCCTTGGAGGGCCGGCCCGAGGTGCTCGCCCTGTGCGGTGGCGACGGCAGCTACTTCCGCGCCTTCACCGTGCTGCAGCGCATGCTCGGCGACGATCCCTGGCCGCCGATCCTGCCGCTTCCCGCGGGGACGATCAACAACCTGGCGCACGCGATCGGGGCGCAGCGCCGCTCGCCGGAGCGGCTGCTCACCCATGTGCTCGCCGACCACCTGCGCGGCATCACCCACGCCACGACGGAGTGCGACCTCTTCCGGGTGGGGGAGTCGGACGTCGGCTACATTTTCGGCGTCGGCATGATCGTGAGCTTCCTGCGCGCCTACTACGGCACGCCTCATCCCCGGCCGGCGTCGGCCGCGTGGCTGATCCTTCGCTTGATGGGGTCGGCGGCCTGGCGTGGGCCGTTGCAGGCGAAGATCTTCCAGCCCTTCGAGGCGGACGTGGTGTGCGACGGCGAGCGCGTGCCGCACCGCGCGTATCGCATGCTGATCGCCTCGAGCGTCGCGGCGATCGGCTTGGGCTTCGAGCCGTTCTACCTGGCGGGGCGCAAGCCAGGGCAGTTCCACGTGCTGGGCGGCCCGGCGCGCGCCTCGCGCCTGATCCGGCGGCTGGCGCGGTTCTACCACGGGTTCCCCGCGCAGGATCCCGAGCTCTACGACAACATCGGCGCCGAGCTGCACGTCGAGTTCGCGCGGCCCGCGTACTACACGGTCAACGGGGACCTGCTCGGTCCGGTGATGCGCATCGACCTGCGCCGGCTGCGGCGCATCGCGGTGCTGCGCGGGTAGGAGCCTCGCCGGAGCCCGTCGATCCGGCGTGCCGGCCGGCTTTGCGTTCGGCCCTCGGTGTGCGAAAGGACCGCCCGTGGATACCCTGGAGAATCGAGCCACCCTCGGCGTGATCGGCGGCAGCGGCCTCTACGAGCTGGACGGCTTGGTGGACGTCGAGCGCGTCCGCCTCGATACCCCGTTCGGCAGCCCCTCGGACGAGTACGTCGTGGGGACGCTCGGCGGCTGCCGGATCGCTTTCTTGCCGCGCCACGGCCGCGGCCACCGCTTGCTGCCCAGCGAGCTGAACTTTCGCGCCAACGTGCACGGCATGAAGCAGCTCGGCGTGAGCCAGCTCCTGGCGGTCGGCGCCGTGGGCAGCCTGCGCGAGGAGATCGCGCCGGGCCACGTCGTGGTGCCGGACCAGTTCGTCGACCGCACGTTCTCGCGCAGCGCGACCTTCTTCGGCGACGGCGTGGTGGCCCACGTGCAGCTCGGCGACCCGGTGTGCGCCGGGCTCGCGCGAGCGGTGGCGGGCGCCGCGCGTGCGGCGGGCGCCATCGTCCACCAGGGCGGGACCTACGTCTGCATGGAGGGGCCGCAGTTCTCGACGCGCGCCGAGTCGACCCTGTATCGATCCTGGGGCGCACACGTGATCGGCATGACCAACCTGCAAGAGGCCAAGCTCGCCCGCGAAGCGGAGCTGTGCTTCGCCACGCTCGCGCTGTCCACGGACTACGACTGCTGGCACGAGAGCGAGGCCGAGGTCGACGCGGCGAGCATTCTCGCGGTGCTGCAGGCCAACGCGACGCTCGCTCGCCGGGCGGTGGCGGCGCTGGCCGGGGCTCTGCCGGCCGGCGACTGCCCGTGCCGGCACGCGCTCGAGGCGGCGATCGTCACCGACCGGGCGACGATCCCGGCCGCGACGCGCGAACGCTTGCGGTGGATCGCCGGCAAGTACCTATGAGCGCAGCCGGGGAGGGCGCAGCGCTCGATCTCTCCGTCGTGGTGCCGTTCTTCGAGGAGGAGCAGTCGATCGAGGAGTTCTTCGCCGAGCTGCTCCCGGTGCTCGAGCGCATGGGCGTCTCGAGCGAGGTGATCGCGGTCGACGATGGCTCGAGCGACGCCACCTTCGCCCGGCTCGCCGAGGTGCACCGGCGAGACCCGCGCGTGCGCGTGGTGCGCTTCCGGCGCAACTTCGGCCAGACGGCGGGCCTCGCGGCGGGTTTCGCCCGTTCGCGCGGACGTGTCGTGGTCACCATGGACGGCGACCTGCAGAACGACCCGGCCGACATCCCGCGTCTGGTGGCCAGGCTCGGCGAGGGCTTCGACGTGGTCTCCGGCTGGCGCCGCAGCCGCCAGGACGACCGCCTGACGCGCATCCTGCCCTCGCAGATCGCCAACCGCCTGATCTCCTGGGCGACCGACGTCCAGCTGCACGATTACGGATGCGGCATCAAGGCGTACCGTGGCGAGATCGCGCGCTCGCTCAAGCTCTACGGCGAGATGCACCGTTTCCTCCCCGCGATCGCCGGCGATCTGGGAGCCCGCGTGACCGAGATGGAGGTGAACCACCGGCCGCGGCGGCTGGGGAGCTCGAAGTACGGTCTGTCGCGCACCGTGCGCGTCGTCCTCGATCTTTTCACCGTCAAGTTTCTTTCGGACTTCGCCACCCGGCCGATCCAGGTCTTCGGGCTGATCGGCCTCGCCGGCGCCTCGCTGGGGGCCCTGCTGATGCTCGTGCTGGGCTTCCAGCGCCTGGCCCTCGGCGTGCAGCTCGGCAACCGGCCGATCGTGCTGCTGGCGATCCTCCTGGTGGTGACCGGCCTGCAGTTCATCACCTTCGGGCTGCTCGGCGAGATGCTCGCGCGCACCTACCACGAATCGCAGGGCAAGCCGATCTACGTGGTGCGCGAGGTGCTCGAGTAACCGCTCGGGGCATGGCGCCGCGCATCGGGATCGACGCGCGCAAGCTCGGCGACGGAGGGATCGGCCGCTACGTGCGCGAGCTACTGCGCGGGGCGCCGGAGCGGCTGGTGGGGTTCGAGCTAGTCGCGCTGGCCCGGCCGGCCGACGCCGCGCGGATCGGCGAGCTCGCGCCGAGCGTGCGGGTGGTGGCCGCGACCAGCTCCGGCTACTCGCTGCTCGAGCACATCGAGCTCGCGCGACTCGCCGCGCGCGAGGGCCTGGACCTGCTGCACGTCCCGCACTACGTCCTGCCGGCGGCGGTACGGTGCCCGCTGATCGCGACGGTTCACGACCTGATCCACCTCCAGCTGCCACGCTCCGCGCTGCACGCCGCCTACGCGCGCGCCATGCTCGCACTCGTGCGGCGCCGGGCGCGCGCCGTGCTGGTGCCGAGTGCGGCCGTCGCGCGTGACTTGGTCGAGCTCGCCTCCTTCGAGCCGAGCCGCGTGCGGGTCGTGCCCAACGGTGTGGCGGCTGAGTTCCTCCTCGCGGGACCGCCGCCTCGCCAGCAGGTGGAGGCGTTCGTTGCGCGCCGCGGCCTGCGCCCTCCCTATGTGCTCAACGTGACCAACGGCCTGCCGCACAAGGGACTCGACCTGCTGCTCGGCGCGCTGGCGGGTCTGCCGGGGCTGCAGCTCGCTCTGGTGGGCCGAGGCTCCGAGCACCCGGGCGAGCGCTGCCCGCCGGGCGGGGCATCGTTGCCCGCCGAGGCGGTTCTGCGTCTCGGCGAGCTGGACGACGCCGAGCTGCGCCTGGCGTACGCGGGGGCGGCCGCGGTGGTGGTCGCCTCGCGTCTCGAGGGCTTCGGCCTGCCGGCGCTGGAGGCCATGGCCGTGGGCACTCCAGTCCTCGCCACTCGTGCAGGGGCCCTGCCCGAGGTGGTCGGCGACGCGGCACTCCTGGTATCGCCGGGGTCGGTTGCTTGCCTGAGGGACGGGCTCTATAGAATGGCGTTCGACATCGAGCAGACGGAACGTGAACGCTTGATCCAACGAGGCTTGGCGCGGGCGCGCCGCTTCCCGTGGGAGCGGTCGATCGAGGCGACGTGCGCAGCGTACGAGCAGGTGCTGGCGGGCGCAGCGTGAAGGTGGCGCTGGTTCACGACTGGCTCGTCGGGATGCGAGGTGGCGAGAAGTGCTTGGACCTGATGTGCGAGCTGCTTCCCGATGCCGAGATCTTCACGCTGATCCACGCGCCGGGCTCGGTCTGTCCGCGCATCGAGTCGCGCCGGATCCATACCTCGTTCCTGCAACGCCTGCCGATGGCGCAACGCTCGTACCCCTATTATCTGCCGCTGCTCCCTTGGGCGATCGAGCAGTTCGACATGTCGGGGTACGATGCGATCGTCAGCGTGAGCCACTGCGTCGCCAAGGGCGTGGTGCCGGCGCCGGGCTCCTGGCACGGCTGCTACTGCCTGACGCCGATGCGCTATATTTGGGATGCGTACGGGGCCTATTTCGACCGCGGACCGCTGGCGCTGCGGATGGCCGGGCGAATCTTCGCTCCGTGGCTGCGCATGTGGGACGTCGCCTCGTCATCGCGCGTCGATTCGTTCGCCGCGATCTCCGAGCACGTGCGCAGCCGGATCCGGCGCTACTACAACCGTGAGGCGAACGTGATCTACCCGCCGGTCGACGATGCGCTCTTCGAGGCACCGCTCACCCGCGAGCTGGGAGACTACTTCGTCTCGGTGGGCGCGGCCGCGCCGAACAAGCGCCTGGATCTGACCATCGAGGCCTTCCGCCGGCTCGGCCTGCCCCTGGTGGTCGTCGGCGCCGGCCCGGCCGTGTCGCGGTTGCGTCGCTCGGCGCCACCCAACGTCTCCTTCTTCGGCTGGGGCACCGTCGACGAGCTGACCGCCCTCTACCAGCGCGCCCGTGCGCTGGTCTTCCCCGGCTACGACGACTTCGGGCTGACGCCGCTCGAGGCGGCTGCGCTGGGGCGCCCGACGATCGCGTTTGCCGGCGGGGGCGCGCTCGAGACGGTGGTCGCGGGCGGGGCCGACGGCACCCCGACGGGAGTGCTCTTCGGCCAGCAGACGGCCGAGGGCCTGATCGCCGGCGTGAGTGAGTTCGTCCGGCTGGAGGGCGAGTTCGAGGCCGATCGGCTGCGCAGGCACGCGGCGCGCTTTGCGCGGCGCGAGGCCAAGCCCGTGCTGCGCCGCTTCCTCCTCCAGGGCATCGACGCCGCACGGGTAGCGCCGTGCTGAAGGAGCGCCACCAGCTCTTCGTCGGCCTGTTCGTCGTCGCCGACCTGCTCGTGCTGGCCATCGCCGGAGGTCTCGCCTACGGGCTGCGCTTCGTCGTCCCGGTGATCCCCGTGACCAAGGGAGTGCCGCCGCCGGAGAACTACCTGCCGCTGCTGCCGGTCGTCTGGGCCATCTGGGGCCTGGTGTTTCGCGCCGTGGGCCTCTACCACCCGATGCGCGGCAGCCCGGAGGCCTCGGAGCGGCGTCTGATCCTGCGCGCGTCGTCGCTTGCGATGGTGATCTTCACCGCAGTGAGCTTCGTCGGCTTCGAGAAGGCGTACTCGCTGTCGCGGCTGATGCTGGTCTACTTCTACGTCCTGGCGACGCTCCTGATCATGGTCGAGCGGGCGACCGTGCGCGAGGTGCTGCGCGAGGCGCGGCGGCGAGGCTACAACCTGCGCCACGTTCTCGTGGTGGGCGACGGCGAGCTCGGCCGTGGGGTGGCCGAGCGGATGGCTCGACACCCCGAGCTCGGCCTCAAGGTGCACGGCTTTCTGACCGACGACCCCGCCAGGGTGGGCACGCAGATCGGCACGACTCGCGTCCTCGGGACGTGGGGCGAGATGGCCGACGTGGTCGCCGCCGGTGGGGTGGACCAGGTGGTCATGGCGCTTCCCTTCGAGGCACTGCCCAGCCTGGGCGCGCTGCTCCGTGGGCTGGACACCGCGGTGGTCGACGTGAAGGTGGTGCCCGACATCGAACGCTTCGTCAGCCTACGCAGTGGGATCGAGGAGTTCGAGGGCCTGCCGGTGATCAGCCTGCGCGCCACCCCCCTGGTCGGCTGGCGGCGGGTGGCCAAGCGGGCGATGGACGTGGTGCTGAGCGCGCTCGCCCTGGCGCTGCTCGCGCCGCTGATGGCGCTGGTCGCGGCTCTGGTCCGGCTCGGCTCCCCGGGGCCGGTGCTGTTCTCCCAGGAGCGCATGGGTCTGGACGGGCGTGTCTTTCGCGTCTGGAAGTTCCGCACCATGCGGCGCGACGCCGAGGCGGAGACCGGCCCGGTGTGGGCGGTGCGCGACGACCCGCGACGCACCTGGATCGGCGGCTGGCTGCGCCGCCTCTCGCTCGACGAGCTGCCTCAGCTGCTCAACGTCCTGCGCGGCGAGATGAGCCTGGTCGGGCCGCGTCCCGAGCGGCCGGTGTTCATCGAGGAGTTTCGCGAGCGGATCCCTCGCTACATGCTGCGCCACATGGTCCAGGCAGGAATGACGGGATGGGCGCAGGTGCACGGCTGGCGGGGCAACACCCCGATCGAGAAGCGCATCCAGTACGATCTGTACTACATCGAGAACTGGTCGCTGCGCCTCGATTTCAAGATCTTGATGCTGACGTTCGTCGGCGGGTTCGTGGACAGAAACGCATACTGACCGTCCGCGCGGTGGCGAGCCGTCCGCCGCCGCGGCCGGGGAAGGGCGGGTTGGAGCTCGAGATGAAGATCTGTGTCGTGGGAACGGGCTACGTGGGGCTGGTCGCGGGTACGTGCTTCGCCGAGAGCGGCAACGACGTCACCTGCGTGGACGTCGTGCCGGCGAAGATCGCCGCGCTGCAGCGTGGCGAGATTCCGATCTACGAGCCCGGCCTCGAGGAATTGGTGCGGCGCAACACCCAGGAGAAGCGCCTGAGCTTCACCACCGACCTGGACGCGGCGGTGAAGGCCGCGGAGGTGTGCATCATCGCCGTCGGCACGCCGATGGACCACTCCGGGGCCGCCGATCTCTCCGCGGTGATGGCGGTGGCCGAGGCGATCGCCAAGGCGGCCGAGAGCGACAAGGTCGTGGTCATCAAGAGCACCGTGCCGATCGGCACCGCGGATCGGGTGCGCCGCGTCCTCGCCCAGCACGGCCGCCACCGCCTGGGGGTCGTCTCGAACCCCGAGTTCATGAAGGAGGGCGCGGCGATCGAGGACTTCATGAAGCCCGACCGCGTGGTGATCGGCAGCGACAGCGAGGCCGCGCTGGCCAAGCTGAAGGAGCTCTACGCGCCTTTCGTGCGCACCGAGAATCCGATCCTGGTGATGGACAACCGCTCGGCCGAGATGACCAAGTACGCGGCCAACTCGCTGCTTGCGACCAAGATCTCGTTCATCAACGAGATCGCCAACCTCTGCGAGAAGGTGGGCGCGGACATCAACGAGGTCCGCCGGGGCATCGGCCACGACCGGCGCATCGGCCACCACTTCCTGTTCCCGGGCGTGGGGTACGGCGGAAGCTGCTTTCCCAAGGACGTCCAGGCGGTGATCAGCTCCGCACAGGACCACCAGCTCGACTTCACCCTGCTGCGCGCGGTGGAGGAGGTGAACGACCGGCAGAAGCGCATTCTGGTCGGCCGGGTGCTCGACCACTTCGGCGGCGACGTCTCGGGGCGGCGCTTCGCCGTCTGGGGGCTGGCCTTCAAGCCGCGCACCGACGACATGCGCGAGGCGCCCGCGGTGATCATCGTCGACCGGCTGCTCGCCGCGGGCGCGCAGATCGCCGTGCACGATCCC
Source organism: uncultured Enterobacteriaceae bacterium (assembly GCA_964529315.1). Taxonomy (GTDB): domain Bacteria; phylum Desulfobacterota; class Binatia; order UBA12015; family UBA12015; genus CAZGUU01. Next base: position 9,439 of record CAZGUU010000120.1, read on the forward strand.
GAGGCGATGGTCGAGGCGCGCAAGATCCTCGGCGATCGCGTCACCTACCACCGGGTGAACTACGATGCGCTCGAGGGGGCCGACGCGCTCATCCTGGTGACGGAGTGGAACGAGTTCCGCCGCCCGGACTTCGCCCGCATGAAGCAGCTGCTCAAGGCTCCGGTGATCTTCGACGGCCGCAACGTCTACGAGCCGGCGCAGATGGCGGCGCACGGCTTCACCTACTTCTCGATGGGGCGCCGCGCGGTGCGGCCGGCCCCGGGATCGGAGCGATGAGGATCCTGATCACCGGCGGCGCGGGCTTCATCGGATCGCACCTCGCCGACCGCCTGCTCGCCGATGGTCACTCGGTGATCGCGATCGACAACCTGGCCACGGGCCACACGCGCAACATCGAGCACCTGGCCGGCCACGAGCGCTTCAAGTTCATCCGCCACGACGTGACCGAGTACATGTACATCGAGGGCCGGCTCGACGTGGTGCTCCACCTGGCCTCGCTGCCCAGCCCGGTCGACTACTTGAAGAAGCCCATCCCGACGCTCAAGGTCGGAGCGCTCGGCACGCACAAGGCGCTGGGTCTGGCGCGCGGCAAGGGGGCCTGCTTCATGCTCGCCTCGACCTCCGAGGTCTACGGCGATCCGCTGGTCCATCCGCAGCCGGAGACTTACTGGGGCAACGTGAACCCGGTCGGCCCGCGCGGCGTGTACGACGAGTCCAAGCGCTTCGCCGAGGCGATGACCATGGCGTACCACCGCTACCACGGCCTCGACACGCGCATCTTCCGCATTTTCAACACCTACGGGCCGCGCATGCGTCCCGAGGACGGCCGGGTGGTGACCAACTTCATCGGCCAGGCGCTGCGTGGCGAGCCGCTGACCGTCTACGACGACGGCTCGCGCACGCGCAGCTTCTGCTACGTGAGCGACCTGGTCGCGGGCATCGTGGCCCTGATGGACTCGGGGCACAGCGACCCGGTCAATCTGGGCAACCCCAAGGAGATGAGGATCCTCGAGTTCGCCGAGGCGGTGCGCCGGCTGACCGGCAGCCGCTCGGAGATCGTGTTCGTCGCGCCCACCGACGAGCGAACGAAGGACGACCCACAGGTGCGGCGGCCGGACATCTCGCTGGCCCGCCGGGTGCTCGGCTGGGAGCCCACCGTGTCGCTGGACGAGGGGCTGGAGGAGACGATCGGGTACTTTCGTCGCCGTCGGGCGGAGGACGCGTGAGAGGAGCCCCGGGGGCGTGGTGCGCCGTCTCGGCTCGGGGCGGCGAGCTCGCGCGGTGAGCGTCCGGCGAAGGGAGGATGGCCGGTGAAGATCCTGGTGACCGGTGGTGCCGGATTCATCGGCTCGCATGTGGCCGAGGCGTACTTGCGCGCCGGGCACGAGGTGGTCGTCCTCGACGACCTCTCGAGCGGCAAGCGCCGGCAGGTGCCCGAGGGGGCGAGCTTCGTCCAGCTCGACGTTCGGGACCCGGCGGTGCGGGAGGTCTTCCGCCGGGAGCGCCCCGAGGTCCTGAACCATCACGCCGCGCAGATGGACGTGCGGCGCTCGGTGGCCGACCCCGCGTTCGACGCTCAGGTGAACATCCTCGGATTGATCAACCTGCTCGAGGCCGCACGCGAGTCCGGCACGCGACGCGTGCTGCTCGCCTCCTCGGGTGGCGCCGCTTACGGAGAGCAGGAGGAGTTCCCCGCGCCCGAGACGCACCGTCTCGAGCCGGTGAGCCCGTACGGCGTGAGCAAGCGGGCGAGTGAGCTCTACCTCTCCTGCTACCGTGCGATGATCGGGCTCGAGTTCGTCGCGATGCGCTACGCCAACGTCTACGGCCCGCGCCAGGATCCGCACGGCGAGGCCGGCGTGGTGGCGATCTTCACCCAACGCATGCTGGCCGGCGAGACGCCGACGATCAACGGCGACGGCGGCCAGACGCGCGACTACGTCTACGTCGGCGATCTCGTGCGCTCCAACCTGGCGCTGCTGGCGAGCCCGTTCTGCGGCGCGATGAACTTCGGCACCGGAATCGAGACCGACGTGAACCAGCTCTTCCGGCTGATCCGCGAGGCCTGCGGTGCGGACGTCCCGGAGCTCCATGGGCCGGCCAAGCCGGGCGAGCAGCGGCGCAGCGTGATCTCGCCGCGCCTGGCGGGCGAGATTCTGGGGTGGCGCCCGGAGGTGGGTCTCGCCGAGGGGCTGCGGCGGACGGTCGAGTTCTTTCGCAGCCAGGCCTGAGAGCATGAGCAGAAATCCCCGCCCCTGGCTCGATACGACCGGCTGCGTCGTTGCCCGGTAGCGCCCGGCGGCGCGACGGGATCCCCGCTCACAGGCGGTGCGGGGCCGGCGCTGCACCCGGCCTGTCGGGTGCCAGAGCCCTCCGGCGCAGCCAGCGGGTGTGCATCACGGCGTCGTCGGCACACGGCCCGGCTTGCGTTCGACCCTGGATCGAGGTGAAAGCTCGGGCCTCGACGGCCGCTCATGGCTCTCGGAGAGCAGGCGGAGGATCGTGCGATGACGAGGTGGACGAGGAGCTGGGTGTTCGGCGCGCTCGCGGGGGTGACGGTCGCCGCGGGCTCGTGGGGCTGCTCTGACCGGCCCGCGGCGCCGGTGGAGCACCGAGAGCCCTGTGCCAGCGTCGCCCCGCTGGGTAACCCGTACTTCGGCGAGCTGCACGTCCACACCGCCTACTCGCCGGACGCCATGGCCAGCGACGTGCGCACCGGGCCGCGCGAGGCCTATCGCTTCGCCCGCGGCGAGCCGCTCGATCTGCCCCCCTACGACGCCCAGGGCCGGGCCACGCGTACCATCCAGCTGCGCCGGCCGCTCGACTTTGCCGCCGTGACCGACCATGCCGAGATGCTCGGCGAGGTGCAGATCTGTCTCACCCCCGGGCTCGAGGGCTACGACTCGGCGGCGTGCACCGGCCTGCGGGCGATCGTCGGCACGGATACCCCGGCCGTGCTCGGCTTCGTCGACTTCATCACGCCCTACCTGCGCGCCTCGGCCCCCGCACGCCACGCCTTCTGCGGTCCCGATGGCCAGCGCTGCCTCGGCCAAGCCTCGCCGATTTGGCGGGCGATCCAGGACGCGGCCGAGGAGTTCTACGATCGCAGCTCGGCGTGCCGCTTCACTACCTTCGTCGCCTACGAGTGGACCTTCAACACCAGCCAGACCGAGAACCTGCACCGCAACGTGATCTTTCGCACCGCGAGCGTGCCGGCTTTGCCGGTGAGCTACATGGAGGAGCAGACCGCAGCGGGCCTGTGGGCGGCGCTCGAGCGCGACTGCTTGGAGCGAGGCGACGGCTGCGACGTCCTGGCGATCCCGCACAACTCGAACCTGAGCAACGGTCTGATGTTCGAGAGCCCGGCGACGGCCGAGGAGGCAGCGGCACGGGCCGCCTTCGAGCCGCTGGTCGAGATCACCCAGCACAAGGGCGACTCGGAGTGTCGCCCCGGGGTGGGCACGACCGACGAGCTGTGCGGCTTCGAAAAGATGAGTCGGAACACCCTGACACCCGCCGTGGCGGAGGTGTTTCCTCCGCTCTCCTTCGTGCGCAACGCCCTGCGCGAAGGCCTCGCCATCGAGCGGCGCCTGGGGGCCAACCCGTTCGAGTTCGGGCTCATCGGCAGCACGGACACGCACGCCTCGGCGAGCGGGGCCACCGAGGAGGCGGACTATCAGGGGCACCTCTTCGAGCCCAACGCCGAGCGCATGCTGTCGCGTGACTCGCCGGCCGGCATCGAGGCCAACCCAGGCGGCCTGGCGGTCGTCTGGGCGCAAGAGAACTCGCGCGAGGCGCTCTTCGATGCGATGCGGCGCCGCGAGGTTTACGCGACCAGCGGCACGCGGCCGATCGTGCGCTTCTTCGCCGGCGATCTGCCCTCCGACCTCTGCGCGCGCCCCGACTTCGTCGAGCAGGGCTACGGCCGGGGTGTACCCATGGGCGGCCGGTTGGGCCCGGTCGGGGAGGGGGCTGCGGCGCCGCGCTTCGCGGTCCTCGCCCTGGCCGATCCCGGGGTGGCCGGCGCCCCCGGAACCCGGCTGCAGCGCGTGCAGATCGTCAAGGGCTGGATCGACGCCCAGGGCGAGACCCACGAGCAGATCTTCGAGGTGGCGGGCGACCCGGGCAACGGCGCGACCGTCGATCTCGCGACCTGCGAGCCGCTCGGCGCCGGCTTCGACTCGCTGTGCGCGGTGTGGCGGGATCCCGAATTCGACCGCGACCAGGCGGCGTTCTACTACCCCCGGGTGGTCGAGAACCCGAGCTGCCGCTGGAGCACCTGGATGTGCAACCGTCTCGGCGTGGTGTGCGCCGACCCGGCGTCGCTCCCGGAGCAGTACGAGGAGTGCTGCAACCCCGCCGTGCCCCGGACGATCCAGGAGCGCGCCTGGGCGTCGCCGATCTGGTACCGGGCGAGCTGAGCAGCGCGGGGCGAGTCGTTCTGATAGACTCGACCGCTTCGATGGACACGTCCCGGATCCGCAACTTCTCGATCATCGCCCACATCGACCACGGCAAGTCGACGCTCGCCGA
>CAZGUU010000121.1:0-13840 GCA_964529315.1 uncultured Enterobacteriaceae bacterium
GCCGTGGCCGCCGCTCGAGCCAGGCAGAGGTCGCCGACGTCCTCGAGCAGCAGCACGCCGCCCGGCACGTCGGCGTCGAGCAGCTCGGGTACGGCGATCGCGTGCGCGGCCAGGTAGCGCTGGACGTCGAGAAACGGCAGCTCGCGCGGTGCCGCGCCCTTGCCCGTGAGCTCCTCGGAGCGCAGGGCATCCTCGGGCGGGAGGAGCATCGCCACCGCAGTGCGCGGGGCGTCGCCGCCGCGCAGGTGCAGGCGCACGTAGCGTCGCGCCGAGGCGTCGCCGGCCAGCGGCTCGACGGCTTCGAGGCGGGTCGCGGGCCAGCGGCGCAGCGCCGCTCGCGAGACCAGATCGGTGGGCGTCGCCTGCAGCGCGGCGGCCTGCTCCATGCGCCGCGCCTAGCAACGGTCCGGCGAAAACACCACCCCGAGCGCCCGCTGGAGTTTGACATGGTGGTTCGATTTCCCTAGCTAAGCTCGGCTTTCGCGAGGCCGCCCTGGGGCCTCGTGTGGACGCGGCGAGACCGGCCTCGTGAATGACCCATACGTTGCGGTGCTGATCAGCGCCGGGCTTTGCGCCCTGGTGGTGGCGATCATGGTGGGGGCGAGCCGCCTGCTGGGTCGCCGTCGCCCGACGCGGGCCAAGCTGTCGGTCTTCGAGGCGGGCAACCGCTCCGTGGGCGAGGTGCGCGGGCACCGCTTCCCGGTCAAATTCTATCTCACTGCGATCCTCTTCATCGTCTTCGACGTCGAGGTCGTCTTCATGTACCCCTGGGCCGTCGTCTTCCGGCAGCTCGGCTGGTTCGGGCTCGCCGAGATGGCGGTGTTCGTGGTCATCCTCGGCGTCGGACTGGCCTACGTTTGGAAGGTGGGCGCCCTGGAATGGGACTGACCCCGAGGCCCGCCGGCCGAAACCACTTCGCATGGACCTGCTGATCGTCATCGCCAAGTGTCTGGTCGCCCTCCTGATCGTGGTCCAGGTGGGCGTGCTCCTGCTCTGGGTGGAGCGCAAGGGCTCGGCGCTGATCCAGGACCGCGTGGGTGCCAACCGGGCGAACCTCTTCGGCGGGCTCCTGCCGTTCAACTTGGGCATCGTGAACACGCTGATGGCCGATCCCGTGAAGCTGTTCACCAAGGAGGACGTCGTCCCCGAGGGGGCTGACCACTTCCTGCACTGGCTGGCCCCGTTCCTGGCGCTGTTTCCGCTCTTCCTCACCTTCGCCGTGATTCCCTTCGGCGACGTGCTGGTGATCGGCGAGCGGGTGATCGATCTCCAGGCGGCCCCGCTCGGCGTGGGCGTGCTCTTCGTCCTCGCCCTGGTGTCGTTGGGCGTCTACGGCGTCGTGCTCGGCGGCTGGGCGTCGAACTCGCGCTTCGCGCTGCTCGGCGGCGTGCGTGGCTCGGCGCAGATGATCTCCTACGAGATCGCGATGGGGCTGGCGCTGGTCGCCGTGGTCCTCACCTACGGCACGCTCGACTTGCAGGAGATCGCGCGTGCCCAGGGCGAGCTCATGTGGGGCGTGATCCCCGCCTGGGGGGTGTTCTACCAGCCGCTCGCCCTGGTGATCCTGTTCATCGCCGGAATGGCCGAGTCCAAGCGGGCACCCTTCGACCTCCCCGAGGCCGAGTCCGAGCTGATCTCCGGCTTCTTCACCGAGTACTCGGGCTCGAAGCAGTCGGTGTTCATGATGGCCGACTTCGTCGAGGTGGCGATCGTCGCCGGGCTGGTGACCACGCTTTTCTTCGGCGGCTGGCAGGTCCCCTACCTGCAGCGCGACGGCTTCCACTTTCCGGGTGGCCTCGAGGTCGCCGTGCCCTCGCTGCTGGTCACCGTGCTGCAGGTCGTCTCGTTCCTGGTGAAGCTGTTCGTGTTCTGCTGGGTGCAGATCCTGGTTCGCTGGTCGATGCCGCGGCTGCGCTACGACCAGCTCATGGCCCTGGGCTGGAAGCGGCTGCTTCCGATCGCCCTGGGCAATCTGGGTGTGAGCGCGGTGCTTCTCCTGCTGCTCCAGGGCTGGACGGTCGCGTGATCCTCTTCTATCTGCTCGCGCTGCTCTCGGTGGGCTCGGCGCTCACCGTGATCCTGCACCGCAATCCGATCTACTGCGCGCTCGCGCTGGTGAACACGCTGTTCCTGATCGCGGTGATGTTCGTCCTGCTCGACGCCCACCTGGTCGCCTTCCTGCAAGTGATCGTCTACGCCGGCGCGATCATGGTGCTCTTCCTGTTCGTCCTGATGCTCATCGCCAGCGGCGACGAGGTGCGCCTGGAGGGGCGAGCCGGCTTGCGCTCCGCAGTGGTCGCGCTCACCGTCCTGCTCGTCGTCGAGCTCGCCGCGATGGTGGCGCTCGGGCGCTCGGGCGAGGGAGCCGAGGTTCCGGCGTCGTTCGGTACGACGCAGAGCCTGGCGACGCGCCTGTTCACGACGCACCTGCTCGCCTTCGAGCTGACCAGCGTGCTGCTGCTCGTCGCCCTGGTCGGCGCGGTGGTCCTGGCGCGGCGCAAGGTCTGACGACGCGAGTCGCGCACCGATGACCATGGTTCCCACCGACCACTACCTGGTTCTGGCCGCGATCCTGTTTGCGATCGGTGCGGCCGGCGTCCTGCTGAGGCGCAACGTGATCGTGGTGTTCATGGCGATCGAGCTGATGCTCAACGCGGTCAACCTGACCTTCGTCGCGCTGGCCCGCCGGCAGTGGTCGATGGACGGGCAGGTCGTGGTGTTCTTCGTGATGACGGTCGCCGCCGCCGAGGCGGCGGTCGGGCTGGCGATCATCCTGGCGAATTTCGCGCAGCGCCGGACGGTGAACGTGGACGAGATCAGCGACCTGCGCGGCTAGCGCGGGCGGGGCGAGCACCAGTAGGCGAGGCGGTCTTCGAGCATGTCCGAGATGGAAACGTCGATCCTGCGCTGGATCCCGCTGCTCCCGTTCCTCGGGACGGCGCTCTGCGTGGTCGCGGCGACGACCGGGCGCAAGCGGCTCGCCGAGCTCGTCGGGCCGGGCGTGATCCTGGGCGCCTTCGCCGTCGCGCTGCTCGCGGTCGCTCGCTTCTGGGGGCTTGCCGAGGGCGGCTCGCTGGTCGACCACGTCGCCCCGTGGATCCACGTGGCACCCCTGCAGGTCGACTTCACGCTGCGGCTCGACGCGCTCACCGCCGTGATGCTGCTCGTGGTGACGGGCGTGGGCTTCCTGATCCACCTCTACTCGCTCGGCTACATGCACGAGGATCCGGACGTCGCGCGCTTCTTCGCCTATCTGAACCTCTTCACCGGCGCGATGCTGGTGCTGGTGCTGGCCGACTCCCTGCCGGTCTTGTTCATCGGCTGGGAGGGCGTGGGCTTCTGCTCCTACGTGCTGATCGGCTTCTGGTACGCGGAGCTGCCCAACGCGGTGGCCGGGCGCAAGGCGTTCGTCGCCAACCGGGTGGGCGACGCGGCCTTCTTGATCGGCATGTTCCTGCTCTTCTGGAGCCTGGCGAAGCTCGGCGCGCCGACGCTCGACTTTCCCGAGATCGCGAGGCTCGCACCCCAGCTCGGCGAGGCCGCGCCGGGGGTGGTGACCGCCGTCTGTCTGCTCCTGCTGGTCGGCGCGACGGGCAAGTCGGCGCAGATCCCGCTCTACGTGTGGCTGCCCGACGCCATGGCCGGCCCCACGCCGGTCTCGGCGTTGATCCACGCAGCGACCATGGTCACCGCGGGCGTGTACATGATCGCCCGGCTCTCGCACCTTTACGTGCTGGCCCCGCTGGCCCTCGACGTCGTAGCGACGATCGGCGCGCTCACCGCGCTGTTCGCCGCGACCATCGCCCTGGTGCAGCGGGATTTGAAGAAGATCCTCGCCTACTCGACGATCTCGCAGATCGGCTACATGATCCTGGGCGTCGGCGTGGGCGCCTTCTCGGCGGGCGTGTTCCACCTGATGACGCACGCCTTCTTCAAGGCGCTGCTCTTCCTCGGGGCGGGCAGCGTCATGCACGCCCTGCACGGCGAGCTCGACGTGTTCAAGATGGGCGGGTTGCGCCGCCACCTGCCGGTGACCGCGCGCACCTTCCTCGTCGCCACCCTGGCGATCTCCGGGGTGCCACCGCTGGCCGCCTTCTTCTCGAAGGACATGGTCCTGGAGGCCGCATTCGTCGGCGGCCATCGCCTGCAGTGGCTGCTCGGCCTCGCCGCCGCCGGCCTCACCGCCTTCTACATGTTCCGCGCTTACTTCCTCGCCTTCTCGGGCGACAGCCGCATGGACCCCGAGAAGGAGGCCCACGTCCACGAGTCCCCGGCGACGATGACCCTGCCGCTCGTGCTGCTGGCCGTGCTCTCGGTGATCGGCGGCTGGGTCGGGCTGCCGCACGGCGTGCTGTGGGGCGACCGCTTCGGGCACTTCCTGGCCCCGGTCTTCGCAGCCCCGCACGGCGCCCACGGTGCGGCGCACGCCGAGCCCTCCGGCTCGACCGCCCTGGCGCTCACGCTGGTGACCACGGCGGTCGCGCTCTCCGGCATCTTCGTCGCCTGGCGCATGTACGGCCAGCCCTCGCGGATCGCCGAGGCGCTGCAGGAGCGCTTCCCGCGGGTCTTCGCGCTGCTCTCCGGCAAGTGGTTCGTCGACGAGATCTACGGCGTGCTCTTCCTCCAGCCCTACGTCGCGACCTCGCGCTTCTTCTGGAAGGTCTGCGACGCGATGCTCATCGACGGCCTGGTCAACGGCGTGGGCGATTTCTTCCGCGGGTCGGCGCTGGTGGTGCGCCGCCTGCAGACCGGGAACGTGCAGCACTACGCGCTCGGGCTGCTGGTCGGCGCGGTGTGTACGGCCGGCTACTACTGGCTCGCCCGGTGAGCCCGGAAGACCGGTGATGCACGACTCGATCCTCTCGCTGATTCTCTGGTCCCCCCTGGTGGGGGCGCTGCTCCTGGCGCTGCTGCCGGCTCGCGCGGAGGCGCTGTGCCGGGTCGTCGGGCTGGCGCTCTCCCTCGTGCCGTTCGGCCTCTCGCTGGCCCTGGTCGGTGCCTTCGATCCGGGCGACGGCCAGCTCCAGCTCGCCGAGAAGGCACGCTGGATGCCGAGCCTCGGCGTCTCCTACTCGCTGGGCGTCGACGGCTTCTCCCTGTGGCTGGTCGTGCTGACCACCTTTCTCTCGCCAGTGATTCTGCTCGCCTCGTGGACCGACATCCGCAAGCGGGTCAAGGAGTTCCTCTGCCTCATGCTGGTCCTCGAGTGGGGCATGCTCGGCGCCCTGCTCGCCGTCGACCTGTTCCTCTTCTTCATGTTCTGGGAGCTGATGCTCTTCCCGATGGCGCTGATCATCGGCATCTGGGGCGGCCCGCGGCGGCGCTACGCGGCGGTCAAGTTCGTGCTCTACACGATGGGTGGGAGCGCGCTCATGCTGGTCGCCCTGCTCTACGTCGTCCTGCGCCACGCGCAGCAGACGGGGGTGCTGAGCTTCGACATCGTCTCGCTCTACGCGACGTCGCTCACCTATTCCGAGCAGCTCGCCTGCTTTGCTGCCTTCGCCGTCGCCTTCATGATCAAGGTTCCGATGGTGCCGCTGCACACCTGGCTGCCCGACGCGCACACCGAGGCACCGACCGGCGGCTCAGTCGACCTGGCCGGTGTGCTGCTGAAGATGGGCGCCTACGGATTCGTCCGCTTCGCCCTGCCGATGTTCCCGCTGGCGGCGCAGGATGCGTTTCCCGTGATCATGCTGCTCGCGGTCGTGGGGATCGTCTACGGGGCGATGGTCGCCTTCCCGCAGCCCGACATGAAGCGGCTGGTCGCCTACTCGTCGGTCAGCCACCTGGGCTTCGTCATGCTCGGGCTCTATGCCTTCAACACGACGGGTGTCACCGGCGGGGTCTTGCAGATGGTGAACCACGGCCTCTCCACCGGCGCCCTCTTCATCCTGATCGGCTTCGTCTACGACCGCACGCACACGCGCCAGATCACCCAGTACGGCGGCCTGTGGCGCATCGTGCCGGTGTACTCGGCGATCTTCCTGGTGGTCATGCTCTCCTCGATCGGCCTGCCGGGCACCAACGGCTTCGTCGGGGAGTTCCTCTGCCTGCTCGGCGCCTTCCGGGCGTACCCGCTGGCCGGCGCGCTGGGAACGATCGGCGTCGTGCTGGGCGCCGCCTACATGCTGACCATGTACCAGGGGGTGATCTTCGGCCCGGTGACCAACCCGGCCATCGAGAAGCTCGAGGATCTCCGGCCACGGGAGATCGCCGCGTTGGTGCCGATCCTGATCGGGATCTTCTGGATCGGTCTTTACCCCAAGCCGTTCCTCGAGCGCATCGAGCCTACGACCCGGGTGCTGCTCACGCGCCTCGAGCAGGCCGGAGCATCGCGCCATCTGGCGCCGGAGGACGGGCTGCGTGCGGGGGCGCCGGCGCCGCGGCCACCCGCCGCTGCGCACGGTGAGCACGCCGCGGCGCCCGTACCCGGGGCGGGGCACGGCATCCTGCGGGCACGGGCGGAGCTGCCGTGAGCCCCGCGACCTTCGGCACTGCGGAATGGCTGGCGATCGCGCCGTTTGCGATCGTTGCCACCTTCGCGATGGTCGTCCTGCTCTACGGGGCGTTCTCGCCGCGGAGGGAGGGCGCGACGGCGATCCTGTGGCTCTCGCAGCTCGGCCTGGGCGCGGCCGCGCTGGCCAGCGCGCTGCTGCTCGGCCGGGATCAGGCGGCCTTCGGCGGAGCCTTCATGCTCGACGGCATCGCCCTGCTCGCCGACCTGCTCTTCCTCCTCGCGGCGAGCCTCACGCTCTTCATGGCGCAGGGGCATCTCGAGGCGATCCGCGTGCGCGCGCGCGAGCTCTACTCGCTGGTCCTGTTCGCGACCTCGGGGATGATCGTCATGGCGGCGGCGCGCGACCTGATCGTCCTGTTCCTCGGTCTCGAGATCATGTCGGTGGCGACCTACGTCCTGGTCGGCATACACCGCCGCGACCGCGCTTCCGGCGAGGCGGCGCTCAAGTACTTCCTGCTCGGGGCGTTTGCCAGCGGCTTTCTGCTCTACGGCATCGCCGTGCTCTACGGCGCGACCGGGCACACGGGCTTCGCCGGGCTCGCCGACGGGATCGCCGATGCGCCGCGCCTGGCGGTGCTCGGCGGCGTCGCGCTGCTGATCGTCGGGCTGGGTTTCAAGATGGGTGCCGCTCCATTCCACTTCTGGACGCCCGACGTCTACCAGGGCGCGCCGTCGACGGTGACGGCGATGATGGCGGTCGGCATCAAGGCCGCCGCCTTCGTCGCCTTCGCCCGGCTGTTTCTGGGTGCGCTGTCGCCGCTGCACGTCGAGTGGGCGGGCGTGCTCTGGTGGCTCGCCGTCCTGACGATGACGGTCGGTAACGTGGCGGCGATCGTGCAGAGAAACGTCAAGCGCATGCTCGCCTACTCGAGCATCGCGCACGCCGGCTACCTTCTCGTGGCCCTCGTCGCGGGAACCTCGCGCGCCGGCGGAGCGGTGCTCTTCTACCTGCTCAACTATGCCTTCACGACACTCGGCGCGTTCGGCGTGGTCGTCGCCCTCGGCGCGCGAGGCGACGCCCACGAGTCGATCGACGACTACCACGGCCTCTCCGAGCGCCGGCCCCTGCTCGCCGGCGCGATGACGATCTTCCTGCTCTCGCTGACCGGCATCCCGCCGCTCGCCGGCTTCGCCGGCAAGCTCTACCTGATCGAGGCAGCGGTGAGCGCGGGCTACCTGGGTTTGGCGGTGATCGCCGTGCTGAACAGCGCGGTCGCCGCGTACTACTACCTGGGCGTGATCATCGCGATGTACATGAGGGATCCGGTCGAGCCGGCCGTGCCGATCGAATCCCGGCCCTACCTCTCCTTCTCGCTGCTCGTCGCGACCGTGGGCACGGTGGTGTTCGGCGTCTTCCCGTCCGACGTCCTCGATTTCGCCCGCCAGTCCTTCCGCGTGATGCTGCACTGAGCGACCGGGATGAGCCGCAGCTCCCAGACCGCGATGGTGAGGGGCGGGAGGGTCGGCTCGTCCGGCGACCGGCGTCGGGCGCGCTCTTGCCGGTGCCGGCGTGGCGTCCTGCCGGGCGGCGCGCCGAGCGCCTCGCGATGAGCGGTGCAGAGCTCGCCCTGCCGTTCCTCGGCGGCCTCGCTGGATCGCTGCACTGCATCGGCATGTGCGGCGGCTTCCCGCTGGCCCTGGGCGGCGTCGCGGGGCCCCACCCCGTGCTGCGCCAGGTGCTCTACAATCTGGGGCGGCTGAACGCGCTCGCCTTCGTCGGGGCGGTCTCGGGTCTGCTCGGTGCGGCCGTGGTCGCCAGCGGGCCGACGCGACTCTTCGAGCGGGCGCTCGCCGTCGCGGCCGGGCTGCTGATGATCGCGATCGGCCTCGAGATGCTCGGTGCTCTCGGGCGCGTCACGGCGCGCGGCGCGGCCCTGGTCCAGGCGACGCTCGGGCGCTGGCTGGGCGGTGCGATGCGCTCGAGCTCCCTGGCCGCGCCGCTCGCCCTCGGCGTCTTCAACGCCTTTCTGCCCTGCCAGCTGATCTATGCCTTCGCCGCCCGTGCGGCGGCCGAGGCCTCGGCGGCACGGGGCATGGCGACGATGCTCGCGTTTGGCCTGGGAACGATACCTGCCATGCTCGCGCTGGGGATCACGGGTAGGCTCTTCGCACGCCCCGCGCTACGCGCTCGCCTGGCGTTCGCCTCGGGTCTCCTGGTGCTCGCCTTCGGCGGCCTGACCCTGGTGCGGGGTCTGCTCGGTGGCGCCGGGGAGAGCCACCTGCACCTCCACTCGCACTGACGGGCCGGTAGCGCCCGGCCGGAGGGTCGAGCCAGCCGCCCGCGCCTCGGCGGACACTGCCCGGATCTCAGCCGACGATCTCGGGCTCCAGGCGCACCGCACACGAAACCGAGTTGGCGATGAAGCAGCCGCCGTGCGCCGACTCGACGAGTGCCCGAGCCTTCTCCTGGTCCTGGCCTGCCGCGAGAGTGATGCGTGGCCGGAGCAGCACCTCGGTGATGCGCATCTTTCGATCGGCGATCGCCAGCGTCGCGCGCGGGGTGTCCTCGTAGGCGAGCACCTCGAGGCCGGCGCGGCCGGCCAGCGAGACGTAGGTGAGCATCTGACACGAGGCGAGCGAGGCGAGGAAGAGCTCCTCGGGATTGAGCCGCGCCGGATCGCCGCGGTACTGCGGTGCGGCCGAGACCTCGATCGACGGGCGCCCGGCGAAGCTCATCCGGTGGTTGCCCCAGGCCAGGTCTCCGGCGCCCTTGCGCCACTCCAGGTGTGCGGTGAACTCGTGTGCCGTCGCCATCGCCTCTCCCTCCCGCGCGCTCGCCGGGTCAGCGCGCTCCCACGGCCAGGCCGAAGAGTAGGTCGAGGCCCGCCGTGGCGACCAGCTTGAGGATCCCGATCACGCCGCTCCCCGCGAGCAGCAGCGGCCAGCGGAGCCTGCTGTTGCGGTACAGCGCGGCGGCCACTGCGATCGGGATGACCGCGTAGCTCGCCGCCAGGCGTCCGAACTCGCGGCCGCCCAGATGCGACCACAGAGCTCCGCCCCAGAGGAGAAAGACCGCCACGCTCAGGGCCAGAATCCCGAGGAACTGGCCGCGCGTGAGCCCGAGCGCGCTCCAGGGACCCGTCTCGGGGAAGGGTGCGAAGAGCCGCTGCCGGCGCGCACCGGCGCTCCCCTTGCTCAGCCCGAACGCCACGGCTGGGTCCTACTGCGGCGGCCGATCTGCCGGCTGCGGCTTGCCTTTCGGCCCTGCGGGCCCTGCGTCGTACCGTGCAGGTACGACGCGGGCGCTGGGGCCTGCAAGGCTGCGCCTCGCCTGGCATCTCGACCGCCTCGCTACGGACCCAGCTGTGGCGTTCGGGCTCAGAGCGCGCGCAGCCAACCGCCGCTCCCCCGGTGCGCAGCATTCATACGAGCCTCCGTCCTCATGCAGCCCTACAGCCAACATCCGGCATGATATTCGTCAAGGTCGATGAGAAGCAGTCGAGCCATGAGATTGAGATTTCGGCGAGCAAGTGGCATGAGCACTGCCGGTCGGGGGCCGGTGGCGTGTCGATGGAACGAGAGGAGATCCTGCGTCAGATCGAGGAGCAGCGCCGCGCCCTGCGCGCGCTCGAGGACCGCCTCCTGGAGATCTCCGCGCGCGGCCCGGCGCCGGAGGCGACCTGGCCCCCCAAGGGCTTCTACCTGACCTTCTACGTCGTCGCGGGCCTGCTGCTCGGCGTGCTCGGAAGCCTGGTCAGCTTCCTGTTCAACGTCGCCGGCTCGCTGCTCGTCCGCCAGGACCCGCTGCTCTTCCTGCGCGTGTACGGCACGGTGTTCCTCGGCCCCAAGGCCCTGGTCACCGACGACCTGAGCTTCTTCATGCTGGTCGTCGTGGTCCACTTCTCGGTCGGCGCGATCGCCGGTGCCGTCTTCCACGTGGCCGTCAATTACCTGATACCGGACCGCGCCGGCTTGCAGCTCCTGCTCGGCGCCATCTATGGGCTCCTGATGTGGGTGGTGAACTTCTACGTGGTGATCGCATGGCTGCAGCCGCGTCTGTTCGGACAGGCGTACGTCCTCGAGCTGATGCCCGTCTGGGTGGCCGCAGCCACGCACGTCGTCTACGGCGTGACCCTGGGCGCGCTGCAGCCCCTGGGGCGCTTCGTTCCCTATCGGCCGGCGGTGGCCTCATGAGGGTGCGCGGGCTTGCGCTGCTCGCCGTCGCTGCCGTCTGTCTGCTCTGTGCATCGGCCCGCTTGGCCGCAGCGGCGGACACCCGAGCCGCGCTGCGCACCAAGGGCGAGCGCGTCTACCAGACGCAATGTGTGGGCTGCCACGGCTCGAAAGGCGACGGGCACGGGCCGGCGGCGGAGATGCTCATCGTCAAGCCGCGCGACTTCACCAAGGGCCTGTTCAAGTTCCGCTCGACCCCCAACGGAACGCTGCCCACCGACGCGGACCTCTACCGGACGATCACCCTCGGGGTGAACCGGACCTCGATGCCGGAGTGGTCGATGCTCCCCGAGCTCGAGCGCCTGGCCCTGGTGGAGTACCTCAAGAGCTTCTACCCCAAGTGGGACACCGAGGGATCGGGGGCGCCGATCTTCATTCCCAAGGCGCCGGCCGGGCTCGGCTCGCCCGAGTCCGTGGCGAGAGGCCGAGAGCTCTACGAGGGCCTCGAGTGCTGGCGCTGCCACGGCCAGGAGGGCCGCGGTGACGGGCCCTCGGCGCTCACCCTGAAGCCAGACGAGTGGGGCAACCCGCAGAAGCCGTTCAACTTCACCAAGGGGGCGCTCAAGAGCGGAGCGGCTCCCGAGGACGTCTACCGGACCTTCATGACAGGCCTCAATGGCACGGCGATGCCCTCGTACGCGGACGTGTTCGACAGCCCCGACGGCGAGAGCATCCGCGCCGGCGACGCCTGGAACCTGGTCGCGTTCGTGATGTCGCTGCGCGGCCAGGCCGATCCGGCGGCGCAGGCCGCCACGGGCGCGGCGACGCCCAAGGAGCAGGTACCTTGATCGCGACCGTCGACCGTCGTGCGCTGGTCAACCTCGACCTGATCCGTGCCCACCTGACCGCCAGCGCCGTCTTCCTGGCGGTGTCCGTGCTCGGCGGCCTCTCGTACTCCTTCCAGCTGAACAACCTCTACCCCTTCGCCGGGATCGAGTGGCTGTCGCCGGGGCGCGTGCGCATGGTGCACACGAACATGGCGGCGTACGGCTTCATCGCCAACGCATTCATCGCCGGGATGCTCTTCGCGATCCCGCGCCTGACGCGCCGTCCCGTGCTCTCCGACGCGCTGGGCTGGCTGGTCTTCTGGGCCTGGCAGCTCCTCATGCTGCTGACGATCGGCGGCCAGCTCGCCGGCTACGGGCAGGCCATCGAGTGGGGCGAGACGCCGATCTTCGTCGACCCGCTGGTGCTGGTCGGGCTCGTGCTGCTGGTCGTGAACCTCGCCGCGCCGATCCTGCGTACCGAGGAGCAGGGGCTCTACGTGAGCCTGTGGTACTTCCTGGCCGCCTTCGCCTGGACCGGCCTGGTGTACTTCATGGGGAACTACCTGCCGCAGTTCTGGGTGCCCGGAACCGCCGGCGCGGCGATCACCGGGCTCTTCATCCACGACCTGGTCGGCCTGTTCGTCACGCCCATCGGCTGGGGGCTGATGTACTTCTTCGTGCCGCTCCTGCTGCGCAAGCCGATCTGGAGCCACGCACTGTCGCTGATCGGGTTCTGGGGGATCGCCTTCTTCTACCCGATGCAGGGCGTGCACCACTTCCTGCTGAGCCCCATCCCGATGTACGCGCAGTACGGCGCCATCGTGGCGACGATCGCCGTCGAGATGGTCGTGGTCACGGTGATCGTCAACTTCTTCGGCACGCTGCATGGGCGTGCCGACGCGATGCGCGGCAACCTGGCGATCCGCTGGTTCTACACCGGCATGATCATGTACGCGATCACCTGCCTGCAGTGCGCCTTCCAGGTGACGCTCACCTTCCAGAAGATCATCCACTTCACCGACTGGGTGGTGGGCCACGCCCACATGGTGATGTTCGGCGTGTTCGGCTTCTGGATCTTCGGCTTCTTCGTCGACCTCTGGCCGCGGGCGGTCGGGCGAGCCTGGGTGAGCCCGCGCCTGCTCACCGGCCACTACTGGCTGACCACGATCGGGCTCGCGCTCATGGTCGTCGACCTGACGGCCGCGGGTCTCGTCCAGGGCTTCAGCTGGGCTGCGCTCAGCCCCTGGTCGGAGTCGGTGATCGCCTCGATGCCCTTCTGGTGGGTGCGCAGCTTCGCCGGTCTCATGATCGTCGCCGGACAAGGGCTGCTCTTCTACGCGATGTGGATCACCGCTCGCCAGCCCGCGACCAGCCCGGTGCTCGACCGCGCCGCGGCAGAGGCGATCTGATGGAACGCTTCGGCGCGAGCTTTCTGATCGCCGGCGTGATCACCTTCCTGCTCGGCTTCTTCCTGCAGGGTGCGATGCCGGTTCTGACGCTGCGCCGCATTCCGGTGCGCTCGGTCGAGGAGGTGGCGCGGACGATTCCGCAGGAGTTCCACCAGCTCGCCGAGGACTATCCGCAGGAGTTTCAGCGAGTGTATGGCACGGTGACGCCGGAGAGCTTCGCCCGGGCGCTGCGCACCGGACGCGACTCCTACATCGCCGAGGCCTGCTGGCACTGCCACTCGCAGTTCGTCCGCCCGGTGTCGAGCGAGGACCTGCGCTTCGGACCCGTCTCTCGTCCCGAGGAGTACCAGAACGACATGAACCTGCCGCACCTCTTCGGCACGCGGCGCATCGGGCCCGACCTGATTCGCGAAGGGGGCAAGCGCTCGAACGACTGGCAGATGGCGCATCTCTACGACCCGCGAAGCGTGTCGCCATGGTCGGTGATGCCCGGCTACCCGTGGTTCTTCGACGCCGACAAGCGTCCCCAGGAGCGAGCCCTGGCGTTGGTCGCCTACCTGCAATGGCTGGGCAGCTGGGTGCGCGAGGGCCAGCTGCAGGCGGTCGAGGACGAGACCGTCGCCGGAGGCGAGGGATGAGGCGCGCCGCACTCGGAGGCCGCGGGGCCGTGCTCTTTGCGATGGCCGTGCTGGTGATGTTCGTCGCCGGCGGCGGCTTCGCCTACAAGATGAGCGAGTTCGTCGTCACCATGATGCGTGGCGACATCGAGGGGTTCGGCGTCGTGTCGGTCGCCACGTACCTGCTCGGCATGGCACCGCTGATGTTCTTGACGCTTTGGGCGGTGCTCACTGGTCGCTTCCGCGACATCGAAGGGCCCAAGTACCGCCTATTCGAGCTCGACGAGGAGATCGAGCGAGGCGGCGAGCTCGCCCCCCGGAGGCCGTGATGTCCGCTGAGAGTTCCCACCGCGCGTC
>CAZGUU010000122.1:0-13804 GCA_964529315.1 uncultured Enterobacteriaceae bacterium
TCGCCGCCAGCGATGCCCTCGCCCTGGTCGCCGTCCTCGAGCGCGCAATCGCCGCCATCGAGCGGGCCCACGGCGACGAGATGTACAGCCTACGCCAGATGCGGCAAATCGAGGCACGCGCCCGCCGCCACGGCATCGCGATCTACAACCTCGACGCCGAGCCCGACGCCGACTTCTGACCAACGCGGCCGCTCACGCCATCACGTGCGTGAGCGGCCGCCGCTCATCCCGTGCGATGGCCATCATCCAGTCGGTCCACGAATGCATCAGCCAGCGCGAGCGGCAACAGTCTGGGCGAAGCTCTTGGCGCGCATCGCCGGGCCGCGGTCCTGATGCAGGGTGAGCGACCCGGGTGTCACACCCTGCTTGGCGTACGTCTCGCTGATGAGGCGCCGGGCGTGCGCTGCACTCTCGCGGCCGGCGACCATCCAGCCGACGACGTAGCGGCTGAAGATGTCGAGCACGACGTAGAGGTAGAAGTAGGTCCACTTGGCTGGGCCGAGCAGCTTGGTGATGTCCCACGACCAGACCTGCTTGGGCCCGGTCGCGAGCAACTCGGGCTTGGCGTACGCCGGGTGCACGAGCTGGTCGCGGCGCTCGCGCACCCCGCCGGCGGCGGCGAGCAGGCGGTACATGGTGCGCACCGAGCAGAGGTACTCGCTGCGCTCGTCGAGAAGCTTGGCGTAGACCGTGGCCGGGGCGAGGTCCGCGTGGCGCTCTTCGTTGAGGACGGCGAGCACCCGGGCCCGCTCCTCGGCTCCCAGTGCGCGCTGCGGTGCTGGGCGCACGGCCGGCACGGCCTTGGGCTGCTTTCGCCGGTAGTACGTGGCGCGTGCCAGGCCCACCGCCCTGCAGCTCGGCGCGACACCATCGCTCGCTGCGTGCTCGTCGACGAGCCGCATCAGAGCCTCCGTCTCGTCGCCGGCGGGATCGGCAGACCCCGGCGGTCCGCCTCCAGAAGCTCCTCCTCGGCGGGCAGTGTCTCCCCGAGCAATTCCGCGACTTTTTTTTGGAGCTCGAGCAGGCGTTCGGCGCGCTCGGCACGCCGTGTCGTGCGCTCAAGGGCGCGCTCGAGCCGGACCACGGTCTCGGCCAGGGGGTTCTTCGCCCCCGCCTTGCGCCCGCGCTTGCGCGGTGACAGCCCGGCCAGCGCCCCCTGCTCGCGCTGCAGCCGCCAGCTCGTCCGGTGCGACGAGTACAGCCCGTGGCGCCGCAGCAGCGCCCCGCTCTGGCCCGGCTCGATGCAGGCGTCCGCCTCGGCGAGCACCTGGCGCTTGAACTCCGCGGTGAACGACCGGCGCGTCGCTCGCTCAGCCACCTCGGGATCCGGAGGCGGCTCCACCGGCGTCGTCGCCTTCGACGGCGCCACCGCAAACGGGCTCGCCCCCGGCTCGTTCCTGACCCTGCCTGCCTCCAAGCGGCCCCTCCCCCTGTGCTTCTTCTCAGCCTTGCGCATCCTCGACAGCCATCTCGCCCTCTACAGTAAATTCGAACAAGCCGGCTGTCTCACCCACGTTGGCACAGAGGGCGGGCAGTGGCGATGTGCTTGCGGACGACGTGCGCGAACCCGGCGCGCGTCCTGTTTCGGCCGCGGGCGTTGAGAAAGAGCTCCGGGACGGCTGCCGGGCCGCGAATGGCGAGCCAGGCGCGGAGGGCGTCGCCGAGCTCCTTCCACAAGAGCAGCGCGCGCTCCTTGCGCCCCTTGCCGCGCACGCGGAGCTCGACATACCGCCCGTCGAAGCGCACGTCGTCGAGGCGGAGGCCGACGAGCTCCGAGGCCCGCAGCCCGCCGGTGAGGCCCACGTAGAGCATGGCGCGGTCGCGAATCCCGAGGCGCGACGCGGGATCCGGGGCGTCGAGGACGGCACGCGAGTCCGCCGTCGACAGATGCGTCACCAAGCGCGTGTCGGCCCGGTGCACGGGGATGGCGAGGACGCGGCGGATCTGATCGAGCGCGGCCGGGACGCGGTGCTCGAGAAAGCGCATGAAGGCGCGCATGGCGGCGAGCCGCGCGTTGCGGGTGCGGGGGCCGTTGCCCCGCTCGTGCTGAAGATGATCGAGGAACGCGAGCACGAGGGGCGCGTCGAGGTGCTCGATCTGGAGGTCGGAAGGGGCGACGCCCAGGCGGCGGCTCGCGAACGCGAACAGGAGCTGAAAGGCGTAGGCATAGGTGGCACGCGTATGCTCCGCGGTGAGCCGCTCACGCAGAAACGCGGTGATGTGCGGCGCGATCGGGGTCATGGCTGACCGCCTTCGAAGCGGCGCTGACACGCGTCGGCCACCTGCGCCATGAGCGTCGGCGTCGTCTGGAAGTACCAGTAGGTGTCGGCGACGCAGCTGTGGCCGAGGTACGTCGACACCGCGAGCATGTGCGTGGCGATGCGCTCGCGCTGATCGGGCGCGGTTTCGAGCGCCCGCGTGGCGAAGGTGTGCCGAATGTCGTGTGCGCGCGGTCGGTGGCCGCCTGGTCGCGCGGACAGCCCAGCCCGTGCGAGCACGAGCAGCCATGCTTTGCGAAAGCCCCCGTAGGACAGGCGCGTGCCGGCGAGGCTCACGAACACCGGGGCAGTGCCGTCCGCCGGAGTCCGGCGGTCGTGCAGGTACTGCACGCGCCTGCTTCCCCTGCGCCCCGACCACTCTGTCGTGGTGCGCCCCAACGGTTGGCCCGCCCCTCGCCCTTCTCTAGGGCCGGGCCATCCGCCGGGCGACCTCGAGCGCCTTCGTCAGGCGGCCGACCCGGCCGTCGAGGACTTCCGTGCGATCGGGCGACGCCTGCTCGACGACCTCGAGGGCCCGCTCGATCTGCACGACGGCTTCCTCGTAGGCCAGCATGGCGCTCGCCGTCTCGGCCGCGAGCGCCGAATAGCGCAAGGCCTTCGCCGGGTCGCCCCCGGCCAGCGCGACCTGCCGGAAGTGGTGCGCCAGCTCGGCGGCCCGCGCGCAGCTCTCGCCGCTCGAGGACTCGAGGGCCTCCCCCACCCGCCGGTGAAGCTGGACCGCCCGTCCCGCTCCGAGGGACCGGTAGAGGGACTCGCGCATGGCCGCGTGGGCGAAGCGCAGCCGCCCGGGCAGGAGGATCTGGAGGATCCCCTCGTCGAGGGCCTGCCGCAGATCCGCCTCGAGCCTTGCCGTGGATGCGCCGAGGGTCGCTGCCACGACGTCGAGGTCGAACTCGCGACCGATCACCGCCGCCACCTCGAGGGCGGGCAGGCAGGCCGCGGGCATCCCGCGGATGCGCAGCCGCGTAGCATCGCCCGGGCGGCGCAGCTCGGCCAGCCCGCCTCGCGGCAGGGTTCGCTCTGCACTGGAGCTGCTCATCGCCATTCGACCTCGAGCCACCCCCGGCACCGAGCGGCACGACGGCTCGCTCGCTGGGGCGCCTTCGCTCCACCGCGCATGGCAGCCCCGGCCGTGTGGGCACAGGATTGCCCCCCCTGATCGCGGGGGTCCTGCTGGGTAGCCGTTCAATTGCTGTGAACCGGCGTTCAATCGGAGCGCCCGCCTTGCTCATACCGCTCCACCGCCCTCCGGCCTGGGCCGGATCCGGCGGGCGCGGACCTGGTCAGTACCGCACCGACCCGCTGCTATCGACGGTGATCTGCGGGCAGGTGCCGGCCGGCTCGCCGAGGCGCAAGCGCTTGGCGAAGTGCCGCTTGAGCGACTTGGCGAGGCCCGGCTGCAGGCGGCCGGCGTACCAGTCGGGGAGCAATACGCGAGCCACCTCCAGGGCCTTCCCGTCGAAGTCGATATGGCTAGGGTCGTCGACGGTGTGCCACGTCGTGTCCTGGTAGAGGATGTCCCGGAGCCTCACCTGGAGCCGGCCCCGAACGCACGAGAAGGCGAGCTTGAGCTGGATGTGGAACCGGTCGTCGTCCATCGGCCATGGGTAGCTCTTCAGCAAGAAGGTCTGCACGAGGACGGTCTGGTCGTCGAAGCGGGTGACGAGCGCTCCGGGGCTGCCGTTCCAGCTGATTCCCCGGCCATCCTTGACCGTCGCGACCAGCGCCTCGATCCGGGCCTCGAGGTCCTGCGCCGAGATCGAGTGGAGCATCGGGGGCTCCACGTAGTCGATCCAGCGCTGGTTCGCGCGCAGGGTCTCGGGGCTGATCTCGAGGCGCTCCGGCGCCGTCACGCTGTCGCGATCGACGTCCTGCCCGGCCGGGTAGGAAGCGTAGAAGGCATCGTAGCCATTCAGGCGAAGCCTCAGGGAGGAGATGCAGATCCCGTCGTTGGTCGTGGGCTCGATCCAGAGGCGAGTGAGCTGGCTGACCTTGAGCAGCTCGCCCGTCTCGGGGTGCCAGTTGACCAGCGTGTAAGCGCGCGAGGAGCCGTCGCCCAGGTCGTTGCCCGGGGCATTGAGGATGGTCTCGGCATCGCCGAGAAGCACCTGGACCGAACCCTTCTTGAGCCCGGCGTTGTCCTTGTTGCACAGCGTGAGCGCGAGGGTGGCGGTGTGGATCTTCATCGTCTCCGCCGGGTTGGCCAGTGCCGAGCCGGCGAGCATGGCGCTGCCCGCGACGGCTGCCAGAGCGATTCCCATTGCCTTGATCGAGCGATGCATGATGGCCTCCCCTGCCGTTGCGGCGATTCGTCTTGCGACCGGCTCGGTCGCGCTCGAGGGGAGGGCGTTCATCCGCGGCGAACCCCGGTACAGTGCACCAGCCATCCGGCGCCCGAGAGCCGTTCATCGACGACGGATCCCGCTGGCACCGGCGTTCAGCCCCGGTGAACGCCATGGCCTTCGAGGCACGGGAAGCCGACCGGGGGGTCGGCGCTCCCCTGCGAATCGAGGAGGGCCAGAAGATGAGCCACGCGACGAAGACGACGATTGCAGCGCTCGGCCTGATCGGCCTGATCGGCACCCCTGCAGCAGCGAGCCAAGGCGACGCGAGCTTCACCCGACCGCAGCTCCTGGGCCGAGTTTCTCCGGACGAGGGCTGCAGCGCAGCGGAGCGTGACTTCCTCGAGGTCACCATGTCCTACGGCCGCACGGCGGCGGCGACGGTGGCCTTCGAGCAGTGCCTCGAGCAGCAGGTCCGCACGACGTACCGCAAGTGCATCGGCGATCCGTGGTACGACTCGACCCTGAACAGGCAGATCGGGCGGGCCATCGCCATCGCGCAGAGCCCGAACGAGGTGTCCATGGCATGCTCCGGGGGAGCGGGGAACGCATCGGCGTCGATCGGCACCTACGGGCACGAGGATGCCGAGAGCTTCGCCTGGGGCGGCTGGTTCCGGGCGGTTCGCCCCTATGTCGACCGGCCGATCTGCCAGACGGGACAGAGCCCCGACGCGGATGGGTGCCGGCTGGCGCGGTCCGCCTGGCCCTACTCCCAAGCCGCCGGGATCGTCTGGCACGAAGCCTTCCACACGCACGGCTACACCCACGGCACGGGCGAGCAGGAGTCGGCCAAGACCGCCTGCGGCTACGACGCCGACCCGACGTGGCATTTCCAGGTGAACACCATGCCCTACATCGTCGGGTCCTGCTTGAACCAGGTGATCGACGACTCCGCCGCGACCTGCGGCCTGCATTCCTGCCCCGGGGCCAACCAGCTCTCGATGACGGACGGCTACCAGTCGACGACGTGCACCTGCACGAACGACCCTGCCGACAAGGGCCTCGGCATCCTGGGCTTCGACCGCTCGCGCGGCCCGCGTGCTCTGGTCGACAAGGCGATCCTGCCCGAGGGCGAGTGGGTCGGCAGCTGGCATTACGGCACCGAGAACGTCCCGTGGGTTCCCGGGGATTTCGACGGGGACGGCCGCGACGACCTCCTGCTCCTGAGCGATTGGGGGCTGGGGCTCCTGTCGCATGACGACGCCGGCTGGCACGAGCTCGCGAGCGCAGCCAAGGGAACCACGTTCGCGGGGCTGATCGGCAGATGGACCTACGACTCGAGCACGCGCATCGCCGGCGTGGGGAACTTCAGCGGCGACTCCCGGGACGAGATCCTGGTGAAGAGCGATTCGGCGATCGGCATCCTGCGCTTCGATCCCGCGCGGCGCGCCCTCAGAACGATTCTGCGCAAGCCGAGCGGCACCTGGTTCGGAGGCTGGAACTTCGACGCCGCGGCCAACGC
Organism: uncultured Enterobacteriaceae bacterium; assembly: GCA_964529315.1. Lineage (GTDB taxonomy): Bacteria > Desulfobacterota > Binatia > UBA12015 > UBA12015 > CAZGUU01. The sequence continues at coordinate 6,084 of CAZGUU010000122.1, forward strand.
GATCGGCCCGGTCGGCGACTTCAATGGAGACGGCTACCTGGACTTCGTCATCACCAGCGACTGGGGGATGGGCATCCTGACGCACTCGGGGACGGGGCTCCGCCTGCTGGCGGCGGTGGCGAGCGGCACGCCCCTGGGTGGATTCCTCTACGAGCGCGGCACCACGGCGATCGCCGGCGTCGGCGACTTCGACGGCAACGGGACGGACGACCTCCTGGTGGTGAACCGGACCGGCTCCTCGCCGGGCATCGCCGCCCTCTCGTGGACCACGATGAGCACGCTGACGGCGATCCTGAGCCACCCGAGCGGCACCTGGTTCGGCTCGTGGAACTTCGACTCGAGATCGAACTCGATCCGGGCCGTCGGCGACTTCGACGGCGACGGCCGCGACGACTTCGCGATCACCAGCCCCTGGGGACTGGGGATCCTGACCCGCAGCGGCGCCGGCAGCTTCTCCACTCTGGTCGCCCTGCCCAACGGAACGCGCCTGAGGGGCGGCTGGGTCTACGACTCCAGCACCACGCAGGTCTTGGGCCGCAGCGAGGACCTCACGGGAGACGGACGGGACGACTTGCTCTTCACCGGCGGCACGCAGGGGCTGGGCGTGATCAAGCTCGGCCGCTCGCCAACCCGCTCCTGGCTGCAGGCCACGGACGTCGTCCCCTTCGAGACCCTGGCCGGGAGCTGGCTGCTCGAGGATGACGATTGGATCAGCACTCTCGGCGACTTCGACGGCGACGGCGCCTTCGACCTGGTGGTGGAAGACGATTGACGGCTGGCCGGGGCGCAGCCCAGCCCAGCCGGCGCGAGCACGCCGGGACCATTGGCCAGACCCAGATCGAAGGAGCATGATGGCTTTTCAACGTCGATGCCGGCGGCGACGGCTTCGCCGCTGGGAACGGCACATCGACGGGCACGATCACACCCGCTGAGGAACAGGGGGTGAACGATGTGGGCTTCTGGGCAACGCACGACGGCGAGTCTGGCGGTTGAGCTCGCTCTCGGTGCGCTGCTCGCGTCGGGCTGCGGCGACAGGGGAGCGAGCAGCGGCGGGACGCTCACCGTCGACGACGCCGACTTCCGCGGCGCCGTCGGCGACGGCGCGCTCAGCCTCACCGAGGCGATCCTCCTCGCGACGGGCGAGCTCGATATGGGGGCGCTGGGCGCACGAGAGCGAGCGCGCATCGACGGCTCGCCTGGCCGCGGTCGCCGCGACGAGATTCGCTTCGCACCAGGGCTCGTCGTCTCGATTCGACGCCAGGAGGAGGCGGTCGACTCGATCCTTCCTCCGCTCGTCGACCCTGGCGACTCGATCGTCGGCGATGGGGCGCGACTCGACGGCAGCACGATGGAGGGCCGCCCGCAGCCCGGGCGAATCGACGTGACCATCGTTACGGACGTGAGCTTCGGGACGGAGTCGGCGGCCCCGCTGCTCGTCTTGGCCGCGAGCGAGACGACGGCGAGCGGGCTCACCGTAGACAGCGTGCCGGCCACCGCGATCGCGATCGCTGGCGGGACGGGGGATGGCGTACGGGGAATCCGCGTCACAGGCAATGTGATCCGGGGCCTCGGGCGCAACACCGCCTCGGGCGGTGTCGGCGCAATCGCCGGTTTCAATGCAGATGGCCGGTCGCTGCTCGAGGTCGAGATTGCCGACAACCAGATCGACGACACGGCCTCGGGTGTGTTTCTCGTCGCCGGCATGAGCGTGGGCGACGGAGAGACCGCTCGCGCGAACGTCGCCGGCCGGATCGCCATCCGGCGCAACCGGATCACGCGGCCGCTCACTGCGATCATCGCCTACGCCGCCAACGCGACCCGCAGCGGTGGGGCGGAGGACAACCTCCTGCACGACCTCGCGGTCGAGGCGAACGAGGTCGAGGAGAACCTCGACGTTGGCATCTTGATCTCGACGACCCAGCCCTTGGGCTCGGGCGCGACGGCGCGCAACGTCCTCCGATCGGTGGGTGTGAGAGACAACCGCCTGATCGTGCCCTCCGACTTCGGGCGCTGGAACGTCGGGCTGTACCTGAGCGGGGGCCAGCTCTTCTACAGCGGATCCTCCGAGGACGATCTCCTCGAGGGGCTGACCATCGAGCGCAACGTCGTCGAGGGACACTACGCCGGGGTCGAGGTGTTCGGCGGTGTGGCCGAGCGGTGCTCCGATTGCACCGTCCGGCGAAGCGTCGTCCGCCAGGTCGTGTTGCGCGACAACACCTGGCACGCAAGGCGGACCGGCATCCTCTTCGCCGCCGGCTCCGCCTTCGAGGCCGCCGCGAGAGTCGAGGCCTGCGAGATCTCCGACGTGACGATCGAGCACGAGACCGTGGAAACGACCGACGCGGGGACGGCGTCCGGGATCGTCCTCGCCGGGAGCATCGCCGCGAACCTGCCGCTCGGCGGCCCCTTCTTCTGTAGCGGGATTCGCTTCCCGGGCTACGAGGAACCGGGCACCGAGAGCAGCGCTCTGCTGCGCGACGTCGTGGTACGCGACAGCGTGGTCCGGGCGATGAGCGGCCTCGTCGTCGTCGGAGGCACGATGAGCTACACGGAGGACACGATCGCCGGCGCCCGCGTCACGGACGTCGCGATCGAGGGCAACGTCATCGACGCGACGACGAGCGGGATCGTCTTCAGCGGCGGCGTCGTGGTCGGTGAAGGGCGAGTCGAGGAGTGTCGCGTCGAGGGGGCGAGCGCGACCGACAATCGAACCTCGGCCGGCACGGCGGTCTCGGCTCTGTCGCTCGACGAGGCCACGGCCGAGGGCGCCGAGCCGACGAGCGTGCGCGGCAACCGGGTCATCCCGCCCTGACCGCATTGCCTTCTTGCAGGGGGGCGGCCGCCGGGTGCAGCGAACATGAACGGTGTAGCGGCGGGGCAGGGCGAACGCTTGGCAGGGCAAGCCGTTGACCACCGGCTTCCGGCAAGCCTAGACTGTGGCGCAGCGGGCTCGGCTCGACTCGATCCTCAAGACGGGGTAGCCAATGGAAGGGCGTCGATTTGTCGGCCGGGCGCGAGAGATCGCTGACCTGCGCGCCGGCCTGCGTGCCGCGCTGGGTGGGCGGGGCCAGCTGTTTCTCGTGGGCGGAGATGCGGGGATCGGCAAGACCCGGCTCGTCGAGCAGATTCTGGGCGAAGCGGTCAGCCAGGGCGCGCGGTCCCTGTGGGGGCGTTGCTGGGAGGCCAGCGGGGCCCCGGCCTACTGGCCCTGGGTCCAGGTGGTGCGCGCCCTGCTCCGCGACGGTGGCGCCGACACGCTGGTGGGGAGCCTCGGGCCCGGTGGCGAGCACTTGGCGCGTGTCGTCCCCGAGCTTCGCGCCAGCTCCGGGGTCGCGCCGGCGGCGGACCCGGTTCCGGCCCCGGCCTCGACCCGCGAGGCCGACCCGGAGCAGGAGAGGTTCCTGCTCTTCGACGCTGCGGCGGGCTTGCTCCGGCGTGCCGCCCAGCCCGCGCCGCTGGTCATCGCCATCGAGGACATCCACGGCGCCGACCTGCCCTCGCTCCTCCTGCTCCGGTTCGTGGCGAGCAGCCTGCGGGATTCACCGGTTCTCCTGGTCGTCACCTACCGCGAGGTCGAGGCGCGCCGCGCACCGCACGTCGCGCGGATGCTCGGCGAGCTGGTCGGCTCGGCGCGCGGGATCTCGCTGCGCGGGCTCGCCGAGAAGGACGTCGCCGAGCTGGTCGAGGCCGCCATCGGGCGCGCTCCCGACCCGCGGACCGTCGGCGCGCTGCTGCGCACGACGGGGGGCAACCCCTTCTTTCTCGACGAGCTGCTGCAGGTGCTCGCCGCCGAGGGCAGCCTCGATCGGCCAGAGATCCTGGAGAGCAGCGGGCTCAGCGTCCCGGATCGCGTACGCGAGACGATCCGGCGGCGCATCGAGCCGCTCGCCGGGGACAGCTCCGCGGCGGTCACGGCGGCCTCCGTGCTGGGCGACGAGCTCGAGCTCGGCCTGCTCGGCCGGATCACCGGCCTGGGTGCCGAGGTGCTGCTCGCGGCCATGGGCGAAGCCGAGGCCGCCGGGGTGGTGGTGCGCGCGGCCGGCAGGCCGGGGCGCTATCGCTTCGCGCACAGCCTGGTGCGGGAGACGATCTACGGCGATCTCAGCCCCGGGCATGCCGTGCGCCTGCACCGCAAGGCGGCCGAAGCTCTCGAGGAGTCCGGGCCGGAGGCGTCGGGTGCTCATCTGAGCGAGCTCGCCCACCATCATTTCGAGGCCGGGCTTGCCACCGGCGACGTGGAGCGCGCCGTTCACTGGTGCACTCGAGCGGGCGAGCACGCCCGGGCGCAGCTCGCCTTCGAGGAGGCGGCTCGCCAGCTGGGGCGCGCGCTGCAGGCGCTCGAGCTGTGCGGCCAGGCCGACGGGCAGCAGGCCTGCGAGCTGATGCTGGCGCTGGGCGAGGCGCAGGGCTGTGCCGGAGAGCGCGAGGCGGCCAGCGGTACCCTCCGCCACGCCGCGGCCATGGCGCGGCGCCTGGGGGATGCCCGGGCGTTTGCCCGTGCTGCGCTCGGCGTCGAGCGCCAGTGGTTCTTCGCTGCCGTGGTGGGCGAGGTCGATGCCGAGCTCGTGGAGCTGCTCGAGGAGGCGCTGGACCTGCTCGACGACCGGGAGTCCGAGCTGCGTGCGCTGGTCGCGGCGCGGCTGGCCATCGAGCTCTACTTCTCGCCGCAGCGCGCCCGCTGTGACGAGCTGAGCCGCGAGGCGGCCGAGATCGCGCGCCGCCTGGGCGACCCGCGCACGTTGGCCACGGTTCTGCTCGCCCGGCACGCGGCGATCTGGAGCCCGGACCGCACGCAGGAGCAGCTCGCGCTCGCGGACGAGGCGCTCCCCCTCGCGCAGGCGAGCGGCGAGCGCGATCTCGTCCTGGCCGCGCGGTGGTTCCGCTACCTCGCCTGGCTCGATCTCGGCGAGATCGCGGCCGCGGACGCGGAGTTCGCCGCGCTGGGGCGGCTGGCGGACGCCAGCCGCCGTCCGGCCTGGCTCTGGCTCCACCGTGCGAGCCGGGCGACTCGCCTGTTCATGGGGGGCCAGCTTGCCGAGGCGGAGCAGGCGGTGGTCGAGGCTCTGTCGATCGGCGAGCGCCCGCAGCCTCGCAATGCGACGATGGCCTTCGGCTCGCAGATCGCGCTGCTGCGGCGCGAGCAGCAGCGCGGCGCCGAGGTCATCGCCCCCCTGCGCGACCTGGCCGAGCTCTATCCGCGCATCGCCGCATTGCGCCTCGCAGCGGCATGGGCGCATGTCGAAGGGGGCGATCCCGAAGCGGGCCGGGTGGAGATCGATCGCCTGCGCGCGGCCGGCTTCGCTGCGATCCCGCGGGATGCCCTGTGGATGGCCGCGATGGCCGTCGCGACCGAGTGCTGCTGGGGCCTGGGCGATGCCGCGACGGCGGCGGAGATCTACCCCCTGCTGGCGCCGTTCGCCGGCCGCTGCGCGGTCGGCTCGCTCGGCGTGGTCGTCTTCGGGTCGGCTTCCCGGTCCTTGGGACAGCTCGCCGCGCTGTGCCGGCGCTTCGAGGACGCCGAGCGCCACTTCGCGGCGGCGATCGAGGAGAACGCCCGCATGGGCTGTCGCACCTGGCGGGCGCACGCCGAGCACGAGTGGGCGGCGATGCTCGTTTGCCGCGCCGAGCCCGGCGACGTGGAGCGCGCCCGCGGCTTGCTCGAGAGCGCGAGGCGCGCCGGCCGGGAGCTCGGGCTCGATCTCCTGCTGGCGCGCATCGCGGCGCTCGAGGCGTGGACCGATGCGGGCGCGCAGGAGGCCCCGGCGGGAGCCGGCTTGGTGGGCGCTGCGCTCGGAGCTCCGCGGGCGAAGGCGAGAGCGGCCACCGCAGGGGCGATGTCGAGCGCGGAGGGCGGCAGAGCTGCCGCCGCAGGCTCGCTCGGCCCCGACGCGGCGGACCCGGGCGGGGCCGAGGCCTCGCACCTCTTCCGGCGCGAGGGTGAGTACTGGACGATCCGCTACCGCGGCGAGCTCTGCCGGCTGCACCACGCCAAGGGGCTGGACTACCTGGCCACGCTGCTGCGCCACCCGGGGCGCGAGTTCCACGTGCTCGAGCTGGCTTTGCCGGCCTCCGATCCCGCGGCGTCCGCCGCCGAGAGCGCGGTCCGCGCCATGGGTCAGGAGCTCCTCGACGGGCAGGGGCTGCGCAGCTCGGGGTTGGGCGATGCCGGGGAGGTCCTGGACGCCCGGGCACAGGCGGCTTACAAGAGCCGCCTGCGCGAGCTCGACGAGCAGCTGGCCGACGCCGAGGCCGCGGGCGACGTCGAGCGCAGCACCCGGGTTCGCGAGGAGATCGACTTCCTCGCCCAGGAGGTGGCCGGCGCCGTCGGCCTGTCGGGGAGATCGCGGCGCGCCGGCTCGCCGGCCGAGCGCGCCCGGCTGAACGTCACTCGGGCCGTCAAGTCGGTGGTCGAGAAGCTCGGCCAGAGCCACCCGGCGCTCGGCCAGCACCTCACCCGAACGGTTCGCACGGGGACCTTCTGCTGGTACGCACCGGACCCCGAAGGGGGCCGGGGCTGGACGTTCTGATCGGAGCAGCTCCGCCTGGCGGCCGCGGGCTCGAGCCGGGCCGCAGGTTGCGCCTGCGAGGTGGGGGGCGCGGCCTACTTGGTGGGACCCGCCTGCGTGGAGGTGGCTGTTGCAGCGCCGTCCGTGAGCTCCGCGGGGTCGAGGGCGCGTACCCGCCAGAGCCTCGCCACCTCGGTCTTCGCCCGTAGCGCCACCGCCCAGCGCCCGGTTGCGTCGCGCAGGATCACGCGGACCTGCTCCGACGAGGCAAAGGGCGACTGCGAGGCCGACCAGAAGGACACGCCCGGCGCGAGGCCCTCGTGCAGCAGATCGAGCGATGGTGCGGTGAGCAGGGCCATGAGCTCGCTCGCCGATGGGAGCCGCCAGCCCGCACCGTTCACCCTGGCGACGGCATCCCTCCAGATCAGGGCCTCCGGCCGGGGCCGGGCCTCCCAGACGAGGCCGGTCTCGCGGTCGGCGAGGCCGTCGCCCGTGGGCAAGCTGGCGAAGCGGGGAATCTCGAGCATCGCCCACTAGGTGTTCAATCGGGGTGAACGACGTTCACCATCGACCGACGGGTACCGTTATTCGGGGCTGCGGCCGTCTCCGAGGCCATGCACCTGCGCGGAATGGCATGGCTCTCGGTCGCATCGCGATCCCCAGCCCCGCGAGCCTCTTTGGACTGGGCCTCCGGGGATCACCTCGTGTCGCCGCTCACCTGCCAGCTCATCGGGTGATCCGGGTCGGGCTCGTAGCGACAGAACGTGCCGGTCTGGATTGCCGTGGCCAGGTGCTGGCCGATCCGCGGGCAATCGTCGCGCACCTTGCGCAGCACCGCCGAGATCGCTCGGGTGACGTTCACTCGGGCGCGCTCTGCCTCGGATCCGAGCTTGCGCACCCGGCCGCCCAGCCCGGTCACGCGGCCGAGCTCGCGGGCCAGCGCGTCTCGCTCGGCCGTCAGCTCCGCCGCGCCCGACGGGGCCCCGTCGCCTGCGGCCAGCTCGACATCGATCTCTGCGAGCCGCTTGCGGTACGCCGCGCGCGCCGCGGGGTCGAGCACATCGCCGGCGTCGTCGCTCGAGAGCCCGCCCGCGCCCGCCAGGTCCAGCGCGTGGATCTCGTGGCCAGGGTGGCGCAAGAGCGCGGCGAGGTAGGCCACGCCCTTGGTCGCCCGGATGCGCGCGACCTCCGTGTCGCACTCGAGAGTCCAGAAGT
>CAZGUU010000123.1:0-11242 GCA_964529315.1 uncultured Enterobacteriaceae bacterium
GCCGCGCAAGAACGCCACGGCGGTCGTTGTTCTGCGACTTGCTCAGCTCGTCTTGCCCGGGGGGGGGGGCTTCTCGCCCGCGGCCATCGCGCCCGGCGGCGCGGCCGGCGCGCCGGGAGCCGGCCCACCCGGAGTCGGCGCGCTCGGTGCGGCCCCTGCGACGGGCGGCGGCGCCCCCGCCGCCGGCAGCCCGGCGGCGATCTGCGCCATGCTCCAGCGGTGCTCGGCGCGGGCGAGAATCTCGTCGATCACGCCGCGGACCGCCGCGGCCTCTTTCGTCTTACCCGCGTGCTCGGCCTTCTCGACGATCTCCTTCGCCTGCGGAATCATCTCCATGTAGAACCGCTCGGCCACCTCGTACATGCCGTGCCAGTGCGAGTAGTCGGGCGCGAACATGCTCGCCCCGTGGCGCGCCCTGCGGCCCTCGTGGTGCCACAGGTAGAACCACGTCCACTCGATCTCCTCGTCGAACTGCGGCTTGGTGATCAGGCCGTTGTCGGTCAGCGCCTTCATGATCGCCTGGCCGGGCTTGGCGAACTTCTCGTTGTAGAGGACGATGAAGTCGTCGTACTGCTCGTAGAAGGCCGTGTAGTAGTCCTTGGTGTGGCAGACCGAGCAGACCTCCTGCATGCGCGCCCGCTTCGCATCCGCAGTGTCGGCGATCAGCGTTTCGCGCTTGGCCGGGTCGAGCTCGGTCACGACCTTGTGATTCACGTCGGTGTCCATGCGCTGGCTGATCGGCGGCCGGTTGGTCCACGAGATGCGCTCGCCGGGATCGTGGGTGATGCGTCCGCCATTGCGCACGTTGCCCGACATGTGGCAGCTCGCGCAGGTCGGCGCCTGAGCGTAGTCCTTGCCCAGGACCCAGGACTCGGCGCCGAGATTCATCGAGTCGCGTAGATCGCGGTAGGCGACGCCGTGCTTGGACTCCTCGTAGACCTCCTTCTGCGGGTGGTCCGGGCCCAAGTGGCACTTGCCGCAGTTCTCCGGCTGGCGGGCGCGGCGCGGCGAGAAATCGTGCCGGCTGTGGCAGGCCGAGCAGGAGCCCAGCGAGCCGTCGAGGTTCAGGCGGCCGATGCCGGTGTTCGGCCAGCCGGTGGGGTCGAGCAGCGGGCGGCCGTCGGCGGTCTTGACCACCAGGGAGACGGCTTCGAGGTTGGTCGGGACGCCCTTGGCGTCGGGCTTGAGATCGCTCACCGTGATCGTGCCGCCCTTGCTCGAGACCAGCGCCACCTTGCCGCCGTGGCACTGCTGGCAGCCGCTCTGCACGCTGGCCAGGCCGTTCACCTCGCTCACGGCGAAGCCCGGCGTCGGGCCGTGCGGGTTGAACGGCGTGCGGTTCCCCTCGACCGTCTCGGCGAGGTAGTTGTCCAGGGAGGCCAAGATGTTGCCCGCCGCGGCGTGGTGGCTCGCGGCGAACTCGGCACCCACCTGGACGTGGCAGCGCGAGCAGTCGCGCGGCGTGACGATCACGGCGATGCGCCGGCCGTAGTGATCGAAGCCGTCGACGTCCTGCGGCCCCGCCTCGTGGCACTCGAAGCAGCCCACGCCCTTCTGTGCGTGGCCGCTGCCCTCCCAGGCCTGGATGATGCCCGGCGTGCTCTGCTCGTGGCAGTCGACGCAGTCGGTGCTGCTCGCCGGGACGGCCACGTGGCGCTTGCCGATGCCCAGCTCGGCGCGCCGGCGGGTCACCTCCATGTACTGGACGAAGAGCAGCGAGAGGAAGAATACGCCGCCCAGCGCGGCGATGATCCGGCGCTTGGTGTTGAGCGTCATGGCCTACGACCTCGTCCCCCGCCGCGGCACGAGCTTCGCCGCGGCTCCAGCGTCCGCTCGGCTCAGTGGGCGACGGCCGCCTCCCACACGGTGAGCAGCACGATCCCCGCGACCCCGGCGATGCCGATCCACACGCTCGCCTCGCTCGCCGGCCAGCGGCGGCGGATCCAGGCGTCGATGAACGGCCACGCGAACATGACGAACACGATGAAGCCCATGCTCAGCACGGCCACCGTCCCGCTGAACAGCTTGAGCCAGCGGAAGGCGACGTAGAAGAACCACTCGGGCTTGATCACCTCGGGGGTGACCAGCGGATCGGCCTTGGGGCCCATGGTCGCCGGGAAGACCGTCGCCAGGGCGCTCAGCACGATCATCAGCGTGAGCCCGATGCCGAGCTCGGTGAGCATGTGGTCGGGAAAGAAGCTGAAGTGGTCGGGCTTGCGCCGGTCCTCGTCCTCGAAGCGGAACTCGGTCACGCCCTGCAGGCGGATCAGTGTGATGTGCACCACGAGCAGCAGGATCAGCGCCACCGGGAGCACCGCGGCGTGCAGGATGAAGAAGCGCGGCAGGGTGTTCTTGTTGTACGCTTCGCCGCCGAGCAGCATCTGCTTGGCGACGCTGCCCACCACGGGGACGTTGTCGGCGATGTTCGCCCCCACCGTGGCGCCCCAGTAGGAGAGCTGCTCGTAGACCAGGCTGTAGCCGGTGAAGCCGATCACCAGCGTGCAGAGCAGCAGGCACATGCCCACCATCCAGTTCAGCTCGCGCGGCTTGCGGTAGGCGCCGGTGAAGTAGACGCGCATCTGGTGCAGCACGACGGCTGCGATCATCAGGGTGGCGCCCCACTTGTGCAGGCTGCGCAGGAACCAGCCGAACGCGGCCTCGTCGGTGATGTAGCGCACCGACTCCCAGGCGGTCTCGGGCGAGGGTTGGTAGTAGATCGCGAGCAGGATGCCGGTGGCGATCTGCACGACGAATAGGTAGGCCGGCGTCCCGCCCAGGCACCACCACCAGGCCTTGAGGTGGTTGGGGACCGGCTCGTTGGTCAGCTCGCGCAGCTGCGTGCCGCTGATCGGCACGCGATCCTGCAGCCATGCGGAGAGGCTCGACATGGTCCCCTCAACCCACCTTCGTGCGGGAGCCCGGGCACGCCCCAAGGCACGGGTCGTGGCCGGCGCGCGCGGTGAGCGGCGTGCCGTCCGGGCTGTCCTCCGCGGCGGCGGTTCGGGTCAGCGACTCGGTCGGGACGTCGATGAACAGCATGCCGTCGGCGATGATCAGCGGGTAGCGGGGCAGCGACTGGCCCGCCTCGCCCGGCGGCCCGCCGGTGCCCTTGCCCGTGCGGTCGAAGATCCCGTTGTGGCAGGGGCAGAAGAAGCGGTCGTTCTGCGCCTCCCAGTGCACCTGGCAGCCCAGGTGAGGGCAGGTGCTCGACAGGGCGATGAAGTCCTCGACGCGCCCCGAGTCGCCCTGGCGGGTCACCGCGACGGGCTCGCCAGTCGGGGCGCGGTAGAGCAGCGAGTCGCCCGGGCGCATGCGGTCGACCTCGGTGACGAACATCCACCCGGTCTCGCGCGGGTGCGCCGGGTACACGAAGCGCGCGGCCATCGCGCCGAGCGTCCCGTAGCCGGCGGCGAGCCCCGCGATCATCGCAGCGCTCGAGGCGCGGCCCAGGAAGCTGCGCCGCTCCGTGCTCTGCGGGTCGTCCCCGCGGCCTTCGTCTTCGTCGCTGGTCCGGCTCATCATCGGCACCTGCGCGCCATGGCGTCCTCGCCTGGCCTTCCCGTGCCGATCGACTGACACGAAACCACGCTGGTTGGCAACACGCCTTGGGCCGTGCGGCGCACGCGCGGTGCCCCGCGGTGGCGGCGTGGGCGGCCGTGCTCCGCGTCGGCGATGCGCCCCCGCTCAGTCAAGCGTGGTGCATTGAATTCGCGTGATGGGCCCGAGTAGAGGATTTCGCGCCCCCGGGAGCTGCCCGCCAGGCCCTGCGCGCGATGCTGCAGCCGAGCTGCGCTCGCCCCGTCCTGCGAGCGGCCCGGGGCTTGCCCGGCCCGCGCCGCTCGCCTAGGGGAATGGCGTGAGGCAGGAGCTCGGCGAGCTCGCGGTGCGCACCCGGGGCCGCGGTCTGCACGAGGTGACCGGCGAGGTCGCGGCCTGGGTCGCCCAGCAGCGGGCCGGCCGCGGCCTGCTCACGCTGCTGGTGCGGCACACCTCGGCGAGCCTGCTCGTCCAGGAGAACGCCGACCCCTCGGTGCAGCACGACCTCGAGCGCTTCTTTGCCCGCCTGGTGCCCGACGGCGATCCGGCCTTCGCTCACATCTCCGAGGGGCCCGACGACATGCCCTCGCACGTCCGCGCGGCGCTCACCCAGACCTCGCTGTCGATCCCCGTCGATCGGGGAGCCATGTGCCTGGGAACCTGGCAGGGGATCTTCGTCTACGAGCACCGCCGGGCGCCGCACCTGCGACACCTGGCATTGCACTACCTCGGGGACTGACTCGCGCCTGGCCGCGCGCGGGTGGCTCCCCGTCACGATCGGTGAGGAGGTCGAGTGGCACGGGTCGCAGGCATTGGGCGATGACGGCCGGAAGGCGAAGGCGATGGCGCAGGGCGACGCACGACGCCATGAGATGGTCCGCACGCAGATCGCCGCGCGCGGCGTGAGCGACGAGGCCGTGCTGCGCGCGATGCTCGAGGTGCCGCGCGAGGCGTTCGTCCCGCCCGAGCTCGAGGAATTCGCCTACCGGGACGCGCCGCTGCCCATCGCCTGCGAGCAGACGATCTCCCAGCCCTACGTCGTCGCGCTGATGGTCGAGGCGCTGCAGATCGGTGCGCAGGACCGCGTGCTCGAGGTCGGAACCGGCTCCGGGTACGCCGCCGCGGTGCTCTCGCGGCTTGCCACCGAGGTGTGGAGCGTCGAGCGCCACGAGGAGCTGGCCGGGAGCGCCGCGCGCCGCCTGCACGCCCTGGGCTACGAGGGTGTCCACGTGCGGCACGGCGACGGCCTGCTCGGCTGGCCGGAGCACGCGCCCTACGACGCGATCCTGGTCTCCGCGAGCGGCCCCGCCATCCCCCCTGCGCTGCTCGAGCAGCTCGCGGTCGGCGGCCGCCTGGTCATGCCGCTCGGCGCGCCGCGCGAGGCGCAGACCCTGGTGCGGGTCAGGCGATGCGCCGACGGCACGCTCGAGCGCGAGGATCTGAGCGAGGTGCGCTTCGTGCCGCTGGTTCGCGGCCGTGCCGCGAGGTCTTCGGACGGCGACGGCTGAGCCGCGATGCAGTCCACCGCGAAGGGCTCTTCAACCTGATTCCACAGGAGAGCATCATCGAGGTGGGCTGCATCGTGCGCATGGCGATCGCGTATCGCCGGGGAGAGATCGAGCGGCGTCAGGGCATCGGCTCCGACATGTTCGAGGCTGTGCCGCGCATGGTGCTGGCATCCTTGCCGGCCGACCTGCCCGCGGACGAGCGACGCCGCCGGCTCTTCGAGCGGACCTACGGGGAGCCGCTGCCGGGCACGGAGCGCACACCCGACGAGCCGCGGGTGATCAGGGGTGCGAAGCCCGAAGCGTCCGCCGGACAGGGCCCGCATGGCTGGGCGAGGCGGCTCTCGGGCGCAGGCTCCTAGCGGCCGGGCATGAGGTTGAAGCCGAACACCACGAAGTGCGTGTCGAGGCCGCGGTTGTCGGAGCTCAGGCTCGCGTTCGACATGTGCCGGAAACGGTAGGCGAGCGTCAGCGAGTAATCGCGCGTGCAGAACATGTCGATGCCGGCGCCCACGGTCTCGTCGAACTCGAAGGGGCCGCCGAGCTGGAGGCCGGCCTGTAGGCCGGTCAGCATCACGCCGATGCCGCCCTGGAGGTAGGGCACGAATTGCTGCCCGCCGTCATAGGAGAGCTTGAGCGTGACCGGATTCACGCCGGCCTCCACCGCGTCCTCCTTCGAGCTGTGGATGCCGGCGATCCACGGCTCGACCAGCCAGTTGAGCAGCAGGCCGTGGCGGCGCAGCGGCTGATCGACGACGTCGGGCAGCGACCAGCCGAAGTGCGCGTAGACCGGGATGATCCCCGCTTGGCCGCGCTGCGAGGCGCCGTAGCCGAGCTTGATGCCCCACTCCTGCAGCCCGTGGCGCGAGCTCTCGGCGCCGCCGTAGACTGCGGCGCCGGGGCTCGGGTTGCCACGTGACGGAGCAGTCCCAGGCGCAGCGCTGTCGTCGCTGCGCGCCACCGCCGGAGCCAAGGCGAGCGAGACGGCGACGAGCAGGCTCGCCATGCGTCGGTTGGTGGCGCGCGCGCGAGGTCGGCGACGCAGCGCGCGGGCGGGGCTCGGGTCGCCAGGTGCCGAGCGGGTCGCTGGGAGCGCGTCGTGGGTGCGGACGCCGGACGACGGGATCTCGAGGGATTTCATGGGCCCACGGGCTATACGGCGCCGGGGCGGATGGCAACAGAGGCCCTCCACGCGGGCGCCGTCGCTCCGGGGCGTCGAGAGATGGCCGAGCTGCAGCGGCGGGCAGAGCGTGAGCAGGAATCCCCGGGCAGGCCTTGGGTGCCTGTGGTCCGCCGCGACGGGAGGGGATTCCTGCTCACGCTCTCAGGCGAACGGGTTCATCGTGGGTACGCCGTGACCAGCGAGGTGTGCCAGGTTCCGGCTTGCCACCCCGAGGCCCACGGCGGACGCCGTCCCCAGTAGTAGCGCGTCGCGAACGTCGATTGCGCGGCCGCGCCGCTCTGCCGCTGCCTCGATGCGAGCGGCCGCCCGGGCGGCCTCGCGATCGAGGGGGAGCACGGTGACGGATTCACCGAGCCAGTGGGCCAGCCACTGCGAGAGCGCCCGCCTACGGCGGCCGGCGGGAAGCCGCGCCACCCCGCGGTCGAGCTCGAAGAGGACGATCGACGCGACGACCAGCCGGTCTAGCCCCGCCACGAGCGCCGCTACTCGCGGGTCGGGTTGCGGGCGGGCGAGCTCCGAGACGACGCTCGTGTCGAGCAGCCACTCGGTCATCGCGTGGCTCGCTTCCTGACCGGACGCCGGCTCGGTGTGAAAGGTTCCTCGGGCGCGAACGACGCGCGTGGCGGATCGAAGCCCTCGACGCCGCCCGTCTGGCTTCGCCAGCGCTCGAGGCGAGCGAGCATGCGTGCCCCGGCCGTCGCACCCTCGCCGGCCTCCTCGAGGCGGCGTAGCTCGTCGATGCCGATCACGACGGCCACGTCGTGGCCGCGTCTCTGGATGATGGTGCGGCAGCGCGAGGCGGCCCGGAGGATCTCCGGCAGCTGGCTCTTGGCCTCCGCGACCCCGACGCGACGAGCAGTACGCGACATGACCATCTCGAATACGGGATGACCAGCACGATCGCAAGACGGATCGTGGTGCGGCGTGCGCATCTCGGCGATGCACGGCTCGACCAGCGGCTCATGGTGACCGAGGGTCTCGCGGCGCCGAAGCGGATGGCAACAGGGGTGCCGGGGTCGAGTGCGACCGGGGCACCGACAGGCGCCGATGTGCTCACGATGCTGCGTGGCGCCACGGGGCCCACGCCCGTCGTGCGTGGGGGGCCGCCCCGCGGCGGCGCTAGCGCAGCCGGGCGAGCGCCGCGTCCATGCCCGCCAGCACGGCGGCCGGGTCGGTCGTGCTGAAGAAGTGACGGTCCTTCTGCCGCTGCGCGTGCACCCCAGCGTCGAGATCGCCGCTGGGGGAGAGGAACAGCGTGCGTGGCACGTAGAGGCCGTCGGGGGCGAGCTTGCCGGCGAGCGACGCGTCGCGGTCCTGGTCGATGCGCACCATCACCAGATCCTTGGCCTTCGCGACGACTCGCGGGTCGCGGAACACCGCGGCATACCTCGTGCAGTGCGGGCACCATGGGGCGTAGACGACCACGCAGATCGGCTTGCCCTCGCGCTTGGCCATGGAGAGCGCGAGCGTGTACGGCTGCCAGTGGATCTCGGCGTCGTTCCAATCCATGCCTGCCGGGGCGGCTCTACCGAGAGAGACGAGCGCGACCAGCCATGCGACGACGGACAGCCACGCGGCTGGGCGGAAGGACGGACGTGGACCCAGAATGCTCGATCGTGACACCAAAGCCCTCCTCTCGGGCGACTGTCGGTGCCAGCGGGCCGCGGGTTTAGCGGTGCGAAGCCGTCGGTGCGGGCGAAGCCGGGCGGTGCATCCTCAGGGCCTCGCCCCCCATGCGGGTGCGCCGCTCTGCTCGAGTGCGCGCTGGTCGTGCGAGACCAGCGGGGCAAAACGATCGGTCGGCCGTGCGCCCAGCTCGCGCACGAAGCGGCGCAGCTCGGCCATGCGCGGCTCGTCCTCGGGGATGACCAGCAGGCGGTAGAGCAGTGGCTTGGGCACGTCGGCGAGGATGCCGTCGAGGGCGTTGGCCGCATCCCCGGTGAAGATCCAGCCCGAGACGCCGGCGGCGGTGCGCACGCGCGCCAGCACCATCTGGCTGTCCGGCGTGTGGCCCGCGGCGTGGAGCACCGCGACGCCGGGAAAGCCCAATACCGCGAGCGGACCCTCGCCGAGCAGCGGGGCGTCCACGACGCAGCTCGCGGCGGGCGAGCGCAAGAGATCCCGGCCGGAGCGGCTGGTGTAGTTCGGCCGCTCGTCCTGCGCCTCGGTCATGAAGACCGGCAGCGGCTCCGAGCGGCCCCCGCAGAGCTCGGCCACGCCGCCCACGTGGTCGAGGTGCAAGTGCGTGAAGACGATGCCGCGCACCCGGCTGCTTGCCTGGCCGAGCTGCTCCGCGGCCGAGCCGTGCGGCACGATCGGTGCGCCGCCCGATAGCAGCTCGATCGGGTCGCCGAAGTCGATCGCGCCCTGGCGCGTCATACCCGCGTCGATCAGGAGGATGCGACCGTCGGCCCACTCGAGTGCGAAGGAGGGGTGGCTCATGACGTAGTCGGCGCCGGGTCGCGGGTCGCGCGCGGCGTCGAGCACGGCGCCGCGCGGCATCTCCTGGCTCGCGGTGTTGATCACCGAGAGACGCACCGGGAGGTCGTCGGTGGCGGCGGGTGCCGTGAGGCGTGCGGGGTCGGGCAGGGGCGTCCGCTCGCCGCGCAGCGCGAGGTGTGCCCAGCCGAGCCCCAGCGCAGCCACGACCAGGGCCAGGACGAGCAGCACGCCGAGCCGCTTCCACCATGCACGCAGCATCGCGATGCGTTCCTATCTCGCTCCGAAGGTTGCTGGCAATCGGCGGTCGCGCGGTGCAGGATCGCGCTGGGTGGGCTGCGAGATGAGTCGCGAGACGAGCTGCGAGATGAGCCGCGAGCGCATGGTCCAGGCGATGCGCCACGGCACGTGGGACGTGGTGGTGATCGGCGGCGGTGCGACCGGGCTGGGCGTCGCCGTGGATGCGCAGACCCGTGGCTATCGCACGCTGCTCGTCGAGCGGCTGGACTTCGCCCAGGCGACCTCGAGCCGCAGCACCAAGCTGGTGCACGGCGGCGTGCGCTACCTCCAGCAGGGCAACGTCGCGCTGGTCCTGGAGGCCCTGCGCGAGCGGGGCCGGATGTGCCACAACGCGCCGCACCTGGTGCACGACCTGGCCTTCGTCGTGCCGCGCTACCGCTGGTGGGAGGGGCCGTTCTACGGCATCGGGCTCAAGCTCTACGACCGCCTCGCGGGCAAGCTCAAGATCTCGCGCTCGCGCCTGCTCGATCGCGACGAGACGATCGCGCGGATCCCCAACGTCGCGCGCCAGTCGCTGCTCGGCGGCGTGATGTACCACGACGCGCAGTTCGACGACGCGCGCATGGCGCTGGCGCTGGCCCAGACCGCTGCCGATCACGGCGCTTGCGTGGTCAACTACGCGCGCGTCACCGCCCTGCGCAAGGCAGGCGGCGCGGTGACCGGGGCCACCGTGCGCGACGAGGAGAGCGGCGAGAGCCACGACGTGGAAGCGCGCGTGGTGATCAACGCAACCGGGATCTTCGCCGACGAGGTGCGGCGCATGGACGATCCCGCCGCGCAGGCCGTGCTCACGCCGTCACAGGGCGTGCACATGGTGCTCGATCGCCGCTTCCTGCAGAGCGACACGGCGATCATGGTGCCGCACACCGACGACGGCCGCGTCCTGTTCGTCATCCCGTGGCACGACCGGGTGCTCGTCGGGACGACCGACACCGAGGTGCCGCGGCCGGAGATCGAGCCGCGGCCGCTCGCCGAGGAGATCGGCTTCATCCTGCGCAACGCCGCGCGCTACCTCGAGCACGAGCCGACCGAGGCCGATTGCCTGAGCGTCTTCGCCGGCCTGCGCCCGCTGGTTTCCGAGGGCGAGCCGGCGAGTCGCCCGTCGGCAGGCGGCCCGGCGAGCGGCGCCCGGCAGCCGTCGCCGGCGGGGCGTAGCAAGTCGCTGTCGCGCGAGCACGCCGTGCTGGTGTCGCTTTCGGGGCTGGTGACGATCGTCGGCGGCAAGTGGACGACCTACCGCAAGATGGCGCAGGACACGGTCGACGATGCAATCGGCGTCGCCGGCTTGCCCTTCCATCGCAGCGTCACCGAGCGCCTGCGCCTGCACGGCTGGATGCGGCGCGACGACCCGGCGCTCCCCCGGGCGGGCGCCATGCAGATGTACGGCGCCGACGCGCCGCGTGTGCAGGCCTTCATCGCTGGCCAGACGGGTGGCGAGGAGCCGATCCATCCGCGCCTGCCGTACCTGTGCGGCCAGGTGACCTGGGCGGCGCGCCACGAGATGGCACGCACCGTCGAGGATGTGCTGTCGCGGCGCACGCGCAGCCTGCTGCTCGACGCGCGCGCCTCGCTCGAGGCGGCGCCGCGGGTGGCGGAGCTGCTCGCGGCCGAGCTGGGGCGCGACGGCGCCTGGGTGCGCGCGCAGCTCGAATCCTATCGCGAGCTGGTTCGGGGCTACCTGCCGCCGGGCAGGTGAGCGAGGCGCGCAGCGCCTTCCGTGTAGCTCCCCCGACGCTCGCGGCGGGTCGAGGCGAGTTGCCCGTGACACCGTAGCCGTCGGGAATGCGACGCTCGGACGCGACGCGGCTGCGGCGATTGCCGCGGCGTCGGCTGCGCGTCGGACGCGGCGTGCGGCGCGTCGAGCACGGCTGGCCAGCGATTCGGTGGCTTGTCTGCGCCCGGCCTGGGGCGTCATGATCGCCGCACGCCGAGGAACGCCGCTTGCTGCACCCCGGAGCCGGGGAGGGGGCCATGACCAGAAGCCGTCTCGAGTGGACGCGTGGCAGGTGCGCGGCGCGGCGCCGTGCGCGCGCGGTGCCGTGGCTCGCCGTGCTGGTGGGCGCGGCGCTGGCTGGCGGCGTCGCTCACGCGGCTGCCGTGCCGTACGACATCGTCTACGTGCGCCAGCCGCGCTTCGGCGACACGGGCGAGACCACCTGGCCCGAGGTGTTCCACCCGGCGCGCATCGATCCAGGCGCCGACCTGGTCCTGCTCCACCCCGACGGCTCGGAGGAGCTGCTGGTCGCCGCTGGCGACGGCGCGGTCACCGACCCATTCG
>CAZGUU010000123.1:11252-13727 GCA_964529315.1 uncultured Enterobacteriaceae bacterium
ATTCGTCTCCTTCGACGCGCAGTGGGTCTACTACAGCTACTTCCCCGACATGCGCCCGTCGGCCATCAACCCGCAGCGCGGGCTCCCCTACGCGGGTGCCGACGTCTTCCGCATCCACCTCGAGACGCGCGAGGTGCAGCAGCTCACGCACGGCGAGTTCACGCCCAACACCGGGGCGGGACGCTTCGACGAGTCCAACCCCGTCGACCCGGGCTCGCAATACGACTCGCTCGGGTACGGCATCCTGAACCTCGGTCCCGCGCCGCTGGCCGGTGGCAAGGTGGCCTTCACCAGCAATCGCAACGGCTTCGTCCCGCCCAAGGGCTACACCACCCCGACCCTGCAGCTCTTCGTCATGGACGAGGACGGATCCAACGTGACGCAGATCGCGCCGATGAACGTCTCGAGCGCCCTGCACCCCACGCCGCTGCGCGATGGTCGGCTGATGTTCTCGAGCCACGAGTCGCAGGGCGTGCGCGATGCGCGCCTGTGGGGCCTTTGGGCCATCTGGCCCGACGGCCGGCAGTGGTCGCCGCTGGTGAGCGCCTTCCACGAGGCGCAGGCGTTCCACTTCATGACCCAGCTCTCGGGCGGCGACCTGGTCGTCGTCGACTACTACAACCTGAACAACAACGGCTTCGGCGCGCTGCTGCGCCTGCCGCTCGATCCGCCGCCGGGCGAGCCGCGCTTCCACTCGGCCTTTCTCGACGAGAACCCGCCGATCGACGCAACCGTCGCCGAGGGCTACTCGTGGCCGTTTCGCATGGCGTTCACGCCGCGCGGCCTGCGCTCGATCACGCCGTTCACCCACCCGGGCGACGAGGCGGCGCCGCCGGGCGCGGGCGGGGTGAGAGTCGGCAAGCTCACCCACCCGTCGGCGGCACCCGGCGGCGATCTGCTCGTCGTCTGGACGCCCGGGCCAGCCAACGACCTCGAGCGCCCGACCTCGCTGCCCACCTACGACGCCGGCATCTACGTCATCCCCGAGGGCGAGGCGGTGCGCTCGCCCGCCGAGCTGGTCCTGGTGAAGAACGACCCCGCCTACAACGAGGCGTGGCCCCGGGCGATCGTCTCCTACCGCGAGATCTACGGCACAGACGAGCCCGAGCGGCTGCCCTGGCTGCCCAACGACGGCACGGTGCACCGCGCGCTGCCCGCCGGCACGGCGCACGGGCTGGTCGGCACGAGCAGCCTCTACAAGCGCGAGAGCTTCCCCGGCCAGGTGACCTCGTGGTCGGACACCTTCGACGGGCTCGACGCGTTCAACACGCCGGAGAACGGCCAGTCGAGCAACTGGCTCACGCAGGGGGCCGATGCCGGCAAGTATCGAAATGCGGACATCTGGGCGATCCGCCTGCTCGCCATGGAGCCGGGCACGCACCGCAGCTACGGCCCCAACCACGGCCCGTCCGGCGGGCAGGTCTTCTACAGCCACGCCATGGAGCGGCTGCGCATCCTGGGCGAGATCCCGGTGCGCAAGTGGAATCCCGACGGCAGCCCGGTGCTGGATCCCGAGGGCCACCCCGACACGAGCTTCCTGGTCGAGGTCCCCGCCGACACGCCGTTCACCTTCCAGACGCTCGACCGCGACGGCCTGGTGCTGAACATGGCCCAGACCTGGCACCAGGTTCGGCCCGGCGAGCTGCGCGCCGACTGCGGCGGCTGCCACGCGCACAGCCAGGAGCCGCTCGACTTCGCCCGCACCGCCGCGGCGCGCGACGACTACCTGGTGCGCGATCTGTCGCGAGAGACGCCGCTGCTCACCCGCGGCGCCGACGGCGAGCCCGCCCTGCGCAGCGTGCCCTCCGGCGTGGTCGACGTCGAGTTCCGCCGCGACATCCGCCCGATCCTGCAGCGCAGCTGCGTGCCCTGCCACACCGCGAGCGATTCCAATCCACCCGGCGCGCTGGTGCTCGACGACCTCGCGGAGACGAGCGACGGCCTGCCGGGCGACTACGCGCGACTCGCCGAGGACACCGGCGCGCGCTGGGGCCATCCGCCCCTGGTCGGCTGGGGCGAGCAGCTCCTCTGGCGTCAAACCAACGCGAGCCGCTACGTGCGCCGCTTCCAGAGCCGGCGCAGCCTGCTGGTGTGGAAGGTCTTCGGCCGCCGGCTCGACGGTTGGCGCAACTCCGATCACCCCACCGAGGCGACGCCGGGCGATCCCGGCACGCTGCCGGGCGGCGCGGAGGTCGGCGAGGCCGATCTCGACTTCACGGGAACCATCATGCCGCCGCCCGACAGCGGTGTGGCGCCGCTCACCGCGGACGAGAAGATGACCATCGCCCGCTGGGTCGACCTCGGCTGCCCGATCGACGGCGAGGGCCAGGGCGAGGACGGCTACGGCTGGTTCCTAGACGAGGTTCGGCCGACTCTGGAGATGAGCCTGCCTCGGGCGGGCGCCAACGCGGCACCGCTCGCCGAGCTGCGCCTGGCCACGGCGGACGCCAACTCCGGCATCGCGCCGGGATCCCT
>CAZGUU010000124.1:0-13535 GCA_964529315.1 uncultured Enterobacteriaceae bacterium
GGCGGCCACCGCCGAGCGCCTGGGCGAGGACGGCATCGTGCGCGGCGTCGTCGGCCATGTCGGCCAGCCCGGCTGCTGGCAGAGCTTCAACGAGATGGTCGGCACCGAGACCGCCATCCTGGTCAGCGCCGCGAACGTGCAGGCCGAGTTCCAGCAGGCGCTGTGGCTCATCGCGGGAGACGCCGTGCCCTGCGAGTACGATCTGCCCGTGCAGGTCACGAACGGCGAGATGTCGCTCGGCCTGGTCCTGGCCGCCGGCGCGCTGGCCGCGGCGACCGGCGCCGCCGCGGGCTTCGCGCTCGGGCACTGGGGCGGCCGCCGGCTGCTCGAGCGGTTCGGCGCCGGGCCGCGCCTCGAGCGCATCGAGGCACGCTTTGCGCGCCGCGCCGACACCGTCGTCCTGCTGGGTCGCTTCGTCGACGGCGTGCGCCAGATCAACGGCATCGCCGCCGGAGCGTTGGGCATGCCGGGCGGTCGATTCTTGCTCGTGAACGCGCTCGGCGCGCTACTCTGGACGGGCTTCTGGGGCCTGGGCACCTGGTGGCTGGAAAGCGACTTCGCGGCGATCGCACGCGTCGTACGGCGCCTCGGCCCGGGCGTGCGCCTGTCGGTCGCGGTCGCCGCGGCGGCCGTCGTCGTGTGGGTCGTCCGCGGGAGGCGAGCCCGCGGCACGCCCCGAGCGCGCGATGGTGCCTGACCTCGAGTTCGCCCCGATCCGCGGCCCGATCCGGCGCAGACTTGACATCGATCGCCTGCCCTGGCATCAGCCCTGACCGATCGGTTTAGGGCTGTCGGTCAGCGGCTTCGGTGGCGTCGAGCGCTTCGGGGGAGGCGCTCGGGATCCCTGGCGGGATTCGTCCCCCAGGATGCCTGCGCGCCGTCGCCTGACCGTTCGCTCAGGATCAGGCGAGAGGGGGTGGCGATGGCGTTCGAAGGAGTGGCGCTGGGCACGGAGGCGGCGGCCAGAGGGCTCGCCGAGCAGCTGGACGGAGCGATCGGCCGAGCGCAGCGCGCCTTGCTCGACCTCCAGCACCCCGACGGCTACTGGCAGGCGCCGCTCGAGGCCAACGTCGGGATGGACGCCCAGTACGTCGTCTTCAACCGCTTCATGGGGCGTCGCCCCGAGGCGGCCGAGCGGCGCCTGGTCGAGCACATGCTTGCCACGCAGTCCGAGGACGGGAGCTGGCCGCTCTACCGCGGCGGCCCCGGCCACCTGAGCACGACGATCGAGGCCTACTTCGCCCTGAAGCTCGCCGGCCACAGCGCGGGCGAGCCCGCCCTGCGCCGGGCACGAGATTTCATCCTGGCCGGCGGCGGCCTGGCCAAGGCAGGGGTGTTCACGCGAGCCTACCTCGCGTACTTCGGGCAGTTCCCCTGGTCCGGCCTGCCGGCCATGCCGGTCGAGCTGGTGCTGCTGCCGCCCTGGTTCCCGATCGACATCTACTCGATGTCGAGCTGGGCGCGCGAGACGGTGGTGCCGCTCACCGTCCTGATGGCGCTGCGGCCGAGCATCCCGCTCGACCCCGCGCTCGGCGTCGGCGAGCTGTGGAGCTCGCCTTCTTCGCCGCAGGATCTGCGCGTCGCGCCCAGCCGCGAGTGGCTCTCCTGGCGTAACCTTTTTCTTGCACTGGACCGCGCGCTCCACCTCCTAGGACGCAGCCCGTGGAAGCCGTTGCGACAGCGAGCACTGGCCCGCGCCCAGCGCTGGATCCTCGAGCGCCAGGACCGCAACGGCGGCTGGGGCGGCATCCAGCCCCCGATGCTCAACTGCGTCATGGCGCTGCGCGCGCTCGGCTTCGCCGACGAGCACCCCGCCATCGCGCAGGGCATCGCCGCGATCGACGACTTCCTGATCGAGAGCGACGGGCACCTGCTCTTCCAGCCCTGCGTCTCGCCCACCTGGGACACGGCGCTCGCCGCCAAGGCGCTGCTCGAGACCGACCTGCGCGAGGACCACCCGTCCCTGGTGCGGGCCGCCGACTGGCTGATGCGCAACCAGATCACCGTCCCCGGCGACTGGTCGGTGCGCAACCCCGATCTCGACCCCGGCGGCTGGGCGTTCGAGTTCGCCAACGACTTCTATCCCGACGTCGACGACTCGGCGGTCATCTTGATGGTCCTGCGGCGCATCGCCTTCCCCGACGCGGAGCGCAAGATGCGCGCGATCGCGCGCGGCACGAGCTGGACGCTCGGCATGCAGAGCCGCAACGGCGGCTACGCGGCCTTCGACACGGACAACGACGCCGAGATCCTGAACCGCATCCCCTTCGCCGACATGGAGGCGATGATCGACCCGCCGACCGAGGACCTGACCGGTCGCGTCCTCGAGCTCATGGGCCGCTCGGGCTTCGACCTGGGCTTCGGCCGCGCCCGGCGAGCACGCGAATTCCTGCTGCGCACGCAGCGCTCCGACGGCTCGTGGTGGGGCCGCTGGGGGATCAACTTCATCTACGGGACGTGGTCCGCGCTCGAGGGCCTGCGCGCCATCGGCGACCCGCCCGAGGCGCCCCACGTGCGCCGCGCCGTCGCCTGGCTCGAGTCACACCAAAACCCCGATGGCGGCTTCGGCGAGGAGGTGCGCTCCTACGACGACGAGCGCCTGGCCGGGCGCGGCGAGTCGACGCCCTCGCAGACCGCCTGGGCGATGCTCGGCCTGCTCGCCGCCCGGCCGAGCCCGAGCGAGGCGGTGCTGCGCGCGGCCCGCCACCTGATCGAGACCCAAGGGCCCGACGGTCGCTGGCGCGAGGATCGCTTCACCGGCACCGGCTTCCCGCGCCATTTCTACCTGCGCTACTGCATGTACGCGCACTACTTCCCGCTGGCGGCGCTGGGCAGGTTGCGCGCCCGCCTCACGGGGACGGCGGATCGGCCCCGGGCGAGCCTGGCGGAGGCGATCGGGTTCCCAACGCTCGGGCTGCCGGCGGCCTCCGCCTTCCCTTCCGCCCCGAGCGTCCCCTGCGCGCCGGCGGTCGTGCCGGCCCGAGCGAGGACGGCCGAGTGATGGCCCGCACGCGGCGGAGCACGAGCGCACGGAAAGGGAGGGCACGCCGGTGAGCCAGGGAGCAAGCGATCGGGATCGTCGCGAGGTGGGGATCGATGCCCTCGGCGTCTACACGCCGCGGCTCGCCCTCTCGCTCGAGGACCTGGCGCGAGCCCGCGGGATCGCGCCAGAGAAGGTCACCGTCGGCCTGGGCGCGCACACCATGGCCGTGGCTCCCCCGTGGGAGGACGCCGTCACCCTGGGAGCGAGCGCCGCGGCACGAGCGCTCGCGCGCGGTGGCGTGGCGGCCGACGAGATCGGCCTGCTGCTGCTCGCGACCGAAACGGCGGTCGACCACGCCAAGCCTGCCAGCATCTTCCTGCACGAGCTGCTCGGCCTGCCGACCAGCTGCCGCACCTTCGAGCTCAAACACGCCTGCTACGGCGGGACGGCGGGCCTGATGGTCGCCACCGAGTGGCTGCGCTCCGGCGCGGCCCGGGGCCGCAAGGCGTTGGTCGTGGCGAGCGACATCGCCCGCTACGACATCGGCTCGAGCGCAGAGCTCACCCAGGGCGCGGGGGCGGCGGCGCTGGTGGTGAGCGAGGCGCCGCGGCTGCTCCGCCTCGACCCGGCAAGCGGGGTGTACGCGAGCCAGGTCTACGACTTCTGGCGGCCGCTCGACCGGCGCGAGGCTCTGGTCGACGGGAAATTTTCGCTCGACTGCTACCTCACGGCGCTCGACGGCGCGCTGGCCGACTACCACCGCAGCCACGCCGGCCACGCCGGCGCCACCCGCGACGCCGGGGCGGGAAGCGGCGGCAGTGCCCACGAGCGCGAAGACGCCGCCGGCGCACCGCTCGCCGATCGCCTCGCGGCGTTTCTCTACCACACGCCTTTTCCCAAGATGGCCTACAAGGCGCACCTGCGCCTGATGGAGAGCGAGTGGCGTCGCTGGGGCCGGGCGGCGGATCTGCTCGGGGAGGCTGCCGAGCGCTCCTACTCCGGCCAGGTCGAGCCCTGGCTGACCATGGCGCGCCAGGTGGGCAACACCTACACGGCCTCGCTCTATCTCTGCCTGGCCTGGCTCGCCGAGCAGCAGGGACGAGCGCTCGCGGGGCGCGAGATCGCGCTGTTCTCCTACGGGTCGGGCTGCTGCGCCGAGCTCTTCACCGGGCACCTGCAGCCCGGCTGCGGGGAGATCGCCGCGACGATCGGCGCCGCCGACCTGCTCCGGGCGCGCCGCTTGCTGTCCGTCGAGGAGTACGAGGCGCTCTCCCGCGAGGCCGGTGGCTCGCGAGCACCCGAGCCCCACGAGGCTGGCTTCTGCC
Organism: uncultured Enterobacteriaceae bacterium; assembly: GCA_964529315.1. Classification (GTDB taxonomy): domain Bacteria; phylum Desulfobacterota; class Binatia; order UBA12015; family UBA12015; genus CAZGUU01. The sequence goes on from CAZGUU010000124.1 coordinate 4,309, forward strand.
ACCTGGCGGCGATCCGCGACCACAAGCGGATCTACGAGCGCGCCGCATGTCCGGCGTGAGCACAGCCTACCGCGAGTGCGAGCGGATCGCGCGCGAGCACTACGAGAACTTCACCGTCGCCTCGCGGCTGCTGCCACGCGAGCTGCGCCGCCACGTCGCGGCGATCTACGCCTTTGCGCGCCTGGCCGACGACATGGCCGACGAGGGCGACTCGCGCGCGGCGGAGCGCCGCGCGCGGCTCGATGCCTGGCAGGAGGAGCTGCACCGCGGCTTCGCGGGACGGGCGAGCCATCCTGTGGTGATCGCCCTCGGGCAGAGCGCCGTCGCGCTCGATCTGCCGGTCGCACCATTCGAGCGGCTGCTGGACGCGTTTCGCTCCGACGTCGACTTCCGCCCATTTGCCACCTTCGCCGAGCTGCGCGAGTACTGCCGGCGCTCCGCGGATCCCGTGGGCCACCTGGTGCTGCACCTCTTCGGCCATCTCGACGAGCGCCGTCGCGAGCTGGCCGACGAGATCTGCACCGGGCTGCAGCTCGCCAACTTCCTGCAGGACGTCTCCGTCGATGCGGCACGGGGCCGGGTCTACCTGCCGCTCGAGGATCTGGCTCGCTTCGGCTGCTCGGCCGACCAGGTGTTGCGCGGCGCGGACACACCCGCACTGCGCCGGGTGATCGCCTTCGAGGCCGAGCGCGCGCGCCGCCTGCTGGTCGACGGTGCCCGTCTGGCAGGCGAGGTCCGGCCCCGCCTCGGCTTCCAGCTGCGCCTGTTCGCCGGGGGCGGCCTGGCGATCCTCGATCGGATCGAGCGCTCGGGGTTCGCCGTGCTGGCGAACCGGCCGACGCTCTCGCGCACGGACCGGGCGCGGCTCGTCACCCGCGCCCTGCTGGCCAGCGGCGTGCAGTGCCTGCGGCCCGCCTCGAGCCTCCCTGCGAGCGCTGGTGCGGACCACGCCGGCTCCGGCGACGGAAGCGGCGCAGGCGACGCCCCGGGCGCCGGCCGCGGCAGCGCCGCCGGTCGCGGCGACGACGGCTCCGGCACACCCAACGACGCCGGCCTCGCCGCGGACTACGCCGCGTGCCGCGAGGTGACCCGGCGCAGCTCGACCAGCTTCTTCCGCGCTTTCCAGCTCCTGCCCGCCGAGCGCCGCCGAGCGCTCCACGCCGTCTACGCCTTCTGCCGCTTCGTCGACGACGTGGCCGACGAGCCCACCCGCGACCCGGCCGCGCTGCTCGCTCGTTGGCGCGAGGAGCTCGATCGCGCCTACGACGGCGGCGCGACGCGGCCGGTGAGCCGTGCCTTGAGCGATGCGACACGGCGGTTTCCACTCGCGCGCGAGCACTTCCTCGAGCTGATCCGCGGCGTGGAGAGCGACCTCACGCGGCGGCGCTACGAGTCCTTCGCCGAGCTGCGCGGGTACTGCTACCGGGTCGCCTCCACCGTCGGGCTGCTGTGCATCGAGGTGTTCGGCTACCAGAGCCCCAGCGCGCGCGACTACGCCGTCGACCTGGGCATCGCCCTGCAGCTGACCAACATCCTGCGCGACGTCTGGGAGGACGCCCGCCGCGGCCGGATCTACCTGCCGCTCGAGGACCTGCGTCAATTCGGCTGCAGCGAGCAGGACCTGCTGCGCGGCCGCTACTCGCCGCGCATCGCCGCGCTGCTCGCCTTCGAGTGCGGCCGGGCGCGCGCCCACTATCTTCGCGCCGCAGGCTCGCTCTCTGCCGTGGATCGCCTCGCCCTCGCCCCGGCCGAGGCCATGCGCCTGACCTATCAGCGCCTGCTCGACCGCATCGAGGCGCGCCGCTTCGACGTCTTCGGCCCGCCGATTCGCGTCGCCGGCTACGAGAAGATCTCGGCCGCGGCGCTCGCCTGGGGACGCTCCCGGCTCGGCGTGCGACGCGCCGCCGCGGCGGGGGCGTGAGGGGCGGACGCATGAGGCCCTGTGCTGCGGAGCATCGCAGCCCCCCGGGTGGGGAGCTGCGCAAGTGAGCGCCGGACCGAGCGCCGGGCCCACCGGCCAGCGGGTCGCCGTGGTGGGCGGCGGCTTTGCGGGCCTCGCCGCGGCGGTCCGCCTCGCCGAGCAGGGCTTCGTCGTCAGCGTGCTCGAGGCCCGCAAGCAGCTCGGCGGCCGCGCCCGGTCGTTTCGCGACCGCGCAAGCGGCGCCGTGATCGACAACGGCCAGCACGCCATGATGGGCTGCTACTCGAGCACGCTCGGATTCCTCGAGCGAATCGGCACGACGGCCAAGCTGCGCCGGCAGCCGAACCTGTGCGTGCCCATGATCCACGCGCAGCGCGGCCGCGGGGAGATCCGCTGCCCCGCCCTGCCCGGCCCGTTGCACGCCGCGGCCGGCCTGCTCGGCTTTCGGCTGCTCGGCCGCCGCGAGCGCGTGGGCGCGCTGCTCGGCGGCCTGCGCATCGCGGCGATGCGTACCCGGCGCGATGCGCGCCTGGCCGAGCTGAGCGTCGCCGAGCTGCTCGCCAGCGTCGGCCAGTCGAGCGAGGCCTGCCGCAGCCTGTGGTTCCCGCTGGCGATCGCGACCTGCAACGAGGCGCCCGACCGCGTCGCCGCGGCACCGTTCGCCGAGGTTCTCGGGCTCGCGCTCTTCGGCTCGCGGGCCGATTCACAGTTCGTCTTCCCGGGCGTCGGCCTGAGCGAGCTATACACGGACGCAGCCCGCAGCTTCGTCGAGCGGCGCGGCGGGGAGGTGCGCTGCGGCGCGGACGTGCGCGGCCTGGTGCTCGACGGAGGCCGCCTCTCGGCCGTCGCGCTGCGCGACGGAAGCCGCGTGCCGGCCGATGCGTGCATCCTCGCGGTGCCGCCGCACGCGCTGCCGCCACTGCTCCCCGGCGAGCTACGCACGACCCCGGGGCTGCGCGGAATCGACCGCCTCGAGAGCTCGCCGATCGTCTCGGTCCACCTGTGGCTCGACCGGCCGGTGCTCGAGACGGACTTCGTCGGGCTGGTCGGGACGACCACCCAGTGGCTCTTCGACCGCACGCGCCTGTGCGGGGCGGCACCGGCCGAGGCCGGGCACTGCTTGAGCGCGGTGATCAGCGCCGGCCAAGGGGTCGTCGAGCAGGACGGCGAAGCGATCGCTCGAACCGTTCTCGCAGACCTGCGCTCCCTGCTGCCCGGCGCGCGCGATGCCCGCCTGCTCCACCGGGTGGTGGTCAAGGAGCGCCGCGCCACGCTCTCGGCGACGCCCGAGGCGACACGCCTGCGCCCCGGGGCGACCACGCCGATCGACAACCTGTTCCTCGCCGGCGACTGGACCGACACCGGCCTGCCGCCGACCATCGAGAGCGCCGTGCGCAGCGCCGAGCGGGCCGCTGCCCTGGCCGCGCGGCGCCTGCGTACCGCTGCGCGCCCCTGAGAGCGAAAGGACGAGGACACGATGCGATTTCCCGTGCACATCGCCACCGACATGATGCGCTGGCAGATCCGCAACCGCCTGCGCGGCCGCTCGCGCTACCCCTACGTGCTGATGCTCGAGCCGCTGCACACCTGCAACCTCGCCTGCCTGGGCTGCTCGCCGGAGCGCTACAGCGGCGACCTGAAGGACCGCCTCTCGCTCGAGGACTGCCTGCGGGCGGTGGACGAGTCGGGCGCTCCGGTGGTGTCGATCTGCGGCGGCGAGCCGACGATCTACCCCGAGCTCGCCGCACTGGTCGAGCAGACCATCGCCCGGCGGCGCCACGTCTACCTGTGCACCAACGGCCTGCTGCTCGAGCGCTTCTACCGCAAGGGGCGCCCGCAGCCGCGCCTGTCGATCAACGTGCACTTGGATGGCCTGCGCGCCACGCACGACCGGATCGCCAATCGCGAAGGCGTCTTCGACCGCGCCGTGGAGATGATCCGCGAGGGCAAGCGCCTGGGCTACCACGTGTGCACCAACACGACGGTCTACCGCGAGACGGAGATCGAGGAGATCGAGGAGATGCTGGGCTTCCTCGAGGGGGTCGGCGTCGACGGCATGCTGCTCTCGCCCGGCTACCACTACGAGGCGATCGCCGAGAACCGCTTCCTGGTGCGCGACGAGATCCACCGCAAGTTCCGCCGCATCCTCGAGCTGGCGCCGCGCCACCGCGTCTACTCGACGCCGCTGTTCCTGCAGTTCGCCGCCGGCCAGCGCGACTACCCCTGCACCCCCTGGGGCAACACGACGCGCACGCCGCGCGGCTGGAAGAGCCCCTGCTACCTGATCGAGGGCGCCTACCACGCGACCTGGGAGGAATTCTGGGACGGCGTCGACTGGGACTACTGGGAGTCGCGGCGCGACCCACGCTGCCAGAACTGCTTCATGCACTCCGGCTTCGAGCCGTCGGTGGTGCGCAAGCTCGGCGAGCAGCCGGGCGACCTGTGGACGATGTTCAAGTGGAACTTCCTGGTCGCCTCGGGCCGGGCCCCGGCGGCGGCTTGACCGCTCGCGAGGCGGGCCCCGCGGCTGCCTCGCGCGGCGTGCTGGCGGGGTCGGGGAGCGCCAAGCACCTACACGGCGGCCCGCCCGCCGCTCGACGCGAGAGGTCGCCCGACTCGACGGGGGCTCGGCTTGCGGCCGCGTGATCCCCGCCGGCCCCCGAGCTCGGCCGACACGCTCTCCAACGAGACGGCCTTGCCCCGGCGCGCGCGCGCGATCATCTCCCAAAATCGATCGGAGCGCTCCAGGAGGAGATCCTCCAGGTCGTCGTCACCGATGGCGTGAATCGCCGCCACGGGCCTGCCGTTGCGCGTCACCACGACGACGTCGTCCTTGGCTGCCTCGAGCGTTCGCGAGAAGTTGTTGCGGGCCTCGAACACGCTCATGGTCTTCATCGTTTCGCTCCTTCGCGGTAGAAGCTCGCCGTCTCCCGCTTGTGCAGGACCGCCACGACATTCACCGTCTCGTCGACGACGTCGTAGAAGACCCGGACTCGCCCACCCGCAGCCGAAACGTCGCGTCCTGGCTGCCTCGGAGCCGTTTGATGCGGGCTCGGCTGGTACGCTCCGGCTCCCACCGCAGGTGTCTTTCCATCGCGTCGACGATCGCCACTGCGTCGCTGCGCCGGAGGCGCTTCAGCTGTCGAAGCGCACCGGATCGCACCACGACGTCGAACATGGCCGAATTCTGCCATTCGACCAGGGCAGGATCAATGGCCGCCGCCGCGCGCCGCGCCGGGCGCCCTCCCAACCCGGTTGAGGCGCCGGTAGATCGCGCGATTGCGACGGTGGATCCGCAGGAAGGCGTCGAACGCCCGGTCGTAGGTTCGGCGGTGGGTAGGGTCGGGCCGGTGCGTGCGCACCACGGGGACCAGGCCCGGCACGTCAGCGAAGGAGATCCAGCCCAGGCCCACGGCTGCGATCAGCGCGGCGCCGCGTGCGTTGGCCTGCATCGGGTCGCGCGCGACCTGGATCTCTCGGTCGAGCACGTCGGCGAAGATCTGGCACCAGAGCTCCGAGCGCCCGCCGCCGCCGACGATGCGAATCGGCTCGAGCCGCCGGCCGACGAAACGCTCGACCGGCCCGAGCATCCAGCGAGTGTTGCACGCCACACCCTCGAGCACGGCGCGCACCATGTCGTCGAGCGTGCTGGTCGTCGAGATGTTGTGGAAGCCGCCGCGCAGATCGACGTCGTCGACCGGCGTGCGCTCGCCGTTCAGCCACGGCGTGAACAGCAGGCCGCGGCTGCCCGCCGGCACCGCGGCGGCGACCCGGTCGAGCAGCTCGAAGGGGTGCTCGATCGCCGGGCCGCCGGCGATGGCGCTGGCCCGCGCGAGCACGTTGTCGGCGAGAAAGCCCAGCGCTCCGCCCGCCAGGTCCTGCTCGTCGATGCACTGGTAGCGGCCGGGGATGGCCGTCGGGAACGAGGCGATCGAGTGCAGCGGATCGGTCTTCTTGAACGGCACGAGGCACTCGATCCACGACGAGGTGCCGACGTAGAGGTGCGCCTCGAAGTCGCGCACCGCGCCCGAGCCGACCAGCGCGCACTGGTGATCGGGCGAGCCCATCACCACCGCCACGTCGTGCGCCAGGCCGAGCGCGTCGGCGGCCCCGGGCGAGAGCGTGCCCAGCACGTCGGTGGAGGCCCGCAGCGGCGGCAGCTTGTCGCGATCGATGCCCAGCGCGGCGATCAGCTGGTCGTCGTAGCGGATGCGCGCCAGGTCGCGGCAGTCGGTCACCCAGAAGAGGTGCATCGAGTCGTAGGAGGCGGCAAAGCGGCCCGTCAAGCGGTGGTTCAGCCAGTCCTTGCTCGGCAGGAAGAGGTGCGTGCGGCGGTACACCTCGGGCCACTCATGCCGGACCAGCAGCACGTGGGCAGCATCGTCCTTGCCCGAGAGCGAGGGCACGCCGGCGGTGCGCGACACCCAGCGCAGCGCCTTGCGCAGGCCGTAGCCCATCACGCTGGGGAAGCCGCGCAGAGCGCGCGCGACGTACGGCGCGCCACGCGAGTCCATCCAGGTGAGCGCGGGCGCGAGCGGGTGGCCGCCCTGGTCGACGGCGACGGTCGTCGAGAAGGTGCTCGAGACGCAGACGGCCCGAATGCTCGGCGTGGGCACTCGCCCGCGCCCGAGCAGCACGCGCGAGGCCGCGACCAGGCCGCTCCACCAATCCTCGGGATCCTGCTCCGCACCCCCGCCGGGCAGCAGGCGGATCGGCGTCGGCGCAAAGGCGAAGTCGATCACCTCGCCGCGCGCCGAGACGATCGCGGCCTTGATGCCCGAGGTGCCGTGGTCGACGGCCAGGACGTGGCGGTCGCCTCCGCCTGCCGCCCCGCCTGCCGCCGCGTCCTGCTGGCTCGCGCTCATGGGCTCACGGCAGCGCGGCGCACCGGGCGGGGGTGTGCGCTCGGCCGCATGGCGACGGGCTGCGCAAGCGGCACGCTAGAGCTGCGTCCGGGTCACGCTGCCGTCGGCGGCGATCGTCTCGAGGAAGAGCTGCGTGGCACTGCGGCCGCCGCCACCTCGCGCATCGAGCATGACCTCGCTGGCCAGCGCCAGGAACTCGCCGGGGTCGACGCAGCCCTCGGGCGGCAGCACACCCTTGGCGGTGATGCGGCCGCGACGCATGAGCACCACACCCAGGGCGGCGGGAATGCCGGTGCCCTCGCCCAAGGCGCTCTCCGTGGAGGCCATGTGGAAGCGCACCTCGCGCGGCGCGCCCTCCTTGCGCCCCTTCACGATCACCGACATGCAGCCGCGCTGCGCACCGAAGCCCGTCTCGCGCAGGATCCGCTCGCGCTCGCGGATCAGCCAGGCGACGGCGAAGTCGTAGGGCACCACGCTCTGGCCGGCCACCTCGAGCGGCTCGCGGCTGGAGAGGCCCAGCCGACACAGCTCGCCGGTCAGGTGGTAGTACTCGATGGGCACGACCGAGCCCTTGTTGGTCACCCGACGGACGCTCAGGTAGCGCGGCAGGGTCACCTGCTCGGGGTGCGGGTAGGGGAAGATCGGCGTGGGGCCGAGCACCGGGAAGTCGAAGGTCTGGCGCAGAGCGATGCCGTCCTCGCCGAAGTAGCGCACGGTGCGCAGGGCTCCGTCGAGGAACATCGGAATGTCGATGCTCATGCAGTGGAAGCGGTGGCCGATCACGCCCGGCCCCTCGGTCGGCTCCCCGCCGTGGCAGTGGAAGATGTCGATCGAGTCGGTCTCGTCGAGCTCGGTGTCGGCGATGTGCTTGGCGACCAGGTTGGTCGCGCCCGGCGAGGCGCCCATGCCGATCAGCGCGGTGATCCCGGCGCGGCGCGCCTGCTCGTCGAGCTCGAGGATCGAGAGCGTCACGTCGACGTCGTCGCAGATGTCGACGTAGTCGATGCGCGCGGCGATCACCGCCGAGAGGATCGTCTGGACGGTCTTGTAGAACGGGCCGACGCAGTTCAGCACGACGTCCGCGCCGGCGATCGCCCGGGTGACGCTCGCCGCGTCGGCCGCATCCAGCACCACCGCCGAGACCTTGGCGGGCCCCAGCTCGGCCGCGAGCTGGCGCGCGCGCTCGAGGCTCGCATCCGCGATCACCACCGCCGAGATCTCCTCGCGTGCCGCGAGCGTCCGCACCGCGACGCTGCCCACCGCGCCACACCCACCGAGAACGACGACTTTGCTCATGGGTGCGATCCTCGTCCGGCCGCCGCGCGGCTGTCAACCCGGCGGTGCAACACCCGGCGGTGCGATCGCGTGGAGGCAGAGGGCGTGAGGCACCGCCAGCCGCCACGAAGCCGAGCCAGCGGGCCGCTCGCGAGCACCAGGTGAGCGAGATCGAGGGCGAGCACCGCCCCGGCCACGAGCCCGATGGCCGCGAAGGTGCGCCACCCCTCGCGCTCGCCGCGCAGGGCGGCGCAAGCCTCGACGAGGCCGAGCGCCGCGGCGAAGAAGAACGCCGGCCAGTCGGCGAGCCCGCCGAGCAGGATGCCCAAGGCGAGCCAAGCCAAGCCGCGGCGAGGCCGCGGGCCGACCTTGTAGCGCACGTAGCCGTAGAGCTGCAGCAGGACGCCCGGTAGGCAGAGCGATTCGTAGTTGACCATGCGGCCGAAGAACGCGCTCATCGGCATGGTCGCGAAGACGAACCCGCCGAGCAGCCCCAGCGCCGGCGAGAGGTGCAGGCGTAGCAGCGCCATCATCAGGGCCAGGCTCGCGAGCTGGGCGGCGATCGCAACCGACCGCGCCACCCAGGGTGCGTCCGAGCCGGTGAGCGCGAAGGCCGCGGCGAGCATCAGGGAGGTTCCCGACGGGTGGTGGCCATAGAAGGCCAGCTCGCCGCTCGCCGGCCAGTAGAAGACGTCGTGCGCGCGGGTGCGCGCGAGCCCCAAGTCGAGATGCGCGCGTGCGAACATGGTGTGCAACGCCCCGTTGTCCTCGTGCAGCAGGCGCCAATCGCGCGTCAGGCCGACCGAGAGCAGCGCCGCAGCGTAGAGAAGGACCAGAGCCGGCGTGTACGCCGGCACGCGGCGGCGCGTCGCGGAGCTCGCTTCGGCCGTGCCGCGCGCGTCCGGCTCGCAAACCGCCGGGGGCGGCGGCACGCTCATGCGGCGCCCCGGCGCTCCTTCGCCCTAGGCTTTCGCTTCATGGATGCGCCGCTCCCTGCGCGATGCCGGCCGTGCCGTGATGACGCGAACCTTCCGGCCCCTGTGGGTGAAACCGAGCACGAGCACGCGAGATTCGAGGCTTCGGCCCGAGAGAACCTAGCGTCAAACACTACACCGGATCGGGCCGTCGCGCACCGGATCGCCGAGCTGGAGCGCGCTCCGCCCGGC
>CAZGUU010000125.1:0-13529 GCA_964529315.1 uncultured Enterobacteriaceae bacterium
TCGAGGTTCGGCACCGCGAGGTGCGTGTGGCAGCTGCCGCAGCCCGCCGACGCGAAACGCCGGGGCAGCATCGGGTCGGGCCAGTGCGCCACCTCGCCGTGCGCGTCCGCCCGCTCGGTCGCCCGGCCCTGCCCGCCGTGGCAGGCCACGCAGCCGTAGTCGCTTGGCGCATGCACCACGTCGGGATGGGCCGCGAAGAGCGGCGTGCCCGGCAGCGCCGTCTCGCCCGGGGCCATGCCCACGTGACAGCTGATGCAGCGGTCGGTCGCGCGCAGCCCGGGCGCGTAGACCTGGCGGAGCTGCACCGAGAACTCGGCCGCCTGCCCGGCCGGCAGGGCCGCGCGATACGTGCGCTGCGTGCGCCGCCACTCGCGCGCCACGGTCTCGCGGTACGCCGCGACCACGAGCAGCGCCAGGCTGCCCAGGCTCGCAAGGAGAAGCAGGAGCTTGTTCGCCCGCATCGTTGCGCCCCTCAGTGCGCCGGCCAGTCCGCGGGCGACCAGTAGAACGCCCAGTTCGGCCCGCGGAAGTGGACCCCGACGATCGTCAAGACGATGAAGCCGCACAGGAAGCAGGTGAACAGCCCTAGCGCGCCGGCGCGCGTCGAGTCGTAGCGGCGCACGCACCAGACCGAGTAGGCGCCGTAGACCACCGTCAGGACCGTGCCCGGGTTGACCAGCGTGATCAGGATCTGCGGCGCCCCGGGCCACCACTCGCGGATCCAGCCGAAGCGGATGGCCACGACCTCGACGAGGAAGACGGCCGCGAGCCCGACCATGGCCGAGCGCAGCACGAGCGGCAGGCCACCCGGGCCGCCGAACCACTGGCCGGTGCCGGCGCTTTCGCGATCGAGGTAGGGGATCAGCGTGAGCCCAAGGATGACGATCGTCGGGATACCGATACCGCCCATGAAGGCCGAGTAGGCGACCAGCTCCTGGAGCCCGAGGAAGTACCACGGCGCCTTGGCCGGGTTCTCGGGCACCGCCGGGTTGGCGAGCTCCTTGAGCGGCGCATCCGAGATCAGCGAGAGGCCGAGGCAGACGAGGATGGTCAGCATGAACACCGCAGCCTCGGCGTAGAAGAGGTGCGGCAGCGACGGCACGGTGCGCTCGGGCGCGCGGCCGACCGCCGGCGTGCGCCCGCGCACGATCGCGGCCAGCTGGTAGGTCTTCTGCGGGGCGTCGGTGAAGGTCGGGTACGGCAGGGGCGTGTCGCCGAGGCGCCGGTTTGCGTCGGCCGGCCGAGCCAGCCCACCGTCCTTGCGAATCCGCCAGAAGTGCACGCCGAGCAGCGCGGCCAGCGCCAGAGGCAGGATCATCACGTGCAGCAGGTAGAAGCGGATCAGCGCCTCCTCGCCGATCTCGTCCGAGCCGAGCAGGATGAACTTCTGCAGGCCGCCCGGATCGAACCACGAGGTGATGCCGAGCGCGTCGGTGATCTCGCGCGGCGACTGCGCGATGTTGGCCCCGATGGTGATCGCCCAGTAGGCGAGCTGGTCCCACGGCAGGAGGTACCCGGTGAAGGAGAGGCCGAGCGTCACGACGAGCAGCCCCATGCCGACGACCCAGTTGAGCTCGCGCGGCGCGCGGTACGCGGCCGTGTAGAACACCCGCGCCATGTGCACGAGCACCGCGACCACCATCACCTGCGCCGCCCAGCGGTGGATGTTGCGAATCAGCTGGCCGGTCGGGACGACGAAGTGGATGTCCTTGATCGATGCGTAGGCGACCTCGGGATAGGGCTTGTAGTAGAACATCAGCAGGATCCCCGTGACCAGCGTCAGCAGGAATCCCGAGAGCGCCATCAAGCCCAGGCCCCAGGTGGTCGCCCAGCGCAGCGACCACTGATGGACGCGCACCGCGTGCAGGTGCAGGAAGAGGTTGCCGAAGACGAACGAGGAGCGGCTGCGATCGGTGGTCGGCGCGCCGCCGCGCACCAGGCTCTCGCGAAAGCTCTGCGGCACGGCGGCGAGATTCTCGAGGAAGCGGCGCATCGCCGGTCCGGCGGCGCCGGCCGTCGGCGGGGCGCTCATGCCTGCACCATCGTGCCCGCCGGGACCACCTTGCCCTCGTCGACCAGGTAGGTGCCCTCGGCGACGCGGCTCACGGCGAGCCAGGGAAGGGCCTTCGGCGCCGGCCCCTTGTGAACGGCGCCGTCGGCTGAGAAGAGCGAGCCGTGGCAGGGGCACGCGAAGCCCTCGCCTTCGCGCTTGACGATGCAGCCCAGGTGCGTGCAGACGGTCGACAGCGCGTAGACGCCGGCCGCGCCGCGAAACACGGCCACCGAGCGCCCGGGCGGCACGAACGCCGCCCCGGGCAGCAGGCTCTCGGGCAAGCTCACGCGGAACTTGCGCGACGGCGTCGGCACGACGGCCGCCCGCGGCAGCCGGGCGACGCCGACCGCCGCGAAGGCCAACGTGACCAGCGCCGACCACAGAGCCGCCAGGCCCAAGAAGTCCCGGCGCGGCAGGGGCGCGGGCTCCAGGCGTGAGCGCGCCCCGCCGGGCGGGCTTGCGGGAATCGTCGTCATGCGGGCCTCCACTGCGTGGTGAACTGCACGCGCTCCATCTCGATCGCGTCGGAGGGACAGCGCATCGCGCAGAGAGCGCAGCGGATGCAGCGGTCCTCGTCCTTCAGGATCGCCGAGCCGGCCGCGCGGTCGACGGGCGCGCCGAGCACGCCATCGATCGCCGCGTCGAGCTCCGGTGCGGCCGCGAGGTCGTCGAGCGGCACGAGCTTCAGGCACGAGGTCGGGCAGACGTCGGCGCAGCCGCCACACAGCACGCAGCGCGTGCCGTCGAAGACCGGCGTGACGCCGCAGTCCAGGCAGCGCGACGCCTCGCGACGGGCCGCCGCGGCGTCGTAGCAGAGCTCGACGACGGCGTCGGGATCCGCCAGGCGCTCCGCGGCGCCGAGCGCTTCCGGATCGGTGCGCTCGATCGCCTCGTAGCCGAGCTCGCGCCGGTAGCGCTCGAGCGGAACGTGCAGCTCGAGCGCCTCGGGCCGTAGGGCCTGCCCCGTGACGTACCGGTAGACGGCCCGCGCCGCCCGCTTGCCCGATGCGACGGCGTCGATCAGCAGCCGCGTGCCGTGCGCCAGGTCGCCGGCGACGAACACCCCCGGCGCGCTGGTGGCGAGCGTCTCGGGATCGACCTTCGGCCAGCCCGGGCGCAGCTCCTCGACGTCGCCGCCGCCGTCGGCGAGGAACTCGAGGCCCGGCATCTGCCCCGCCGCGACCAGCACCGTGTCGCACGGCACGACCTGCCGCACCTGGTCGTCGAACAGCGGCGCGAAGCGCCGCTCGGCATCGTAGACTCGCGTGCAGCGCCGCACGGCGACGCCGGTCACGGCGCCGCTCGCGTCGCGCAGCACCTCCAGGGGCCCCCAGCCGTTGAGCCGCTCGATCCCCTCCTCGTCGCCCTCGCGGATCTCCACCGTGTCGGCGGGCATCTCTTCGAGCGTCTCGAGCGAGACCAGGCGAACGCGCCGGGTACCCGGCAGGCGGGCCGCCGTGCGCGCGGCGTCGTAGGCCTCCTGGCGGAGCACGGTTCGCGCCACGTCGTAGGCGACGTTGCCGCCGCCGATGACCACCACCTCGTGGCCCAGGTCGAACGGCTCGCCCAGCGCGACGGCGCGCAGCATGTCGACGCCGCCGTAGACGCGCGGGCCGCGCTCGCCGGGTAGGCCGAGCGCCCGAGAGCGCTTGGCGCCCACGGCGATCACCACCGCGGCGTGCTCGCGACGCAGCTCGGCGAAGCTCACCTCGCGGCCGACCTCCACGCCGGTGCGGATCTCGACGCCGAGCGCCTGGATCACCGCCACCTCGCGGCGGATCAGCTCGCGCGGCAGCCGGTAGGCCGGCACGCCCACGGCGAGCATGCCCGCCGCGACCGGCTCCACCTCGAAGACCACCGGGCGAAAACCCATCAGCGCGAGATCGTGCGCCGCCGACAAACCCGCCGGCCCGGAGCCGATGATCGCCACGCGCTCGCCGTGCGCCGGCGCGAAGCCCCCACGGGTGAATGCCCGAACCAGCGCCGCCATCTCCTCGGCATCCGCCGCGACCGACGGGACGTACTCGCGCACCGCCTCGAGCACCGCCTCGGGCGGCCGCGCCTCGACGCCGTGGTGCTCGCAGGCGAAGCGCTTGAGCGCGCGGATCGCGATCGGCCGGTCCGTATCGACGAACCCGCCGTCGGCATCGAGGCGCGGAACTCGCCCACGACGGCAGGCAGCCTCGCACGGCGCCCCGCAGATCCGGCCACAGATCGAGGCGAACGGGTTCGGCCCGCGCGCGATCAGGTAGGCCTCCTCGAATCGCCCGGCGGCGATCGCGCGGACATAGCCCCGCGCATCGGTGTGCACCGGACACGCGGCCTGACACGAGACGAGACCGCGGTGATAGCCCTCACCCGGAACGTCCGCACGCAGAAGAGCTCTCGTGTCCTGCATCGCCCGCCAAGCCGTGCCGGACACGCTGCGCCCGGCATGGCGCAGGTCGATCAGCAACACTCATGCCGCTTGCCGTGCAGTATTGGTTCTTTTCATGCAGGCGGTTGTGCGGCAGCGATTCCCACGGCTCGGAAATGCCGGCCCGGGCCTTTCCCCGACGCGAGGAACGCCGCGATGCCCACGAGCCGCCCCGGGGCGGGCTCGGGAGGTCTACGGCGCCTTGGGAGATGCGTCCCGCGCGCCGGCGGCAAAGCGTGCGAGCCCGGTCCGCAGCTCGTCCGAGAAGCACGTCGGGCGCACCAGGCGCGCCTCGAGCAGCAGCGCCTCGTCGAGCGGCAGGCTCGAGCCCTCGCGCAGCGCGCGGCGGTCGGCGCAGATCCCGGCGAAGTTCGGGTACGCGGCGATCGCCTGGGCGAGTTCGAGCGCGCGCGGCAGCGCCTGCCCGACCGGCACCAGCTCCTGCAGGAAGCCCAGCTCCAAGGCGCGCCGCGCGCCGAAGCGCACCCCCGTCATGAGCATGTAGAGGGCGTTGCCCGTGCCCATGATGCGCGGGAAGCGCTGCGTGCCGCCGTCGGTGTACGGCACGCCCCAGCGGCGCGACAGGCAGCCGAACTCGGCGTTCTCCGCGCCGATGCGGATGTCGCACCAGGCGGCGAGCTCGCCGCCGCCGGCGAAGCAGAAGCCGTTGATCGCGGCGATGGCCGGCTTGCCCGGGTCGAGCCGCGCAAAGCCCATCGGCCCGGCCGGGTCGAGGTACTCGTGGTCGAAGAGCGTCGCCGCGTTCTTGAGGTCCGCGCCCGCACAGAACGAGAGATCCCCCTCGCCGGTGACGATCAAGACACGCGCGTTCTCGTCCGCCGCGAAAGCCTCGATCGCCCGTCCGAGCCCGACGGCCGTCTCGCCGTCGACGCAGTTGCGCTGCTCGGGCCGGTGGATGCGCAGGATGCGCACGGCGCCACGGTCCTCGATCCTCACCTTGTCGGTCATCGATCTCCTCCGTCGCCCGCAGGTGTCTCGGCCGGCCCCTGGCCGGCGGGCGGGGTGTCGAGGTCGCGCGCCAGGACGATCCGATCGACCGCCCAGCCGCCCTCGCGCGCCCGCAGCCCGAGCACGTGCCGGCCGCGGGCGAGCTCGATCGGCGCGGGAGCCGAGATCCAGGTCCACGCATCGAGCCCCGGCTGCTCGTCGAGCACGCCGCCGACCACGGCACCGTCGAGCAGCAGCCACGCCGAGTCCGACGACCCACCGCCCAGGCGGCGGCCCCAGCTCGACGGCACGAATCGCCGCAGCCAGATCCGGTAGGTGCCGCCACGAGCCTCGAGCTCGTACTCCAGGCCCAGGGTCGCATCGACGGCGCGCGCCTCCTCGACCTGCGCCTCGAAGTCCTGAACGTAGCCGTCGCCGGCGAACCCGCCGAAGCTCGCCCGCTTCCAGAAGGTGCCGTCCCGATCGGCCGTGAAGTGCTCCGCCTCGATGGCGATCACGCCCGCGCGCTCGACGAAGCGGTACGGCGCCTCGCCGATCCGGTTCTCGAACCACACCACCGCCACCGCTTCCGGGTCGACCCTGGGATCCACGTAGCGCGCGAGCTCGGGAGCGCCGTCGACCCACCACTCCTCGCAGTTCGCCACGAGATCCAGGTCGCCGTCGACGTCGACGTCGGCCAGCTCGGCGCCGTCCCATTTCTCGCCGAAGGTGAGCAGCTGCATCGGCTCGCCCGAGCCCCACTTGATCGGATGGGTGATCCAGCTCGCGGCGCCAGGGTCGTCGCCGGTGTACGCCATCCAGAACGCGGCGGCCTTGTCGTGGGGAATCAGGCCGCCGTCGTGCGTCAGCATGCCGACGATGTCGAGTCGGCCGTCGCCATCGACGTCGGCCACGCGCACCGGACGCGTCGGCCAGCGCGTGCGCTCGTCCCTGGGGATCACCACGCGCTCGAAGGCGACCGGATACAGGCCGGTCTTGCGAAACCAGTAGATCGCGTCGTCGACCGAGGTGATCAGATCGCGCAGGCCGTCGCCATCGAGGTCGGCCACGGCGATCTGAGGCTTGGCGTAGAACTCGGGGCCGCGGTAGATCTCGTGCCGCGGCCAGGGGCCGAGCTGCTCCGGCGAGCCCGTGCCCGGGTTCTCGTACCAATGGACGGTCTCCTCGGCCTCGGGCGTGTCGAAGTCCGCATTGGCGTCGACGATGTCCGAGTCGCCGTCCTGGTCTACGTCGTCGAGCACGAAGCCGTGGCCGTCCCACTGCTCCGGGTCGATCTCGTGCACGCTCCACAGCGAGAGATCCCGTCGCTCGGCCGGGCTCCCGGGAGCCGAGATCCACTTGATGCTCGCCCTGGCGCCGTTGCCCTCGTGCACGCGACCGCCGGCAACGATGTCGAGCGCGCCGTCGCCGTTCACGTCGTATGCCTGCACGGTGAGGAAGTGGCCGGCGTCGATGGTCTCCGGGATCCGCCCTCCATCGACCCATGCCGATGGGTCGAGGACGCGGTCCCGGGACGGCGCCCAGACGATGCGCACTCCGGCGCTCTGCCCCTCCCACCAGCTGGTGACGTGCCAGCCTTGAGCGCCCACGACGTCGAGGCTCCCGTCGCCGTCGAGGTCTGCCAGGATCGCGTTCTCGGTGTCGATGCCGACCGGCATGGGCGGTGCAGCATGGGCGACGACCGTCGGCCATGGCAGGCGCGGATCCGCACCGCCGCCAGGATGGAGCGCCACGACGTAGCGCTGGTCGAACTCGTAGTTCGTCACGTAGTCCGTCGAGCCATCGCCATCGAGATCGCCCGGACCGAGCGCGTTGGCACCCCGGAAGCGGTGGTCGATCGGGTGCATCGGCCAGATCGCGAGGTTCGCCCCAGCGCTCGGCCCGCCCGGCGAGCCGTCGGAGCAGGCCGACAGTAGCGCGACGCCGGCCGTGGCCAGCGCCGCGCTCGCCCAGCGGCGACACCCCTGGCTTGCGCAACGCGGCATGATCCCTGCGTATCCCGCGGGCGAGCGAGCGGGCAAGGCTCGAGCTCCAGGCTCCCGCCCCGGGGCGGCTCCGTACCAGCCGCGGCTCGGTGCCGGCCACGGCGCAAAGCCGCCCTCCTGGCGACCCGCCGCTCCGGCCCGGCGGCCGATCGCTCGGCAGCTAATGAGAAGCGCCCAGCGGCCGATGCTCCCATCGATGAAGACGGCTTCGCGCAAAGAGGCGGAATCCATCGCCGGGAGAGCCCGGCGCATCGCATGCCGAAGCGCCGGCACCTCCCACGCCGCCCGAGGCGCGCCCACGCAAGCGAGGCTCCGCCCGGCGATCCGCCGAGCCGGTGCCTGGCTCCTTCTCACCTGGCTGCTCCCGTCACCGTCCTGGGGCTTCTCGGAAGACCTCTGCGTGACGAACGGAGCGCTGGTGAACTGCCTGAGCGCGGAGCACTGCTCCCAGGCCTCCGAGGACACCACGCTGTGCCGAGCGAACGCCACCTTCGATGCCCTCAAGGTGACCCTTCTCGAGAACGGCCGCAGCACGCTGCACACCGATGCCACCTACTTCATCGCCGCGGCGCTCGGCCTGCGCGCGGACGTCGCCTACTTCCTCGCCGCCTACGACCAGGCAACGGACCTCGGCCAGTACGTCCCGTTCGACATGCAGGGCGCGCAGATGACCGAAGAGACACGCTGGCACACGGCCCTGATCAACGGCTGGCAGCGCACCAACGCGATCACCGGTGGGCTGTCCTACCACTACGTGACCGTCTACAAGCGCGGACCGAACGGGCCCGCGGGCTACGCGATCGACGGACAGCACCCGCGGCTCGACGACCCGGTGCACGAGGGGCTCCTCCACCACCTGCGCACCTGGGCGATGAACGGAAAGGGGGCACAGCCCCCCTGTGCGGACGGCTTCACGGAGCCGGAGGCCGGGGCGAGCCTCTTCACCGGAAGCCTGTGCTACCACGACGACCCGTCGCATTCCGTCAAGTATCTGCGCGGCCTGGTCCCGGCGTTCACCAGCATCGACGTCCTGATCCCGTTCGGCGCCCACAGCGGCCGGCAGATCGCGCAGTACGAGGGTACCGCCAATCAGGTCGACCAGGTGAGCTACTACGCCGAGGACCTCTCGGCACTGCTGCGCAGCTCCACGGGGAGGATCGGCGAGCAGGGGAGCCTCGAGCCCGTGCCCGCCCCCGTGGCGCGCCTGGGCATCTACCTGCACGTCCTCCAGGACCGCTTGTCCCACTACCAGTGCGGCGACGCCTCGTACGTCGGCGGGCCGAATCGCAACGAGCGCTTCGTCTTCCACTACGACGAGGCCGAGTGCACCCAGGACAAGCACGCCTGGCGCCACTTCGAGGAGATCGGCTGGCCGGAGCTTCCCGAGCGCACGATCTCCGCGCTCGAGTACACCTACGACGAGATCGCCGCGTTCGCGAGCCTGCAGGCGGAGCGCCACCCCGAGTGGCTCACGGGGGCCGCGCCGAAGGCCAAGGCCGAGCTGATACGCGACGAGCAGGGCACCTACGGCATCGTCGCCGCGGCGCTCGCCGTGGAGGACGGCTGCGAGCGCGCCCGAGCCTTCATCACCGCGCTCGACGATGCGGGCCTGCCCCAGATGCCGGGCAACGACGCCGCGTCGGCCGGCTCGATGTGCCCGACCCAACCCTGACCCTCGTCCATCGCGAAGAGCACGGACGAACGCCGGGCGCCGCCTCGCGCGTGAGCTCGCGCGGGCCCCGCGCGACGCGCGCTCGATGGCGGTGCCGCTCGACGCCGAGCGCGCTCGCCACCGCGGGGCGGCTCCGTGCGCCTCACGGCGCGAGCAGCTCGACCACCACACGCGACGTTTCGCCGCCCTCGATCGCCGTGTCGCTCTCCACCCGGACGCTGCCGACCCCGTCGGCGTACCAGGCGCGGGTCCGTACCCGGGCGCTCTGCGCTCCCGCCGTCACCGTCGCGTCCGAGGCAATGCACAGGGCGTCGAACCCGCCGGCGGGAACCTGGACCCGCTCGAGGCCCTCGACCCTGTCGCTGCCGCGATAGTCGGTGGTCGCACCGCCCGGCCCTCTGACAGCGTAGTGCGTCTCCCAGGTCGCACCGGGCTCGAGCTTCGCCGGCAGGACGAGCGCCGGCGCGGCCAGCGTCCCCTGCGACGACTCGACCAGGTGGATCCCGTCGGCGCGCAGCTCGACCTCGAGCGAGCCCAGCATGCCCAGCCCGCCGGCGCGCAGGATGCGGAAGCGCGCCGCCCCCTCACCCCTCGAGATCAGCTCCGCGCGCTGCGTCCCCACGACCTCCGAGGCGCCCTTCGGATTGCCCTCGCTGCGCATGACGTAGCGACGCGTGGCGGGGTTCGACAGACCGTAGGCTCGGTAGGCCTCGTTGCGCAGCATCGCGGGCAGAGCTTCGCGCTCGGCGGTGGCGCCGCGCCCGCCGGTGGCGCCCGGGCCCGCATCTGCGTCCGGACCGGCGGTCGCACTGGGGCCGGCCGGCTCGACTGCTGCGGCAGTCGCCGTCCCGGGTATGGGCAAGGCCGGCGTTCCGCCGATCACGACGCCGGTCACGCACCATCCCGCGCCCTGCTTGGAGAGGTGGAACTCCGCATCGGCGGTCCCCGTCGCCGACTCGATCCAACCCTTCTTCACCACCGCCGAGCCGCCGAGCGAGCGGTAGGTGTCGATCGTCACGCCGGTGACGGAAGCGAGGAACGGATTCGCCTCGACGGCGGCGCGAAAGCCCTCGTACGGGATGCCGAAGCGCGTGGCGGGACACAGCAGGTCGTAGGCGCGACGGGTCTCGCCGCCGGCGACGGCCGTGGCGAAGGCCTGCGGCTCGTCGCCACCCAAGTCGAACGACGGCAGGAGCAGGCTCATCGAGCAGGCGGACCCGACCACGGCCACCGTCGAGAGCAAGGCGGCGATCCGCAGGTGGGCCGGCGCTGCTCGCTGCACGCCCTGCCCGCTATCCGGCCGCACAGGCTCGAGTCAAGCGCGCGACCGCCGCACGGCGCGACAGGTGATCTCGCGGTCGGGGCGAGCCCGACGGCCAGTGGCATCGGCAGCGCCGGCCACGTCGGCGCCGAGCCTCACTCGAGGGTGATCGCGATGGCGTGCGCCGCGCGGGGCTCGAGCTCGGGCGGCAGCTCGACGCGGATGCCGTCGCCCTCCCGGTGCCAGGCGAGCCGGGCTGCGCCGGGTGTTGCGCGATCGAGCAGCTCGACCGCCGCCGGCGTCTCCGGGAAGCCGCGCAGCACGATCGCATCGCCGCTGGGCGTACCGAGCAGGATCGCGTAGACGACCTCGCCGTCCTGGCGCTGCGTGAAGCGCACGGCGATTCCCTGGTCGGTCTCGCCGCCGAAGCGCATCCACGGTCGGGTCGCGAAGATCGCCTCGCCACTGCGCTCGAGCCAGGCGCCCAGCACCTGCAGGATCTCGACCTGCGGTGCGGGGATCGTGCCGTCGGCCATCGGCCCCACGTTGAGCAGCAGGTTGCCGTTCTTGCTCACCACGTCGATCAGCAGGTGCAGGTACTTCTCCGGCGTGCCGTAGTCCGCGACGCTCTGGTTTGCGTTGAAGCCGAAGGCGCGGCCGATGCCGCGCACCGCCTCCCACTTGTCGGGCGAGATCTCGTCGCGGACGTCGTACTCGACGGTGCGGAAGTCGGCCGCGGGGACGGAGGCATCGCTCCCCCAGCGGTCGTTCACCACACCGTCGGGGACCGCGGCGTAGTAGTCGGCAAAGAGCGCCGCCTCGTCGGCCGCCGCGGGCGAGGTGATGTCGTTCCACAGCAGCGAAGGCCGGTAGCGCTCGATCAGCTCGCGGTAGTGCTGCTCGACGTAGCGCGCGTACTCGATGCCGTGCGGCGCGGTGTCGAGGAAGTCGAGCAGGGTCTCGATCGGCGGTGGCGCAAAGCTCCAGTCGATGCCGCCCGAGTAGTAGAGCCCGAGGCGCAGGCAGCGCGCGCGGGCGGCCTCGGCGAGCTCGCCGACGAAGTCGCGCGAGGCGTTCCATCCCGGCCGCTTCGGGTTCTCGACCGACGTCGGCCACAGCGCATAGCCGTCGTGGTGCTTGGCGACGAAGACGACGTAGCGCGCCCGCGCGGCGGCGAAGAGCCTCGCCCAATCGTCTGCCCGCCAGCGCCCGGCCTGCTCCTCGAAGCGCGGCTGGAACGCCGTGTAGGGAAAATCGTCGCCGTAGGTGTCGCGATGGAATTGGCGCGTCGCCGTGCCGTCGAGCGCAAGCGAGTTCTCGTACCACTCGGTGTACGGGTTGTGGCGGACGAACCTCTCGACGCCGCCCGGAGCGAGGAAGTAGTCGGGGTCCTCCGGGTCGGCGACGCGCTCTGGGTCGAGCGTGGTCTCCGCCCAGCCGGGCACCGCCCACACGCCCCAGTGGATCATGATCCCGAGCTTGGCCTCGTCGTACCAGGCAGGCAGGGAGCGCCCCGCGGCCGCCGCCCGCGCCGGCCCCGATGGCTCACCCGCGACCTCGGTGCACAGCGTCGGCTCGGCGGGCCCGGGGGACGAAGCGTCGCCGCAGCCCGAGAGGAGGAGCACCCCGGCGAGCACCACTGGGGTGACCCGCCAAAGGTCTTGCGACGTCGAGCGATGGGTCGTGGGGTTCGCCATGGGCGCAGCCTAGACCAGAAGCGGCAGCGTGCGCGAGCCCCGCCGCCGCCCTGACAGCCCTGCCCGCCTGCCCCCTCTGGTGCTTTACCGGGCGTACCCGCGTGCCCCGGAGGCGTTCGGCACCCGTCACCGCTCCAGCGCCTCGCGGGACTCGCTCGCCGGGGCGGCCGCCTCCCAGACGAGCGGTGCCACCGCGACCTCGCCCGAGGTGAGCGAGGCCGCCCACGGCCAGCCCGCCGTGGTGAGCAGCCACGCGTCGCGCTCGGGGACGTGGACCACCTCGGCGGCGTGCGCCCGCAGGCGGGTGAGCAGCGACGGCGAGCGGCCGGCGCCGCGGTAGACCCCGAAGTCGTAGGGGTTGTCGGCGTGCAGGACGAGCGTCTCCTCGTACGAGCTGCGGTCCGGCCAGACGCGCAGCGGCAGGAGCAGCGCGGGCCAGACGAAGGAGTCGTTGTTGTAGGTGAGCAGCAGGTAGTAGCGGCCGCGAAACGGAGTCACGGTGGGCGACTCCATGGAGCCGACGATGCCGTTGCGCTCCGCCCCCGAGCCGCTGCGCAGGGCCGGGCCGATGTACTGCCAAGTCTCGAGGTCGAAGGACTGGTAGAGGTCGACGCGCGAGCGGTACGCGCCGCGCGCCGTGGCGTAGAGCAACCACTGGCCCGGTGCGACCTCGAGGACCATCGCGTCGCGGAAGAAGCGGTGCATGGGCGGATCGAGGATCACGCGGTGGTCCCGCCAGGCGATCCCGTCGTCCGACACCATGTGGTGCAGGCGGTGCGGCGACCAGAACAGGTGATGCCGGCCTCGATCGGCGATCGCGTGCGGCGCCCAGGCGAGCTCACCGAAGTCGGCGATCGGCGGCTCCTCGGCCATCGGCTGGGTGGGGGGGAGGTCGTCGCTCACGCCGACGGCGAAGCGGCGCTCCGCCGAGTAGTCGCCTTCGCCCGCCGCGGTGATGCCGACCAGGCGCCAGCGGCCGGCGGCGTCGCGGTAGACGCAGTGGTCGTTCACGTAGTCGCCGCCGAGGCGCGGGCGAAACAGCGTCCGCCACGGCCCCGCGATGCGCGGCACGAAGAGCGGCGGCTCGCCCGGCGCGACGCGCACCTCCGCCTCCCCGATCGGCCGCACCGCGCCCCCCGATCGAGGGACGG
This sequence comes from uncultured Enterobacteriaceae bacterium, assembly GCA_964529315.1. GTDB lineage: Bacteria > Desulfobacterota > Binatia > UBA12015 > UBA12015 > CAZGUU01. The sequence goes on from CAZGUU010000125.1 coordinate 13,205, forward strand.
CGAGAACTCGGTAGCGCCCCGAAGCGCGCACCAGGAGCGAGCCGAAGCGGGGCCGGCCGACGACGGCCCAGCCCTGCGCCGCGCTGCGCTCGACCCGGTAGCCTTCCGCGTCGGGGTCGGCGATCCAGCCGAGGTGTGCCCAGCCGGCACCCGTCGCGATGCGCACGCCGACGTGCGCCTGCCGCTCGCGCAGCGCCTCGCCGGCGAGCGAGCCGTAGAAGCCGGTCGCAAGCGGCCACTCGAGATGGAGGCGGACCAGCACCTCGAGTGCGAGCCACGCCGCGAGCAGGCCGCCTGCGAGCCATGCGCCGAGCCGGGCCAGCCG
>CAZGUU010000126.1:0-13489 GCA_964529315.1 uncultured Enterobacteriaceae bacterium
CCGCCGCAAAGGGCGCCAGCGCGCCGCGGTCGACCTCGGCGACATCCTGGCCTGCATCGCAGCCGCCGTTTGCGATGTAGACGCGCATGATTCGCCGGCCGCCCACCTCGAGCGGCGGGTCGAAGGTGGCAAGCACGTCCCCTGCATCCTGCTCTAGCTCATCAGCGCTACCGCGTGCCGGCAGGTCAGACGGCGACAGCGCGGCGCGACGCACGGGCGCGCTGTCGTAATCGCCGTCCGCATTCAGAACAGCCAGGTGCTGCCGCAGCTTGCCCTCGGGCAAGCTGCGCACCGCGGCACGGTAGGTGGTCTTGGTCTTCCTCATCGACTTCTCCTTGGGTTCGGCTGCCCCGATCGGGACAGCGGGGTTACGGCGTCGAATCGCCGTTCACTGGACGGGCTCGACACACACCGAGACGCCTCGATCGCGCCGCTGTAGCCCCTCGGCCACGAACGCACACGGCGCCGCACACCTGGCGCACCAGTCGCCGACGACGGCATGCAGTCGCTTGGGGTGGCCACAGGATGCACAGGTTGTCTCGGCCTCGGCGGTGCTGGTAGGCTCGGCCCATGGCGACGCTCGAGGGTCTGGTTGCGGAACTTGCCCGGGGGCAGGAGCGGCTCGGTGAGCACGTTGAGCGTCTGGTTGCGAGCGTCGATGCGCTGACCGACGACATCCGTGAGCAGCGAGACGAGATCCGCGAGCACCGCAAGGAAGCAGGCGAGCTTCGCGTCCTGATGGGCCGAGTCCTCGACCGCTTTGACCGACTGGTTGAAGGCGAGATCTCCGACCTACGGCGTCGAATCGACCGGCTCGAGAGCCACTGAGCGCTGCGCTCACTGGAGAGCCTCGACACGCACCGAGACGCCGAGTTTCTCGAGGTCCTCGATCGCCTGCTCGATGTCCTCGCCGGCCTCGACGGCCAGGCGCCACAGCCGATCGTCGCCGCCGTCGGCGCAGCACGCGCTGTACAGCGCCACGGCCTGCTCGAGGTCGGCGAGCAGCGACCGCACGGCCAGCTCGGGGTCGGCCACGCGCACGCCGGGGCGGAGCTCGGTGCCTGCCGGCGCCAGGGGTCCGCGCTCGACGACGACCACGCGGAGGGGAAACGCACCCCCGGGCGCCGCGACCAGCCCAGGCTCCCGGGCGGGTGCGGTCAGGGTCTCAAGGGCCTCCCGGCTGGGCAGGAGCCCGGCTTCCGCGGCCAGCTCCCAGGCGTGCGCCCGGATCTCGGGTTCGAGGTCGGCCACGGCCTCGGCCGGCTCGATCCGCAGCCGGTCGCTACGGATCGAGACTGACGCGCCGCGTTGCCGGATCTCGCTCCAGAGGCGACCCGCCGGCGTCACCGACCACCTCCGAGCGGGATTTCAATTGCCAGACGGCTGGAACAATCACCTCCATGCCCTCCATCACCTCCATCTGGAGCCCGAGCCCCCCCTGGCCTGGAGGTGATGGAGGTTATGGAGGTGATATTCCGGGCCGCCTGCCGATCGGTGGCGGCAACCCGCCACCGGAGAGTGGCCGTGTGGCCTTGGGTCGCCTCCAGTCGGAACCCTATGACCACACGCCCCCGGAGTGCGCGTAGCGCGTACCCGACCCGACGCGCGGCAGGCAGGTCCTCACCGCGGCCGGGAGGAACGAGCTCGGCCAGCGCCTCGGCGAGGCCGGGGTGGGTCGCCGCCCGCTCGACCAGCTCGCGGGCGGTCATTGGCCCGAGATCCGCCATCGCCCGGTAGAGCGCCGCGATCGCGTCTCGGTCAATATCCGCTCGTTCGCGCAGCTCCGCCCGGCCGGCGGCCGGATCAGGCAAATCCAGCCAGACCAGCGTTTGTCGGATGATCGCCGACCACCCGGTGAAGGAGCCCCATGCTGGGAGATCTGCTGCGGGTCGCCCGGCAGCGTGCCACGCCCCTAAAATGGTCAGCGCCGCGCCGGCGAGGCGCGAGCGCTCCTGCGAGATCCAGCCGAGCAGGTCGCCGCGCCGGAAGTCCTGCCGGTCCTCGGGGTGCTCCTCTTCGGCCACAAGTCGGATGTGCAGCGTCCGCCTCACGAGGTCCGACCCGAGCGTGAGGTTGTTGCCCGTAATGACCCAGGTGGCACGCAACGGCCACGTGCGCTTGACGCTTCTCCCCAGCACGCGATCACTCCAAGACCCGCCGCAGGTCAGAGCCGCATCGAGCGACCTGAAGCGCAGCGTGCCGGTCGCGTTGTCGAAAAGAATCGCGGGCATGCCGGCGATCGCGATCGATGAGATCGTCTTTCGCATCTCGTCGTCGTCGCCTGGCAGGGGAGAGCGCGATAGCGTACGGCCGGTCGCGATCATTGCGGCGCAGTCGGCGAGCAGCCCCTTGCCTGCGCCCCGGGTGTTCGCGTCGATCAAAAACAGCGGCGTGTCGCCCGCGTACATCGACCGCCCGGTGAGCGTTAGGACCAGCGCGAGCCAGGCGGATCGGTGCTCGTCTCCCGAGAAGTGGAAATCGGCCACGACGTCGAGTAGCGCGTCGCGGGCGCGCAGCGCGTCCTCGCGGGTGGGATGAGCCGCCGGCAGGTCGACCTGTCCGTGTGGCGCAAGAACGAGCCCAGTCGCGGGATCGTATCCGGGTTCCGAAAGGATAGACCCATCGGGCCGGGTCGTCGGCTGCGACACAACGCCGAGCAGCTCCCGCAGTTCTGGGTAATGACCGCGCTCGGCGACCTGCGACACACACCACTCGGGCGGGTGAACCCATCTCGAGCCCTCATCCGTTCGCCGATGATAGGCGACTTGACGCGTTAGCGCTTCACGAATGGACGGCAGGCGCAACTCGCGGATTCCGCCGGACGGCAGCACCGTCGCCAGCACGCCGCCGCGTGAATAGATCTGCGGGTCACGGGAGAGCGCCGCGACTGACTCATCTACAACTCGATGCTCATCAGGGGCGAGCAGCACCTGCGCGCGTTCGATCGGCGCGGGGTAGTCGCTCGACTTCGCTGCGGCCTCGACCAGCGCGCTGTCGCCGCGCTCGCGCTGCACGTCGAGCCAGTCCTCACCCTCGAGAGGAGGGAGCAGGACGCGCACCCTGCGCCCCTCGGCGCGCAGCCGCCGCGCAGCGGTCGCGGCCGCCTCCTGCCCGGCGCCCGAGCGATCGCGGTCGCCATAGATATCGACGCGCTCGACCGACGGGGGAATTTCCACCGCGGCCAGGCCCCCGGCCGAGACGCACGCCCAGATCGCCGCGCCCGTCGCCTGGCGCACGGCGAGCGCCGTCTCGACGCCCTCGGCGAGGGCCAGCGTGCCGTCGAGCGGCTCGTCGAGATGAATCGCGGCGCCCCTCGTTGCGCCGTCGCGCAGCGCGCGCGTGAGCTTTTTTGGTTTGATCTTCTGGCCGTCGATCGCTTCGAGCTTCCCGTCCCCCACGGGGTTGAGGTAGGTCCTGTGAAGCGCGACCAGCTCGCCATCGAGCGTCTCGACCCGGGCGAGGATCGCCGGAAAGTCGCCCAGGTCCTCGCGGTTCTCGCCGTAATAGGTCTCGCGCTCGGCCAGGCGGAGCGCGGCGGGCACGTCGCGCACGGCCAGGCCGCGATGCTCGAAGTAGGCGATCAACCTCGGGTGATCGGGAGCCGCGGCGGCCCACTTGCGCTCGAGCTTGGCTAGCGCTCGCCGCTGCGCGGCGTCGACGGCGTGCGCGAGGGCGGGCGTTTCGCTATCACGATCAGGGGGAGAGGACTGAGGGTTTTCGACGGCGTCGGGGGTGATCACCCCGGCGCCGTCGTCGTTCTGGGGGCTCATTTCTCACCTCCCACCGCCGGCTGCGCGGCAATCCAAGAATCCAAGTCGCTGGCGCGATAACGCACGCAGCGCTGGCCCACGACGACCCACCTCGGGCCATCACCGGCCAGGCGCCAGCCCTCCATCGTCCGCGGGCTGACTGCGATTTTTGCGCTTGCGGCGCGGGTGGTGAGGAGGTGATCGCCAGAAACGTGGCGACCGAGAACCGGTCCGGGCATTTTCCGACTCCGTAGGCCAGCGCCGGCCGAGGGCCGGCGATCTTGAGTGCCGCTACGTGTCGGGCAGCGCCTGACGCGCCCCCTGCCCGGCCAGGCGCCCACCAAGGCGACCGGCGAGAAAAAGTATGCACGCGGGGGGGTTGGGTTACAAGGGCTTGCAAGCGAGCCCGCTGCGCCGTAAACGTGGCTGCGAACCTGCTTCCCAGTGGGTTTCTGCTCTTGGCCCGGTTCGGCGTCCTCAGCGCCGGCCGGGCCGCTTTCGTTTGGCCTCATGGAGTCTCCTCCTCTGCCCACACGGCGAACCCGTGGCGGGCCAGCCAGGCGCGTTCCTCGGCCGAAGCCTCGAGCACGCGCAGGCCGTAGAAGATCGCATCGTCCAGGTTCCTCGTGACGGCGCGGCCGTACTTCGCGGAGTCGGTGGTCGACTGGAACTCGACCACGGCCAGCAGGCGCAGCTCGGCGTTGAACACGTCGCCGGTGCGGTCGGTGAACTTCATCGCAGCGCCCCGCGGACGGCAGCCACGTCGAGCTCGAGCAGCTCGAGGGCCTCGGTGAAGCGCAGCCCGAGAGCGCCCGGCTGGCCACCGAAGATCCAGCCTCGCGCCTCGGCCTGCTCTGCGGGCGAGCCGCTTCGCCCAGCGGCGTCCTCGATGGCCTGAGCGACGATCGCTGCGAACAGCTGGCGTGCGCCGTGGCGCGCAGCGCGGGCGTTGCGTGCGGCCCACAGGCTGGCCAGGGCATCGACCGCAGCGGCGGGTTCGTCGCCGTCGTCGACACCGACACGGCGCACGTTGCGCGCTTCGAGGTCGCCAGCACGTCCCGCGCTGCGCATGCGCTCTGCCTCGGAGGGGTCGCGTGCCGTGCCGAGGTAGAGCATGCGACCGTTGCGGCGGATCTGCACGACGCGCGGGCGGGAGTAGGGCACGGCGTCGAGATCGAGAGCGGCATCGGCCATCGGCGGGGGTCTCCTCTCTGCCGGTCGCGACCAGCGTCCGGCTTGACCAGCACGCGTGCAGCTATTCCTCGGGGTCGTCCTCGGTCGGGGCGGGCAGGGCAGCGCGGCGGTCGCGCAGGTGCTCCTCGAGGGCTTCGCGTGCTCGCCTCGCCTCGGCGTCGTCCAGGTGCGCGTAGGGCTTCGCGCTGGCCAGGCTGCGATGCCCGAGGCTGCGCGAGATGAGATGCAGCGAGTAGCCCATGCCTGCCAGCGTCGTCGCGAACGTCCGGCGCAGGTCGTGCGTCGTGACGTCAGGCACGCCAGCCGCTTTGCGGATGCGGCGCCATGCCTTCTTCGGCTCCTCGAGGTGCCCGCTTGCGGCGTGGCTGGGGAACAGCCACTCGCTCGACCCGTGGGAGGGCAGGGCGAGCAGGATGCCGAGCGCCTCGGGGCCGATCGGCTTCGTGTCGATGGTGGCGGTCTTCGTGTCGCGAAAGGTGATCGTGCGCTGCTCGGTGTCGACGTCTTCCCACTTGGAGCCGAGCAGCTCCGAGCGCCGGCAACCGATGAATAAGAGCAGCTTGAAGTACGCCTTCCAGAACGGATCGCCTTCGCCCTCGAGGGCGTCGAGCACGCGATCCAGCTCGGCGGGCGAGAGGTAGCGGCGCCTGGCGGTCTCCGGGAACCGCTCGACCTTCGCCGCGGGGTTGGGCAGGTGGAACATCTCCCAGCGGATCGCCCGGGCGAACATCGCCTTGAGCAGCTCGATTGCCCGGTTGGCTTCGATCGGTCCCGAGTGCTCGCCGATCTGCATGTGTCGGCGCGTGAGCAGGTCGACCGAGAGCGCCTCGAGCGGGTGGGTGAGCAGGTCGCCGAAGTGGACGTTGATGCGCCGCTCGTCCTGTGGCCAGCTGCGGCGCTTCAAGCGCGCGTGCTGCTCGTAGAAGACGTCGCGCAGCTCGCCCAGGGTGAGCCCCGGGTGCTTGGGCTTGGCCGTGGGATCCTGGCCAGCGCGGACGGCAGCGCGCAGCTCGTAGGCGCGCTTGCGCGCGGCCTCGACCGTCATGCCCGGCCAGCGCTCGATGAAGATCCGCTTGATCTTGCCGTAGATCTTCGTCTCGAGGACGAACGTCTTCACCCCGCGCTCGGTGATGCGAACGCAGAAGCCGAGCAGCTCGCCGTCGCGAAGCAGGTAGTACCCCTGGCCAGCCGGGGCCGGCGGAGCCACGCTAACCCGCCTGGCTGTCAGGCGCGGCCGGCGCCTCGGAATGGCCTTTTGCGTCTCGTCCTCGGTGGGCATGGCATCCACGGGTATACGCTCAAGGCCGATTCTGCAAGTGCTCAGGCGTGGATCAGCGTAGACCTGGCACCGAAGCCCTTGGAAATAGGGGGCTTTTGCGTGCTCTATGCGGCCTGAAAGTAGGCCGACCCTCTGCCTTTTAAGCAGAGGGTCCCCGGTTCGATCCCGGGACGGCTCACCTCGCGTCCCGACCTCGAAGCTCGGCACGTCGGCGGGCAGTGCTCATCGCCCAAGAGCAGATCGGGCACGCCTGCACCTCGTGACCTCGCGCCGGGCAGCGCTCGCGTCCGAAGTGGATCATCTGCAGGTGGAGCCGGCCCCAGGATCCTACCGGAAAGAGGCGCTTGAGATCTCGCTCGGTCCGCACCACGTCGATACCGCTGGAGAGCCCCCAACGGGCCGCGAGTCGGTGGATGTGCGTATCGACCGGGAAGGCGGGAACGCCGAAGGCCTGCGAGAGGACAACGCTCGCCGTCTTGTGGCCCACGCCGGGCAAGGCCTCGAGCGCGGCGAGATCCGCCGGAACCCGTCCGCCATGCCGCTCGACCAAGAGGGCCGAGAGGGCACTGATGGCGCGTGCCTTGCGCGGCGCGAGCCCGCAGGAGCGGATGCAGCTCAGGATCTCCGCCTCCGACAGGCGAGCCATCGCCGCCGGGGTCGATGCTCGGGCGAACAGGCCGGGCGAGACGAGATTCACGCGCGCATCTGTGGTCTGTGCGGAGAGCACCACCGAGACGAGCAGCGTGAAGGGGTCGCGATGGCGCAGGGGCACGGGGGGGGCCGGGTAGAGACGATCGAGGATCTGCCCGATGCGCCGGGCCTTCTCCGAGCGGGTCACGAGGCGTGACTCAGGGCCTGCCCGCCGCCAGGCAGCGGGTGACGAACCAGAACAGCCCGAGGCCCGAGATTGCCGCCGACCCGAGCTCGGCGCCCCACCGCTCGCAGCGCTCTCCACCGAAGCGCGATACGGCGCGAAGCATCGGCCAGATCAGCGCCACGACGCCCAGCTGCCCGGCCTCGACGCCGAGGTTGAAACCGAGCAGAGCGGCGATCGTGCGCTGGCGCGGCAGCTCCATCTCGGCGAGAACTCCGGCGAACCCGAAGCCATGCACGAGCCCGAAGGCGAAGGCGATCGCGGCGCGCAGAAGCCCCGGACGGGCAGCGCGATCGAGCAGGGCAAAGTGACACAGCGAGAAGACGCCCAGACCGAGCAAGGCGAGCGGCGTGAGAGCGGCCGGATCGCGGCCGGCCATCCAGGCCACCACCGCGAGCAGCGCGATCACACCGGCGGGGATCCAACGGTCACGCCCCGCGAGCAGCCAGGAGTTCTCCGCGGCGACCAGGGCGATCGAAAAGCCGATCAGCGCCTCCACCGCGCCTGCTTCGGGCCGCACGGCACCGAGCACGGCCAGCCCCAACGTCACGCTGTGAGCGATGGTGAAGGCCGTGACCAACGTGGCCACCTCGCCGAGCGTGCGGGCGAGAAGAAGGAGCGCCAGCACGAAGGCCAGGTGGTCCCAGCCGCTCGAGATGTGCTCGACTCCCAACCGAACGTAGCCGAGCAGCGGCGTGCCGACGGCCTCGCCGGCGACGGTGGGGCTCGCGGAGGATCCCGCGACGGCGGGAAGCTCCGAGGCCTGCCTGCCCCCTGCAAGCACCCGCTCGACGACCCGGCCGTCGGGGAGGCGGAGACGCGCGAAGTGGATGTGCGCGGGATTCGCCTCGACGAGGAGGTCGCTGACGATCTGACGGCGTCCCGTCGTGGGGCAGCGCAGCTGCCACTCGTAGACCACCCAGCCGGCGCTGGCGTTGCGTGCGCTGGCCGGTCCCGTGAGGCGACAGGGCTGGTCACCGGCAAGCAGGCGCAGATGCTCGACGAGGTAGCTCGCAACGGGGTCCGCAGACCCAGCCTGGCCCAACGCCGGCGCAAGGCGCGAGAGGTCGAGGGCCGTCATGCGCACCTCGACCCGTGCGCCCTCCGGGTCGATCTCCCAGCTCGAGTGGGAAACGCTCCGGCCGTGCCCGAGGGCGGTGCGGACGGAGGCCAGGCTCGCCAGAAGCAGCGTGAGCGTAACGACGAGCTCGGCGCGTCGTTCCCCGCAGCGCAACCTCACCCCTCGGCCTCGGTGCTCATGGTAGCCCTGGCGCAGTCGTGACCTGCGCTCGTGAACGCAGGTCGTCGAGGTACTCGCGCAGGGCCTGGTCCGCCTTGCGTCGTCGCCACTCGGCCCTCACCTGCGACTCGATCTCCTCGAGCGGTGCGAGGCGCCCGCGCTCGCGCTCGAGCGCCTCGAGCACGTGGTAGCCGAGCGACGAGCGCACTGGATCGCCCACGCGGCCGGGCTCGAGCTCGAGCGCGGCTCGGGCCACAGTCGGCCCGAGGTACTCGCGCAGCTTCTGCGGCGGGAGCAGGGCATCCGGCAGGGGCGCGATCGGCGTGTCGCCGAGCGCGGCGACCACGGCCGCGTGCTCCTCGCCGGCACGCAGGCGCTCCGCGGCGGCCTCCGCCCGCGCCCTCGCCGACTCCTCCGTCTCGCCTGGAGCGACTCGGACGAGCACCTGACGGGCTCGGATTCGTCCGGGCTCGGCGAAGAGATCGCCATTTTCGGCATAGAAGCGCGCCACCTCGGCGGCGCTCGGCTCCCGCGCGCTTGCCTCGGAGGAGATGGTGTCGATCACGGCGGCGACGACCTCGGCACGCACCCGGGGGTCGCGTCGCGGCAGATCCAGGTCGATCCCGCGCTCGACGAGCAGCTGCTCCTCGATCAGACGATCGAGGATGCGACGGCGGTCGGTGGCATCGATCGCAGAGCGGCGGTCGGCGGCCAATGCGGAAACGGCACTCTCGAAATCCGGTCGCGCCACCGGGTGGCCGTTCACCACGGCGATCGTATCCCCGGAGAGCGGGACCTCGTGCGACGAGGGACGAACGAGCTCGACACCCGCCAAGGCCAGCCCGGCCAAGGCGCCGAGGGCGAGGAGAAAGCGTGGGCGCCGTGCGGCGCGCGCGCGAGCCTCGTCGCGTCGTTCCACGGCGGCAGCGCTACCACGCCGCCCGAGGCCGTGCAGCGCGGGCGCTCCCACGGCGTGGCTTCTGGCGCCCTGCGGCTCGTACGGTGGCGCGAGGCGGCAGCCACTGCACCGCAGCCGATGGCCCGGCGCCGCGTCCGCCGGTCGGCCAGCGACCAGGCGTGGCTTGCGGCGTCAGATCGCGGCTAGTACCACGGCCATGTAGCCTTCCGTCCCCGTCGTCTAGGTCGGCCAAGGACACCAGCCTTTCACGCTGGTAACACGGGTTCAAATCCCGTCGGGGACGCTAGTAATTCCAGGCACTTAGCCAGACACCCGCGCTCGAACCTCGGTCCCGGTGCCAAATGGGTGCCATTTTCGTTCCCAAAGTGGCGCGCTCTAACCGTTCGCGGTCTCGGGCTTTTCGACCAAGGCACCGATCCCGATACGGCTCACGGCTTCGTGCAGGTGCGCTGCTGAAAGGTGGCTGTAGCGCTGCACCATGGCGAGCGTCCGGTGGCCGAGGATTTCCTGCACCGCTCGCAGCGATACCCCCTGAATAACCAAGCGTGACGCCGCAGTGTGTCGAAGGTCGTGGAAGCGGCACCCGGCAATGCCGGCCCGCTTGAGCGCCCGCTCGAAGGCAACGGACACCTGCGGCCCGCTGAAGGGGAAGAGGCGGGGGTTGTGGAGCCGGGGCGGCAACGACCTGAGCGCCTCGAGCGCGTCCTGATTGAGCGGGACCGTTCGGTCGTCGCCGTTCTTCGTGCCCCGCGCGGTAGCGGTCCGACCCTGCCAGTCGATGTCTCGCCGCTCGAGCCGCAGGATCTCCCCTCGCCTCAACCCGGTGGCTAACGCGACGACCACCAGCGGCCGCAGGTAGACCCGGTTCAACTCCGAGATGTCGCCGGCGGCGGGAATCGAGGCGAGCAGCCGAGCAATCTCGTCGTCGTCGAGGAAGCGGGTCCGGCCACGCGGCTCCTTGGGCATCCGAAGGCGCTCGAGTGGGTTGCGCGCCAAGTACCCCCATTCGACCGCCCGCCGGTAGACATGGCGCAGGATGCTCAACGAATAGCGCACCGTGGCCGGCGCCGCGCCCGCCTCGAGGCGCCGGGCCTCGTACCCTTCGACCTGCGCCAACGTGACGAACCGCAACGCCTGGCTCCCGAATTCCGGCCGGAGATGCCCCTCGAGAACATTCCGCCAGCGGTCGCGGGTCGTCTCCCGCAACCCCGGTCGCACCCGCTGCCACCATTCCTCGGCGAAGTCGCCAAAGGAACTCGCGCTGTCGTCGACAACGCCGAGGTGCTCGCGGCGGGCGACCTTGGCGAGCTTGTCGTTCAAACTTTCGGTCGCAACGCGCTTCTCGACGACGTGCAGGTTGATGCGGCGGCGGCGCCCCTGCGCGTCGTTGAAGTCGGCCCACCACGGCCCCTTCGGGTCCTTGACGAAAGCACCGGCCAAGGTATGGCGCTGCACGCCGCCCGTGGGGGCGGGACGCGGTCGGGGACGCAGTTGGACGCAGCGCACGAAGGCACACGGAGTGCCACCGATGATCACCCACTCGCCGAACACGACGAGCGCCCGGCCGCAGGTCGCGGTTTCCACAGCAGAGCTCTTCTTGCCGGGGTGGTCTCCTTGACCGTCTACGGCGCGAACCAGCCACGAGCGCCCCGCCCGCCGGGCCGTGGCCCAGGAATGCACCGGAGCGTACGGCTTGCGCCTCACGCCTCGATCGCTCATGGGGCTGCACAGCCCTCGCCTCGCCTCGGCGCCTCCCCCCGGCTTCGCAATCCGGTGGCATCTCGATTGCAGGATCAACGTTCTGGGGATTCGAACGTGACCCGTCTCGTCATGCCGGCCGATCTGCCGAAGGCGCCAGCCGAGCACGCGGGCGCGCCCGCAGAGGTGGCAGCCAGCTCGGCGCACGCCCTCGGGCGCGAGACGACGGCTCCGAGTCCGAACTCGGCCGGAGCGCGCGGCGGTACGGCCACTCCAGGGTTGAACTCGGAGGGCCCGATGTCATGAACCTGACGCTGGGCCCCGGAGCGCGCTGCCGCTCGACTCGCCCGATCGTGCACCCGCGCGGCCTGGTCCGCCGGGCAACGCAGGGGACGATTCGCGCGCAGCGCGAAAACATCGGCCGCAGGATCTTCACGGTCGAGTTCGACAGCGGCGAGAAGCTAGTTCTCTTCGCTGACGAGATCGAGCCAGCCTGTGAGCCCACGGCGTGAGCACGAAGCGCATCCTCTTCGTCGACGACGAGCCCAACGTGCTCGACGGCCTGCGCAACCTGCTGCGCCGGCAGCGCAAGCAGTGGGACATGGTGTTCGCGAGCGGCGGTCAGGAGGCGCTCGACGAGCTGCACAAGGCACCGTTCGACGTGGTCGTCACCGACATGCGCATGCCGGGGATGGACGGCGCAGCCCTGTTGCGCCGAGTGAAGGACGAGTACCCGGCGGTGGCGCGCATCGTTCTCTCGGGCCACGCAGAAGCCGAGGCGGCGATGCGGGTGCTTCCCGTCGCGCACCAGTTCCTGAGCAAGCCGTGCAACGGCGATGCGTTGCGCGAGGTGATCGAGCGCACCTGCGAGCTGCAGGCGCTGCTCAACGACCAGCCCATCCAGAGCCTCGTCGGCCAGCTCGACAGGCTGCCGTCGGCGCCGCGAACCTATGGAGAGCTGAGCCGCGCGGTCGAGGATCCGAACGTGGGGGTCGCGGAGATCGCTCGGATCGTCGAGAACGACCCGGCGATGTGCGTCAAGGTGCTTCAGCTGGCCAACTCCGGCTATTTCGGGTCCGGGCATCCCGTGGTCTCGGCGCGTCAGGCGGTCACCTCTCTCGGCGTCGAGCTGCTCAAGATGCTGGCCCTCGCAGCGCACGTCTTCGCGGCGATGGACTGCGGCGATTGCACCGTCGAGCTCTGCCTCGACCGGCTCCAGCAGCACTCGATTGCCACGGCGCGCATCGCGGGACGGCTGCTCACCGATCCCAAGCTCTCGCAGGCAGCCTTTGCAGCCGGGATCGTCCACGACGTCGGCTACATCGTCCTCGCCCTGGCACGGCCGGACCAGTGCCAACGGGTCCGCTCCGAGGTGAGCAAGACCGGGCGCCCGGCGCACGTCGTCGAGCAGGAGATCTTCGGCACCACACACGCCGAGGTGGGCGCTTACGTGCTCGGGGTGTGGGGTCTGCCGTTCTCGATCGTCGAGGCGGTGGCGCACCACCACCGCCCCGAACGACTCTCCCGCAGCTCGCTCGACCTCGCCGTGGCCGTCCATCTCGCGGACTTGCTGGCCAACGGCGTCGACCCCGAGGCCGCGCTGCTCGAAGACCTCGGCGTCTCCGCCCAGCTGCCTGCCTGGCGCGAGATGGCAATCCGGGAAGCGGGAGCGTTGCTCATCGAGGTCGGAGATCGTGGCCCAGCGGCCGACGGGTGCCCGCTACCCGGCACCGCCTAGCTCGAGCTGCGGGGCATCGGCGATCTCCGGCAGCCGGCCATGGTCGAGCGGCGCGAAGTAGGCCTCGCCACTCGCCACGACCGCGCGGAGGTCCAGACCCATCAGCTCGGCTCGCGCTGCGGCGACGCCACGGATCTGCTCGAGGCCCTGCCGGGAGAGCGACAGAGCGCCCAAGACGGATCCTGCGTGAGCCTTGACCAGCGCCGCTGCGATCTGGATCAGGCCCTGCAGCAGCCGACCCGCCAAAGCTTCGCGCTTCGTCGACGCCCAGAGCTCCTCCCAAGCTTCGTGGGCCTCCCAGAAGAAGTGCGCGTTGAACAGGTCGACGCCGTAGAGCCACGGGCCCAGCGCAGGCCATTGGTCGGGCTGCCAGGCGGTGGGGGCGGCCGCGGCGGCCCGCCTTCCGTACGAGTGCCCCCGCGGGTCGCGTGTCGGGTGCGGGTGGAGGCCGGCGACGAAGCGGTAGGCCGGCAGAGGGTAGGGCGTGTAGCGCGGCGCATCCTTCACCGGCGGCGGAATCTCCGCGCTCATGCCAGCACCGGGCTCACTGCGCACTGGCCGGACGCGCCGCTCATCCGTGCGGTCCCCCGCGCACCCGGCCTCCGGTGGCGGCCGAGTCGCCAGAGTGAGGCTCCGGCTTCTCGCCGCCCGAGGCGATTCGCGTCGGGCGAGGTGCCTTCTCTCCACGGGGCCACGCCGTGCGGACCGAGCGAGGGGGAGGAGGCGAAAAAGGTTGCGGGGGTAGGATTTGAACCTACGACCTTCGGGTTATGAGCCCGACGAGCTGCCAGACTGCTC
>CAZGUU010000127.1:0-13397 GCA_964529315.1 uncultured Enterobacteriaceae bacterium
GGAGCTGGCGCAGCAGGCGCATCATCTCGTCGATTTGGCGTTGCTTCTCCGCGTCGCTGCGCTGCAGATCCTGGATCTGCCGGCGCAGCGCCTCGATCTCGGCCCGCTCGGTCTCGCCCGCGTGCGCCGCACGGCCGACGGCGACAATGACGACGAGCGACGCGAGCAGGGCCCGGCGAATCCACCGGATACGAATGCTCGACATGACGTGCTTCCCCTCCAGGCAGCGGGCGCACGGCGGCGTGCTCCCGCGACGAGTCGTCCACGGGCGCGGCCCCGCACGGCCCCCCAGATGGGCGAGCCCAACCGCGCCGCACGATGCGGCGCGGGCGCGAAGCCGGGCCGGAAGGCCGCAGCTCAGGAGAGGACGGGCGGGGCGCGGGACGAGGCGTTGGCGTACGCCTCGCAGAAGGGATCCGGGACGGCTCGCGGCGACGCCGCGGCGACGGCATCGCGCGGCACCTCGAGCGCTGGCTTCGCTGCAGCCACGGCGCGCTGTCCCAGCGCCTGGCAGACCGGGCAGCTCGCTGCATCGTGATGCGCCGCCTCGCCGGTCGGCGTCTGCCGCGCCTCGATGCAAGCGCCGCTGCGCGCCCCGGATCGCGCGGCACCCGCCGTCGCCCAGCGCACCGTGTGCAGGTGGGGCAGCGCGAGCTGCGCCACGAGCGCCACCAGAGCGAGGAGGAGCGCCGCCCGGGCGTGGCCGAGAAGCCTCACGGCCTGGCCTGCCCGTAGTGCGGGGCGATCGTCGGGGGGCTCTGCATCACGACTCTCGCCGCCAGCCCATAGCAGGGCTACCGTTCGCGGCGCAACGCCCGAGACACGCCCACCCGAGGGCCGTGACGAGACGGCACCTCACGGGGTGAGTGGCACCCGACGACCCTCGCCCCGGGGCCGACGCGCCGTGCGCTCAATCGCGTGCTTCGTGGGAGGAGCCGCCGTCGCGCCGACACCTGGCTCCCCCGTCTCGTCCGCGCTAGAGCTTCTCGACCTCGACCCGCGTGCCGCGATCGTTCAGCCCGGGCTCGCCGACGATCATCGTCGGCCGCAGGTGGCCCTCCCCGCCCGCCAGCGAGATGGGGTTGAGCGGCGTGGGCGTGGCCGACTGGTGCGAGCGTCGGCCGGCGAACTGGAACGGCTCCCAGGCGTGGTAGACGATCACCTGCCCAGGGCGCACCGCAGGCGACACCTTGGCCTGGATCTCGAAGCTGCCCACGTCGTTGAGCACGCGCACGCGCTCGCCGTCGGCGATGCGCCGCGCCGCCGCGTCGGGTTCGCTCATGTACATCACGGGTCCGCCGCGCTGCAGGCGCAGCAAGGTCGCCTCGTCGCGCCACGCGGCATGGATCGACCAGCGCGTGTGGCCGCCGGTCATCTGCAGCGGCTGGTCGCCGCCGATCGGCGGATCGTCCTTGTGCACCGGCAGCTCCTCGCCCAGCTCGAGGAAGAGCTCCTGGTCGATGTAGAATTGGATGCGCCGGGTCGTCGTCGGCCAGGGCATCTTCTGCGCCGTGTGCCAAGTGCAGGCGGTGATCGTCTCGCCGGGCTCGATGTCGGTCGCGTTGCCGATCGTCGTCGGGCTCATGCCGAGCGAGGTGAAGCGGGCGAAGCCGTCGCGCTTGAGGGTTTCCCAGGTCGTCCCTTCGAGGTTGCCGTTCACCTCGAGGAGTGCGCCGAGAAAGGCGTCGGGGTTCTGCTCGGTGTAGCGACCGCCGTAGGTGAAGTCGTCGTAGACCTGATCGAGGCGGCGCTCGCCGCCGGCCCGGTCGGTGAACGTCCGCTCGTCCCGGGCGACGGCGCGCTCCTGGATCGCCTTGAGCAGCAGGCAATGGATCTGCCAATCCGACTTCGCCTCTCCCAGCGGCTCGGTCGCCTTGACCGTGGGGTGGACGAACGGGGCCAGCGTCGTCGACCAGGTGATGTCGTCGCGCTCGTACCAGGAGGCCGCGGGCAGGACGAAGTCGCTGTAGAGCGCTGTGTTGCTCATGCGGAAGTCCACGGTGACGAACAGCGAGAGCCTGGGCAGCAGGCCGTCGATCAGCCGGTCGTAGCCGCGCACCCGTCGCAGCATGTTCCCTCCGACCTCGAAGAGGATCTTCGGCGCCGTGGTCGGCGCGATCTGCCAGCCCTTGTCCACGGACTCCGTCAAGTAGGATTCGAGATCCCGCGGCAGGGTCGGATCCCAGCGGCGCGAGCTGCCGGTGAGCGGCGCCAGCCCGCCGAAGCGGTGGAAGAACAGGCTCGCCGGCACGAAGCCACCCTTGGCGTACTCCCGGCGCATCTCCTCGTAGAGGAACATCTCGGTGGTCAGCCCCTCCCACTTTGCGGCGAGGAAGCGCGGCGCCGTCTTGAGCCCCAGGGCGGCCAGGCCGAGCTTGAGCGGCATCGCCGGGGCGGCGCCCGCCGCGTCCGGCGCGTCGATGGCGAGCCACGGGAAGGCGTTCATGCCGCTGCCCTTCTTGCCGAACTGCCCGCACAGCGCGGCGACCAGGATCTGCGCCCGCTCCATCTCCATGCCGTGGTAGAACTTGGCGAAGTTCGACTGGGTCATGATCATGGCGGCCGGGGAGCGGGCAAATCGACGGGCGAGGCTGCGAATCACGTCGGGCGCCACGCCGGTGATCGCCGCCGCCGCCTCGGGTCGGTACTCCTCGAGGCGGGCCCGGAGCAGGGCGAACACCGTCGTGACCGTCACCTCGCCCTGACGAGTGCGCACCACGTACTCGCCCTCCAGCGCCGGGTCGATCCCGTCGAGCGCGAGCGTCGTCTTCGGCGCGGCCGCGACACCCTTGGCCGCCAGGTCGTAGACATAGAAGCCGTCGCTCGCGCCGCCCTCCTCCATGTCGGCGTGGCGCAGGAAGCGCCGCGTGTCCTTGCGCACCAGCAGCGGCAGGTCGGTCTGCTCGCGAACGAAGGCCGCGTCGTGCAGGCCCTCGGAGACGATCACCTGCGCCATCGAGAGGCCCAGGGCGGCGTCGCTGCCGACGTTCACCGGCACCCACAGGTCGGCGTGTACCGCCGAGGCGTTCAGGTCCGGTGCGATGCACACGACCTGCGCTCCGCGGTAACGCGCCTCGGTCATGAAGTGGGCGTTGGGGATCTGCGTGTAGAGCGGGTTGCCGCCCCAGACCAGGATCAGGTCGGAGTAGAACCAGTCGTCGGCGGAGCCGGCAAAGCCGATCTTGCCGCAGGTCACCGCGGCGCCGGGGTGGTGGTCGCCTGTCTCGGCGTTCACGTCGAGGACGATCGTGTCGAGCAGGTGGGTGGTGCGGAACAGGCCGACGCCGTGGCCGCCGTTGGTCAGGCCGCCGCCCATGTCCCAGTAAACCGCCCCGGGACCCTCGCGGCGCAGCACGTCGATCACCCGGTCGGCGATCTCGCCCAGCGCCTCCTCCCAGCTCACCCGCTGCCACTTCCCGGCACCCCGCTCGCCGGCCCGCTTGAGCGGATGGGTCACGCGGCTCGGGTCGTACATGCGCTGGCTGGCGCAGGCACCCTTCTGGCAGCCGCGCGGGTTGAAATCGGGCACCTCGGGATTGGTCTGCGGGTAGGTCGCCACCTGCTCCTCGCGCCACACCAGGCCGTCCTTGACGTAGACGTTCCAGTTGCAGCCGCGCTGGTACCAGCAGTTGACGTGGTGTGTGCCCTTGGTGACCCGGTCCCACACCCACTGCTCGCGGTAGACGTCCTCCCAGCCGGCGTACTCCGGCGGCGCCATCTGCGCCGCGCCTGCCGCGCCCGGCTGCCCGCTCGCGCCCGGCGCGGCGAAGGCCGCCCCTGCCAGGAAGCCCAGGCGGGCCATGGAAAGCGTCAGGCCGGCCGCCCCGGCCCGAGCTAGGATCTGTCGGCGCGAGAGCATCATCGATACTGGCCTAGCACAAGGGGCGAGTCGGGCGCCGCCTGGATCTCGAGCCGGAGCCCCCCTCGCCAGATCTCCCGACGCGCCCGGCTCGGTCCGGGGTGCCTGTGGCCCGCCGCGCCGGCGAATGCGTCGTTGCCCGGCGGCCTCGAGCCACGAGAGTGGATTCCTGCTCCCGCTGCGAGCCCATCAGTGGCCGAGCGTCTCCTCGCGGCGGTGGCTGTTGAAGATCCCCGTCGGAGCATCGATGCCGCCGATCTCCACGACCCGCTCCAGAGTCCGGGCATCGTAGACCCGCACCACGTTGCCGTCCCAATCGGCGATGTAGACGAAGCGGCCGTCGGCGGTGAACTCGGGGTGCAGCGTGCGCAAGCCCTCGTCGATCACACCAGCCACGGCGAACGGTGGCTGCTTCTCGAACACGGTGATGGAGTGAGGCGTCTCGGCGAAGACCGCGTCGGCCCAGACGTAGGGGCTGTTCTCCTGCTCGCGCAGGAATAGGCCCGGACCGACGGTCGGGATCGTGCCGACGATCTCGTTGCTGGCGAGGCTCCAGATGGTGATCTGCCCCTCCCCCGCGTGCACCGTCGCGCCGTAGGCCGCGCCGCCGGCTTCCCAGGCCGCTCCAGAGCCGGGGTGCGGCGTTTCGCCGGTCGGGATCCTCGCCACCAGGGCCATGCTCGCCACGTCGATCGCGGCCATGAAGCTGTCGCGCTGCGAGGCGAGGTAGAAGCGTGAGTTGTCCGGCGAGAGGAAGCCGTCGTGCAGGATGTGGCCGACGTCGGGCAGCTTGACGATCGGGAAGCTCGGGTCCGACCAGTCGATGCGCCACACCTGCCCGGCTTCCTTCAGGGCGACCAGAAAGTAGGGGCCGACCTTCTCGGGCGAGGTGTCGACGATCGTCGCCACGCGCGATGCGACCGTCTCGCCTTCGGGGTCGGCGGCCGTCGTGTCGACGACCTGGAGCGGCGCCAGGGTCTCGGCGTCGAGCAGGACGGCGGTCGCCGGGATGTAGTTGCCCGCGATCAGCACCTTGCCGTCGTCCGAGATGGCGATGGCGCGCGAGTCGATGCCGATGCGCACCTTGCGCACCGCCTGGAGCGTGTAGAGGTCGATCTTGAAGACCCAGCCGTCGCGGCCCATGTTGTACGCCCAGCGCTCGTCGGCCGGAGAGAAGGTGTAGCCGTGGGCGCGGTACGAGGCGGGGATCGTGTCCAAGAGCGTGTGGCTGTCGCCGTCGATCACCGCGATCCGCTGGCTCTCGCGCTCGGTGACCAGGAAGAGGTTGTCGAGGTTGCCGCCGTGGGTCGGGCGGTCGGGCAGGGTCGCCTCGTCGCGCAGAACCACGAGGCTCGCCTCGATGTCGGCGCGGGTCCAGGTGGCCGGGCCGCCGCTCGGCTCGGTACGGATGAAGGCGATCAGCGCGTCGATCTCCGCCTTGGAGAGGAGCGTGCCCCAGCCGGGCATGATGCTGTTCGTCTTGCCGCGCTCGATGACCCCGAAGTAGTAGTCGTCGGGCTGGGTCAGACGCGCCGGCAAGAGCGCCGGGCCCGTGGCGCCGCGGCGGTCCGCTCCGTGGCAGCCCGAGCAGGAGTCCTGGAAGAAGGCTGATACCAGCTGGCCGTGCACCAGCGCCTCGGTGGGAGTCGGCATGGGCGTGGGCGTCGGGGCCGGCGGGGTCGGTGTGGCCAGCGGATCGTCGGAGTCTCGGCCCCCCCCGCCGCAGGCGGCGCAAGCGGCGGCCAGGGCGATGGCGAGGGCTCCAGCGAGGACCGGGTGACGTCGCATCATCTCATCTCGCTCTTGGTTCGATTCGGATTTTCGGCAGGAGCCCGGGGCGCGCCCCATCCGCTCGCCCCGGACCGCTCACTGTAGCTCGCTTCCCCGGCACTGCGAAAGAGCGCATCGGAGCCGACCGGCGCGAGGCGCTCCTGCTTGCGTCCTAGAGCCGCCGAGAGCCTGAACCACGCGCTCGGCTGCGACGTCAAACGCCCGCAGCACCGATCCATGGGCGCCGGGGGCATCCCAGGGTGCTGGACGGCGCGGCGTGTACCGCGCTTCCCTCCGCGTCGCGACCGAGCCATAGAAGCCGGGTGACCGATGCCAGCCCGGCGCTGCGCCGCTGCCTTCTCCTCGCTGCATGGCTCGCGGCCCTGCCGATCTCGGCCGTGGCGCAAGGCCGAGGGATCGCCGTGCCGCCGCCTCGGGTCGAAGCCTCCAGCCCCGGGCCGTCGAGCTGCCCGACCACCGCTGCGAGCAGCGCCTCGATCCTGGCCAGCCCTCGCACCGCACGGGCGGGCGAGCCTATCCGCTTCCTCGCCGTCGCCCCCGCGCCGCTCGATGCGGCACTGACCGTCCAGGCGCCCGATGGATCGCAGGTCGTAGCCAGCAGCGACCGTCACGGTGCGACGCCCTACTGGTGGGTCGCCGAGGTCCGGGCACCCGTCGGCGGCGCCTACCGCGCCACCCTGCGGCGCGGCCGCGAGATCGTCGCCTGCCTCGAGATCGATGCCTCCGCCACACGAGCAAACGCGCACACCGCCGCAGCGCCGGACGCGGTCTGGGCCGTCGAGCGGCCCTGGGGCCGCACCACGGAGGACCTCTACTCGGCCTGGGTCGAGCGGCTGTTCGACGACCCGATCGAAGCGCAGCCCAGCTGGCACGGACTGCGCGACGTGCTCGGCGACCCGCAACGCAACCTGCTCTTCGACCACCTGGGGCTCGCCGAGGACAGCGGGCGCGGCCTTCGCCTCGAGCCCGACTGTGCCGACCTGCCGTTCTTCCTGCGCGCCTACTTCGCCTGGAAGCTCGGCCTGCCGTTCGGCTACTCGGAGTGCTCGCGCGGCGGCCGCTCAGGTGCGCCCCGCTGCGTCGCCTGGCACTCGAACCTCGAGGTGCCCGCGAGCGGCCACGGCCCATCCGTCGCGGCGTTCCATCGCTTCCTGAATCGCGACGTCGGCTGGACGATCCACTCCGGAAGCGCTCGCACCCTGGCCGCCGACGATCGCACCGACCTCTACCCGACGCGCCTGTCGACCGCGACGATCCGTCCCGGGACCGTCTACGCCGACCCCTACGGTCACACGCTGGTCGTCGTGCAGCGCATCCCGCAGACCGCCGACTCCGGCGGGATGCTGCTCGCCGTGGACGCGCAGCCCGACGGCACCGTGGCACGCAAGCGCTACTGGCGTGGCAACTTCCTGTTTGCGCTCGACCCGGCGCTGGGCAGCGCCGGCTTCAAGCGGTTCCGGCCCGTGGCTAGCGACGGGGGCGGCCTGCGGCCACTGACCAACCGCGAGATCGAGCAGCATCCGGAGTACGGCGACTTCTCGGCCGAGCAGTACGTGGCCGGCATCGAGGGCTTCTACGAGCGCGTCGACGCCCTGCAATCCCCCGCCCCGCTCGAGCCCGAGCGCGCGCTGCGCGAAACCATCGACGCGCTCGACGAGCAGGTCCGGGCGCGAGTGCGCTCGGTCGCCAATGGCGAGGAATACCTCGCCGCGCACCCGGGCACGGTGATCCCGATGCCCTCGGGCGCCTCGATCTTCGAGACCACCGGCGCGTGGGAGGACTACGCGACACCGTCGCGCGACCTGCGCCTGCTGATCGCGATCGACGTGCTGCGCGGCTTCCCGGAGCGGGTCGCCCGCAGGCCAGAGCGCTACGCCATCGCCGAGGGCCGCTCGCCCGCGCAGGTACGGCGCGACCTCGAGGGCCTGCTAGGCGAGGCCACGGCGGCGCGCCGCTTCGCCTACCGCCGCAGCGACGGCTCCGAGTGGACGCTGTCGCTCGCCGACGTGCTCGATCGCGCGGCGGCGCTGGAGGTCGCCTACGACCCCAACGACTGCGTCGAGGTCCGCTGGGGGGCGCCTCCGGGCAGCGCCGAGGCCGCCACCTGCCCGCGCCGCGCACCGCGCGAGCAGGCGGCGCGGATGGAGGACTACCGCCCCTGGTTCCACGAGCGACGCCGCCCGCCACGCGAGTGAACGCCCGCCGTCAGCCTCCCCCGCCTGCAGCGCCCACCCCCCGGCGATCCCACGGCCGGGGCTGCGGCCGGCGCGCCGGCCCGTTGCTTGACGCCGTGCGCCGCCGCGACGAACGCCTCGCGGGTTCCCGAGGCGAGCCCCCGCGCGCCCTCCTTGCGGTCCGCTGCGCAGGTGACGGCTCGACGGTGCTCCGCGGGGCGAGCTGGGCACGCGCGCTGCGGCCGCCTGGAAGCCCGCCGGCTGAGGGCTTCTGTGACGGAGTCCGTCGGTCGCTCGGAGCGACTCGGGCCGCCGAGCTCCCGTCGGCTCGAGATCGCCCGAGCGGCTCGTCGGCCGAGTCACGGGTGCGGCTCGGGCATGGCGCGTCCCGCCGCCCTTGAGTCGTCCCCAGCCGCCGGAGTACCAGACGACATCGAGGGGGAGCCGACGGTGCGCGCCGACGGGCGACGGGCCCGGCGGCTCCACGCGTGCGTCCCGCAGGAGGTGCTCCATGGAAGACCAGGTCGTCGCCAGGCTGCGTGCCATCGAGGACCGCCAGCAGATCGAGGAGCTGCGCGCCACGTATTGCTTCCTGGTCGACGACGGACGGCCCAAGGAGCTGGTCGACGAGTGGTTCACCGACGACGCGACGTGCGACTTCCGCGCCGTGCGCGGGGGCAGCACGCTGGCGGTCGCCTCCCGAGGGCGCGCGGAGGTGTGCGCCTTCTTCACCCGCATCGTGCCGGCCCTGCTCGAAGACATGTGCCACACCACGCACAACCACCGCATCGCGCTCGACGGCGACCTCGCCTCGGGCGACTGCTACTTCGAGGTCACCGCCCGTGACGCGAGCAGCGGCGAGGCGGTCGTCGGTGCGGGGCGCTACGTCGACCGCTATCGGCGGGTCGACGGGCACTGGCGCTTCGTGCAACGAAACGCGGAGATGTTCTACATGGCGCCGCTCGCCCAGGGGTGGGTCCAGCGCCCCTTCACCGCGGCGATCGAGGCCGTGGCGCCGCCGACGGCGTGAGCGGCACGACGAGAGGAGAGGCCTCGTGGAATACAAGGAGCTGCTCGGCAAGCGTCGCTCGATTCGTTTCTTCGACCCGGACCGGATGGTCGAGCGCGAGAAGATCCAGAGGATCCTCGAGGCGATGCGCATCGCCTCGTGCGCGATGAACGCGCACTGGCTGCGCGCCGTGGTCGTCTACCGCGACGAGCTGGCGCCCGAGGTCTTCGAGACGCTCAAGCTGCCGGTGGCGGGGGTGGTCCTCGAGCTCGCCCCGGTGCACATCTACTGCTACAGCGACCCGTCGGTGATCGCCCGCGACCGCGGCGCCAGCCCCAAGCAGCTGATCGAAGTCGGGGCGCTCGCACCGAGCCACGGCTGGACGCACCGCTTCGTCGAGGAGTTCGTCTGGCCCGTGGTCCTCGAGCCGTTGAGCCAGAGTCCTGCCTATCCGGTGGCACTGACCTTCGACAGCGGCGGCGCCGCCACGCAGGGCCTGCTCATGGCCTTCGAGCAGGGGCTCGGCGCCTGCTGGCTCGCCTTCAACACCGAGGCGGCCAAGGAGATCCTCGGCGTCCCCGACGAGTGGATCCCGCACTACGTGATGGCGGTCGGCTACCCGCTCGAGGCGCCGGAGGCCGGCGGCCAACGGCCGCGCCCCCGCTTCGAGAACCTCTACTTCGAGGGTCGCGTCGGCAAGCCGT
This sequence comes from uncultured Enterobacteriaceae bacterium, assembly GCA_964529315.1. Taxonomy (GTDB): domain Bacteria; phylum Desulfobacterota; class Binatia; order UBA12015; family UBA12015; genus CAZGUU01. The sequence continues at coordinate 9,538 of CAZGUU010000127.1, forward strand.
TCCCGCGCAGCGAGGCGGTCGTCGAGGAGCTCCGCCAGGCAGGCATGTTCCAGGCGCCAGCGCCGCTGCCCGGCCGCAAGGAGGAGCTGCGCCAGCTCGCGCGCAAGCTCGGCCTGCCGGAGTAGACTCGGGCGACGGCATCCTGTGCGGCCGAGGTCGGGCCGCAGCGTCGCGCGAGCTCCACGAGCCACGCCTTCGGCCCGCGCCTGCGCCTCCCGACGGCGAGCAGAGCGATGCCCTTGGCGATTTCTCCGACGGAGAGGACGCCCGGGAGCCGCAGTGGTAGAGAGGGCGCGCTGGTCACGCTCGTGCCCGACCGCCACGGAGCTCGGCTCGACCGCGCCTCGGAACGGCGCTCGCCGTCGAGCGCTCCAGCTTCGACCGCCCCGGCACCTGCGGCTCGGCCTTTCCAAGACGCGAAGTGCTCGGTCGTGGCCTCTGCTCGACCGGCACCCGGCTGACGAGAGGGAACTTCTCCGGGTGATCGATGGACTCGGTGGCGAGGTCGATGTCCAGATCCGGCCAGTAGAGATGTCCTGGACGCGGACGTTCGACCTTGCATAGAGCCGCGATCGAGGCGTCCCGAAACCACGGAAACTCCACGAACGAAAGGAAGCGCTCGCGGTCGTCCAGAAGCAGCCAGAAGCCATGCCCAGAGACGTTGGTGACCTCAGCCGCCAAAGTGGCCTTTCCACGCACGCCGGATCTCATCCTCGTTTTCCTCGACGAGCCGCCGCGCCCTGGCAAGGCGCTGGCGGCTCAGGCCATGATTCTCAGCCAACTCGAGTCGTGGCTCCAACCAGAGCTTCGCCTCGCCAGCGGCATGATGGACGTGCACGTGCATCCGAGGTTCTTCTCGCGAGAAGAAGTAGAACCGGAAGCCACCGCGGCGCAGCACCGTCGGACTCACTCGGGCAAGCTACCTCGCGGAGCCGGCCCTTGCGAGCGCGACGCATCCGCGCTGCAGCAGGACGACGTAGGTGAAGCAGTCGTAGATCTCGACGAAGTCGAGATCCTTCGGCTCGATGCCCGCCATCGCGAAGGCCTTCGGCGCCGCGAAGCCGAGCTCGATGCGGAAGAGGTCGAGGCGGCTCGGGATGTGGTCGGCGGGGAACGGGTGCCCCTCGGCACCTGCCGTGATCAGCACCGGCCGCGACTCGACCGTCACCAGACACGTTGCGGACATCGCTGCTGGCAAGCAGCCTCGCCTGGTCAACACGACCTCTGACCTCAGCCAGAACCGGAACGACGACGGCGACGTCCTGGGCACGTGGGGCGCGTGCCGGCTCGCCCGAGGGCGCGGGCAGATTTCGGTGATCCGAACGATCGGGTGGAGCCTGGCGCGGAATGCGCGCGCCGCATGCGGACGGGACGTGGCACGAGCATCACGGGGGCCGCGGCGAGATCGTCGCCCTGAGCTCCCTCGATGCCGAGCTGGCGGTCGACGAGGCCTATGACCGCTCGACGCTCACCCGATCGCCATAGAGGCCCGTCGGCGCGCGCCGGCGTCGGATCGCCCGCGCTTCAGCTCGCGGCCCCGCCCACCGTGCGCGCCACCGTGCGCACCAGTCCGGCGAAGACGATCGCCCACACGGCCAGCGCGCACCAGAGGAACACGTGCGGCACGACGAGCAGGAACGGCGCATCGATGGCCAGCGCGAGCTTGTAGGTGGCCACGGTGTACATCCCGAGCGGGAAGACCATGCCCCAGTAGCCGGGCTCGTAGCGCAGCGGGAAGCGGCGCACGACGTGGCGCCAGTAGCCGAGCACGACCAGCATGGGAATCCACCAGGAGGCGGTCGCCCAGAAGAGCAGCGTCGTGCCGCGCAGGAACGGCAGCAGGTCGGCGAGCAGCGCATCGTGCGCCGCGTTGGCGATCAGCACGTCGCCGGCCAGCGTGGAGATCGCCATGGCTCCCATGTCGATCCAGTAGGGCGGCCCGAGGTCCTCGGGCGAGAGCTCGAAGAACAGGTAGCGGTAGAAGATCAGCGCGATCAGCCAGACGTAGATCATCCCGCCGCCGAGCCACATCACCAGGGTGAAAAAGAGCACCTCGCGCTCGAGGCCGGGGAGCTGGCTCCACAGGTTGCCGCCCAGCACGGACACGCCCTGCGTGGCGACGACCGCCACCAGCCAGGCGCCGTTGATCGCGTGCTCGAAGGCGGGCTTCGGCCGCTTGACGGTCAGGGCGCCGAACACCGCGTAGATCAGCACGAAGTACAGGGCCGTCGCGGCGAGCCAGAGGACGCGGGCCGCGCCGGGCAGCTGCGTCACGAGCAGGAGCTGGACGCCCAGGACGCAGGTTCCGGCGACGACGGTGAAGAAGCCCACGCCGCGGCCGTGGTCGGCGAGGTCGCGCAGCACCGCCGCGGGGTAGCGGACCAGGCGCGCGGCGTAGAGCGCGACGAGCACGACGAAGAAGAACGCGTTCAGCGCGAGCAGGGCCCGCGCGATCGGCGCCAGGCCGAGCAGCTGGCAGGCGATCGACACGATGCCGGTCGCCATGACCAGCGCGAAGTACGACGGGTGCAGCGTCTCCAGGCCAGAGGCTGCCGGCGGGCGCTGCGGGTCGATCATGGTCGCCGGCGGCGCACCCTCAGGGGCGCTGCCCCCCCTGCTGCTCGCGGAAGCCCTCGAGGTAGCTCACCAGCGCGGCGAGCTGCTCCGCATTGAGCGTTCCCGCGTAGCCCGGCATGGCCGTCCCGGGGACGCCCTCGAGGATCGCGGCTCGGATCTGCTCCGGCGTGGACTTCGCCCAGAAGGCAGGCGCCGTGAAGTCGGCCGGGCGCGGCGACATCCGCCGGCCGGCGGGCCCGTCCCCGGCGCCGGTGTCCCCGTGGCAGAACGCGCAGCGCACCTGGTAGATCCCCTCGCCGCTGGGCGGACCGCTGCTGCACGCGGCGAGCGCCAGGAATGCTGCGGCGCAGATCAGGCGGAGCGCCACGCCGACCTCTTGCGCGCGGTCTTGCGCTGGCGCACGCGGACGATCTGGTAGGAGCCGCGCCCGAGGTACCAGATCGGCGCGCTGAAGACGTGGACGAGCCGGGTGAAGGGCGTGAGCAGGAGGATCGTCAGGCCCAGCACGATGTGCACCTTGTAGACGAGGGGGATCGGCAGGATGAGCTCCCACGCGTTGCCCTGGAACGTCACCAGGCGCTGCGCCCAGAAGGCCGCGTGGAGCAGCGTCAAGCCCGAGAGGTGGTCGTCCCAGGAGAAGGGCAGCGTGGCCAGCCCGAGCGCGAGCTGGACCCACAGGATCGCCAGGATGTAGACGTCCGACCAGCTGCTCGCGCGCAGGACGCGCCGGTCGAAGAGGCGGCGGTGGAGCAGGATCGTCGTGCCGACGAAGCAGGCCACGCCGGACAATCCCCCCAGGGCGAGCTCGAGCAACGCGTGCACCTGCACCGAGAGCCCGATCTGCTGGAAGACCCACATCGGCGTCAGCATGCCGGCCAAATGCCCGGCGATCAGCGCGAGCGCCGAGACGTGGAAGAGGTTGCTGCCGATCACGAGCTGGCGCTTGCGCAGCATCTCGCTCGACCCGCTGCGCCAGGTGTACTGCTCGCGGTCGAAGCGGATCCAGCTGCCCACGACGAGCACGGTCACGCAGACGTAGGGGTAGATGAGGAAGAAGAAGCGGTGCAGGAGCTCTTCGGCCGTGTAGGGGATCACCGTCCCCCCCCGCGGCTCGCCGCCCGCGGCCCGGCGCAGTCGAGCCCGAGGTCGCCGGGGCCGAAGGTCACCGGCGGCTCCTCCCACCTGCGATCCAGCTCCGCGAGGTCGTCACCCGGCGCGACGCGCGCGCGCTCGACGCCCGCACCCCGCGCGCTCGCCCCCGCGGCCGCGTTGCCCCCCTCGAC
>CAZGUU010000128.1:0-13253 GCA_964529315.1 uncultured Enterobacteriaceae bacterium
GTCATGCCTTGGGTCTACATCGCGCAGGAGCGGCGCAAGGCGCTCGCCGAGGGCCGCGAGGAAGGGCTGCAAGCGGGGATCGAGAAGGGCCTCGAAGCCGGACTCGAGAAGGGGCAGCTGCAGGCCCGCCGCGAGCTCCTGCTGCGCCTGGCCGGCCATGCCGGGATCTCGTTCGACGACGCGCAGCGCTCCCGCATCGAGGCCTGCACCGACAGCGAGACCCTCGACCGCTGGATCGAGCGGACGTTCGATACCCGCGACGGCGGAGAGGCCGCAGACATCCTGCGCTGACGCGCTCCTGCCGTAGGGCGAGTTCGGTGTCGTCGCTCGCGGGCACAGGCGTTCCGGCGCAGGGCACCGCGAAAAGAGATGTCTTGCCTGCCATGGCGCCGCGCGCCGCGGCTTCCTATCGCAGCGCCATGGCTGGTATCCTCTCGCCCGTGGCCGAGCCCAAGCGCAAGGCGACCTACGACGACGTCCTCGCCGCCCCCGAGCACCTGGTCGCCGAGATCCTCGACGGCGAGCTGTTCCTGAGCCCGCGGCCGGCATACCGGCACGCGAGGGCGTCGTCGATCGCCGGCGCGCGGATCACGACGGCATTCGACGGACCGCCGGGCGACCCCGAGCGGCCCGGCGGCTGGTGGATCCTCTTCGAGCCGGAGCTGCACTTCGGCACGGACGTCGTCGTGCCCGACCTCGCCGGCTGGCGGCGCGCACGCATGGCGCGCATCCCGAACGCCCCGTGGATCGAGGTCGCTCCCGACTGGGTCTGCGAGACCCTCTCGCCGTCCACCGCGCAGATCGACCGCGGCCGCAAGCTGCGCATCTACGCCCGCGAGGGTGTGGCCCACCTCTGGCTCTTGGACCCGATCGCGCGCACCCTCGAGGTGCTGGCCCTCGAGCGCGCCCGCTGGGCGGTCGCCGCCGTGCACACCGGCTCGGACCCGGTGCGCGCCGAGCCGTTCGCCGCCGTCGAGCTCGACATGGGCCGCCTCTGGATCGACTGAGAGCGTGAGCAGATTTCGGCGATCCTGGCGATGAGGTGGAGCCTGCTGAAGAGTGCGTGCGTATTCCGGCCGAGTCGATCACCGGTTCCGGTCGAAGCCGATCAGCGATTCCGGCATGCCGATCATGTCGGAGCGGAGCGACGCTGGATGTGACCTACTTGGCTGACTTCCGCTTGCCAGTGAGGATGACGTTCTGGTGTTGAGCGGCCCAGCGTGAGCTCGCGAGGTCGAGCATGAGGGGCTTGGACAGGCCGCGCGGGAGGCGGTAGTCGACGTCCTCGATGCAGGCTTGCTGGCGGAGCTTCGCGTTCTTCAGCCGGACCTGAAGCTTCCTGTTGTCGCGGTGCGCGGACTCGGCGTCAGCGAGGATGCCGACGAGGTCGGTCGGCGATACGTCGGTCGCCGATCCCTTCTCGGTGAAGCGCTGCAGCGCCTCCACCATGCCGTGGAGCTGCAGGGTCGTGAGCTTGTCGAAGGTCTGTTCCAAGAGCATCGGTTCTCTCTCCGTCTCGGGCTTCGGGTCGAAAGTGACGGGCCGCAGGGCGGAAACGACCGCCTGGGAGGCCCCAGGATCGACGATCGCGGCTCGGGGGATACCTGGACACCGGTCCCATGGACGCCTCTCCGTGGTCGTAGCCCGAGCCCCGGATGTTGCCGTGGCGCGGCAGCAGCGGCAGGTCGAGGGTTGGACGACACGGCGATCGGGGATGCGTCGCGCTCACCCCGCGGACCAGGCGCGCAGCAGGGTCCACGCGCCGATCGCCACGAAGCCCAGCCCGGCCACGGTCGAGAGCAGGCGCGGGCTCACCGCCTGTGCCAGGGCGGCGCCAGCCAGCACGCCCACGGCCGAGGTCGCCGCCAGGGCGAGCGCCGCGGCGGCGAACACGGTGAGCTTGGGGTTGCTCGCCTCGGCGGCGAACAGCAGCGTGGCGAGCTGCGTCTTGTCGCCCAGCTCCGCGAGAAACACGCTGGCAAAGACGGTGGCGAAGAGCTTTGCGTCCATGGCGCCTCCCTCTACCATGCGCCGGCACGGCCGCCTCGCCCGCCCGTTCCCCGAGGGCGTGAGCAGGAATCCCCTCCCCTTGCTCGGCACCACCGGGTGACGACGCAGCCGCGACGGGGCGGCCGGCCAGCGCCTCGTTCGCCGCAGCTAAAGTCGCCCGCCCCCCGACCGATGGTCCCCATGGTGAGACACCCCGGTCCCGCCGGTCGAGACCTGCGGCGCCGGACCCGAGGAGGATTGACATGAGAAGATCCACGTTTGCGAGCCTGGCGCTCTCGCTGGCCTGCGCCGCCCTCGCCGTCGCTCCTCACCTCGCCCACTCGGCCGGCGCATCCCTGTGCGACCCGCACACCAGCGTCTGTCGCAGAATCAAGGTATACAACAACTGCGAAGAGACGCTCTGGGTGGCCGCGCAGGGCAACGCCGTCTACTGCGCCAGCGACAGCGATTGCCCGGCCGAGTCGACCGGATGCGACACGGCGAAGAACACCTGCAACTGCTCGAGCGACTCCGAGTGCGCGCCGACCACGCAGGTCTGCGACACGGCAGCGAGCCCGGCGCGCTGCGAGTACGCCCAGCTCAAGCAGGGTGGATGGCGCCTCAAGCCCGGTAAAGGCAGCGTGGTCTTCGTCCCCAACACGGCCGGACCGAGCCAGGGCATCTCGTGGAACGGCCGCATCTGGGCGCGCACCGGCTGCCCCGCCTTCGGGCAATGCCATGCACCAGGGACGGCTTGCAGCGAGGATTCACAGTGCTGCACGAATGCCGGCTGCCAGGGCCTCTTCACCTGCACCGACAACTCCGAGTGCTCGACCTGGTCCTGCACGAGCGACTCGGAGTGCCCCGGCGGAAGCACCTGCAACGGCACGACGCAGCACTGCGACGGCTGCGTGAGCGGCACCTGCGCTTGCAAGACCGACACGGACTGCCGTGACGGCGGCACCTGCCAGGGGGGCCTGTGCACCGGCCAGTGCGGGCAGGGTGGCATCGCCTGCCACACCGGCGACTGCGGCGGGAAGCGCCGCTGCGAGGTGGGGACGAACGGCCAGAGCCCGGTCACGCTGGCCGAGCTCGCGCTCCTCGAGAGCTCACAGGACACCTACGACGTGAGCCAGGTCGACGGCTTCAACGTGCCCGTGAAGATCGCACCGATGCGCTACCTGGCTCCGGAGCCGAACGGCTTCGTCAACGCCCAGCCCTGGTGCGGCGTCCCGGGTTGCGCGCGCGCAGCCGACTGCCCCGGCCAGGCCGACCCCTGCTCGTGGACCACGGAGGGCTCGTGCCTTTGCAGCTGGGACCTCGGCGACACCTCCTGCCCGAGCGGGCAGCAGGCCGTCTGGCCGCTCGCCTGCGAGCAGGACTCGGACTGCGGACCGCAGGGCACCTGCGGGACCACCGGCAACCCCAAGTTCTGCACCTGCACCTCGAGCGCCCACTGCCCGGGCTCGGCGCCGGTCTGCGGCCTCAACCAGAACGTCAGCGGCGAGCAGCTCTGCGGCACCTTCGCCGGCTGCTTCAATCCGAACAATGCCTGCTCGATCGACGCCACCTTGCCGGCACCGCTCGACTGCCCGAGCAATGCGAGCCTGCTCTCCTGCACCTCGCCCTACGGCGGCTCCTGCTACACCAACGGCGTGGGCGCCAGCTGCTGCGGCTGCCCGAGCTGGTCGCCCGCCGGCGATTGCCATAACCACAACACGACCTGGCAGGACGACGCCGAGCCGCTCTTCGCCGCGCTCAAGAACGCCTGCCCGACCGCCTACAGCTTCCAGTACGACGACCCGACGAGCACCTTCAACTGCCAGGGCACGGGCGAGACGACTCCCGTCGGCTACGCGGTCACCTTCTGCCCCTGCGGCTCGCCCGGGGCACGCGCGGAGGGCTGCTCGCCGTAGGCGGCGATCGTCTCGCGTGCCCGCTTCGACGCCAACCCGGGGTTGCCGTGGATGGGCGGAGCCTGGACGAGCTACTCGCCGCCGATCTCCGCGACCGGATCGTTCGGCTCCTGCTGCTCTCCCGGGCTCAGCTCGGGCGAGCCCAAGAGTGAAGCGGCGCGGCCAGCCGCCGACCGACGACGCGGGCCGCACGCTCGTCCGCGGTGAGCCGACGGCCTCGGTCGTCCCGGCCGTGTCGTAGATGACGAGCGCGCCGCGCGCGCCGATTCGCGTGTCGATTCGCGTTGACAGCCGCGCCGCACTGCGACTATAGGCACTGCCCATAGTGGCCAGCTCGGGCGATCTTCGGAGCGTGGTGCCGTGGCGGTAGCCCACGCGCTGCTCGGCATCCTGGCGCGCGGCGAGCGGCACGGCTACGAGCTGCGCGCCGCGCTCGCCGACGAGCTCGGGCCGGACTGGAGGCTCGACTTCGGGCAGCTCTACCGCGCCCTGGGCGCGATGCAGCGCAAGGGCTGGATCACGAGCCACGTCGCGGCGGGTGCCGGTGGACCGCAGCGCAAGCTGCGAGCGATCACCCCGGCGGGGCGGCGCGAGCTGGCTCGCTGGGTCGCCGCGCCGGCCTCGATGCCCCGGCGGCGGCACCTCCCCGCGGCCCGAGCGCACTTCGCGCGGTCCCGAACGATGGGCCGCTCGCGCGAGGAGACGGCGGCGCCGCTGGTCGCGCTGGGCAGCGACGACCGCCTCTTGCAGCTCCTCGCGCAGCGACTCGCCGCCGGGCATCCCGATCCTGGCTTCGACTTCTCGGCCCCGGCCGTCGGCAGCCTGGCCGGGCTCGAGGCGCTGCGCGAGGGGCGGGCTCATCTCGCGGGGGTCCATCTGCGGGACGCCGACTCCGGCGAGTACAACGTCCCGTTCGTCAAGCACCTGGTCCCCGAAGAGCCGGTCGTCCTGCTCACCCTGGCGGTTCGCGAGCAGGGCCTGCTCCTGGCGCCCGGCAACCCGCTGCGCGTGCGCGGCGTGCGCGACCTCATTCGCCGCCGCGTCCGGCTGATCAACCGGCAGCGCGGTGCCGGCACGCGACTCCTGCTCTACCAGCACCTGCGCCGCGCCGGCATCGATGCTCGAGCGATCGCGGGCTACGAGCGCGAAGCGCCGACCCACGCCGCCGTTGCGGCGGCCATCGCCGCGGGCGAGGCCGACGCCGGCCCGGGCATGCGTACCGCGGCAGAGGAGCACGGCCTCGACTTCCTGCCGCTGGCCGAGGAGCGCTTCGACCTGGCCATCCCCCGCGCCGTCTTCGACTCGCCGCGCCTGCGCCCGCTGCTCGAGGTCCTCCACGACCCGGGCTTCCGCCGCGCCGCCGCGGCCCTGCCGGGCTACGATCTGTCGCGCATGGGCCGCATCGCCGCGCGGCTGCAGTGAGGCGCTGAGTGGAGCTGCTGCTGGGAATCGACGACACCGACGTGCTCGGGCACAAGCCGGGCACCGGGCGGCTGGCACGCGAGCTCGGCGCGCACCTCGCGCGCGAGGGGCTCGCCGAGCTGCTCGGCGTGGTCCGCCAGCAGCTCCTGGTCGATCCGCGCATCCCCTACACGAGCCACAACAGCCCCGCCTGCCTGATGCTGCGAGCGCGCGCGGCCTGCAGCGACGGCGGAGCGCGCCTGCTCGCGGCTGCCACCGCCTACGTCGTAGAGCGCGCGGCGGTCGGCTCCGACCCCGGCGTCTGCCTGGCGGAGCGCGCCGCCGTGGGGCCGGAAGTCGAGCAGTTCGGCGCACGCTGCGCTGGCAGCGTCGTGCGCAAGGCGGAGGCGCTCGATCTCGCGGCCCGGTCCGGGCTACGCCTCGAGGAGCTGGGCGGTACGGGCGGTGGCGTGATCGGTGCCCTGGCCGCGGTCGGGCTCACCGCTGGCGGCGATGCCGGCCGCTTCCTCGACTACGCCGGAGGCCTGCGCGACGTCAGTGGGCAGATCACGGCCGCCGAGCTGCGCGAGCGCGGGATCGGCGTGTCCTGCCTCGGCCGCAACGCCGACTGGGTACCCGCTCGAGCGTGCATCGACGTCGGCGATCGGCTCCGGCCGCGACTGATCGGCGGTCGCGCGGTGCTGCTCGTCGAGCCGACCGAAACCGGCTGGCGCAGCTTCGATCGCCGGGACCCTCGGCCGGAGGACGGCCCCGGGAGCGAGCGGTGACCGGGGCCTGCGCCCTGCACGCGCGCGGTGCGTCGTTCCGCTACGCGGGGAGCTCGTCGGCAACCGGCCCGTTCGACCTCGCGGCGCGCGCCGGCGAGCTGCACCTCGTCACGGCGCCCTCGGGCGGCGGCAAGAGCACGCTCGCCCGCCTCCTGGCGGGTGCGATCCCCCACCTGTACCGCGGCGATCTCGGCGGGCGGGTCCTGATCGGCGGCGAGCCCAGCGATGCCCTGCCCCTCTGGCAGCTCGCGCAGCGAGTCGGGCTCGTCGGCCAGAACCCCGCGGCGCAGCTGCTCGGCTCGACCGTACGCGACGAGATCGTCTTCGGCCTCGAGACGCTGGGGCTGCCGGAGGACGAGATCTCGGCACGGGCCGAGGATGCGCTGGCCGGCTTCGGCTTGCGCGGGCTCGCGCGTCGGGCACCGCACACGCTCAGCGGCGGCGAGCAGCAGCGCCTGGTGCTGGCGGCGATCGCCGCGCGGCGCCCGCCGGCCATCGTGCTCGACGAGCCCCTCTCGATGCTCGACGCGGGCTCGGCGCGGTCCGTCGTGGCGCACCTCGACCAGCTGCGCAGCGCGGGCGCGGCGCTGGTCGTCTTCGAGCACCGCGAGGATGCGTTCCGGGGGCTCGACGGCGTGATCCGCCGCGAGCTCGGCGGCACGATCCTCGACGAGGAGCCGGTGCCGCCGCTGCCCGCGCGGGTGCCGAGGTTTCGCATCGCCGTCGAGGGCCTTCGCGTCGAGCTCGGCGGCCGCGCGATCCTCGACGGCATCGACCTCGACCTCTCGGGCGGACGCGTGATCAGCATCGTCGGCGACAACGGCGCCGGAAAGACCACGCTTCTGCGCACGCTGGCCGGGCTGCAGCACCATGCGGGACGAATCTCGCGCGAGATCCACGGCTCGCCGGGCCCGGCTCGCCTGGGGCTCTGCTTCCAGAACCCCGACTGCCAGCTCTTCAACCCGACCGTACGCGAAGAGGTCCGCTATGCCGTTCCGCAGCTCGACGAGCGACACACTCGGGCCGTGCTCGAGCTGCTCGGCCTCGCCGGCTACGAGAGCACGCCCCCGCTACTGCTCAGCGAGGGCGAGAAGAAGCGGCTCGGCCTGGCGATCACGCTCTTGCAGCCGGACCTCTGCGGGATCTGCCTCGACGAGCCCACCCTGGGCCAGGACGCAGCGCATCGCCGCCGAATCGGCCGGGTCGCACGGCGCCTCGCCGAGGCCGGCCACCTCTGCCTGATCGCGACCCACGACCTCGAGTGGGCGCGGACCTGGAGCGACGAGGTCGCCAGGCTCGCCGGCGGCCGTCTGGTCGCCGACGAGCCGACGAGCCAGCGCGCCGGGCACCGCGACCCGTCTGCCGCGGGCGGAGCGATGTCGCGGGCGGCCGCGGCGAGCGCTCCGTGCATCGCACCCCTCGCGCCGTCATTCGCCACGACGGGCGATCGAGCGGGCGGCGTGGCTGGTCGGCGTGCGTCGCTTGCAACCCCTGGGCTGGGGCACCGAGCCGACCGCGGGGCAGAGCAGCGGGAAGGCCGCCGCCGGCGCTGGCGGGGCGGCCGACGCCGCGGCGCCGGCGAGATCGTCGAGCGCTCGCCGCTGCGACGCGCCGATGCGCGGACCAAGCTCGCGCTCTCGCTCGCCGCATCGCTCTCGGTCATGCTGCCCCTGCCCCAGCTCGTCGTCTTCGTCGCCGCCTTCGGCACGCTGCTGGTCGCGGCGCGGCTCACCGCGCAGGCCGCGGTGCCGCTGCGCCGCCTGGCGCCGCTGCTCGCGGTCCTGCTCGTCGCGGATTGCCTGCTCGTCGGCCCGTCCTTTGCCCTGCTCATCGCGCTGCGGCTGGCCCTGATGGCCACCGCCTTCAGCGTTCTCGTCGCCAGCACGACCCCCGACGAGCTGCGCGGTGCCCTGGAGGCGCTACGCGTACCGCACCGCCTGGCGTTCACGCTGTCCAGCGCCTTCCGCTCGATGGCGCTGCTCGATCGCGACTGGCTGGGAATCGTCGAGGCGCAGCGCGCTCGCGGCCTGCCGAGGCCGACGGCGGACGCTGCCGGCCGGCGGCGCTGGCTCGCCCGCCTGGTCGAGACCCGAGGTCTGGTCGTGCCGGCGATCGTGATCGCCACGCGGCGCGCCTGGTGCGTGCACGAGGCCGCCGCGGCACGCGGCTTCGGGTCGCCCCTGCGCCGCCCGCGCCGCACGCCGCGCCTGGCCTCCATCGACCATGCGCTGCTCGCCGCCGCGGCCAGCCTACTCCTCGTCCTGTGGGCATGGCGATGAGCCCCACATCCTCCCAGGCGAGCCCACCACCTGCGGCCGGCGAGGCGGAACGACCATGGCTTTCCACCTTCGAGCTCCTCTTGCTCGGCACCTTCGCCGCGCTCCTCGTCGTCGCGAAGATCGCCCTGCGCCTGCCGCTCAAGATGCCGGGCCACTCGGGGATCTTCTCGATGGCGGTGCTGATCGTCGCGCGCACCGTCGTGGCGCGCCGGGGAGCCGCCACGATCACCGGTCTGCTCGCCGGCACGCTGGCGACGTTCGCAGGCATAGGAGACCGCGGCGCGCTGGTCACGCTGCTCTCCCAGACGGCGGCCGGCATGGGCATCGACGCCGCTTGGGCCCTCACCGGTGGGTCGGCTCGCGCCTGGGCCTCTGCGCTCGCCGGCCTGATCGGCAACTTCGCCACGCTCGGCGTCAAGATCGCCTTGGACCTATGGATCGGCATCCCGACCGGATTCGTGCTGCTCGGCTGGCTCTACCCGGCGCTCACCTACTCGGGCTTCGGGGTGGCCGGAGGCTACCTCGGCTTCGTGGTGGTCCAGGCCCTGCGCCGCGGCGGCTACTTCGCCTATCTGGCCGAGCGGCGCTGATCGTGCTCTGCGCCGTGGCTGCCGTCGCGTCAACAGCTGCCGCCGAGCCCGCTCTGCAGCTCGACGAGATCACCGTCGAAGCGAGCCCGATCGTCCCCTACCTGCCGGCCCGAACCGAGATCGGCCGCGACGAGCTGATCGAATCGCACAAGAGCGAGCTCGATGCGGAGCTCGACCTGACGCCGGGGATCAACGTGCGCCAGGGCGGGCGCGGCGAGCCGCGCGTCGACATCCGCGGCTTCGACCAGCGCGCCGCGCTGATCACGCTCAACGGCGTGCCGGTGACCGAGCCGTACAACGGCATCGTCAACATCGACCTCTTTCCGCTCGAGATGCTGGGCCGGGTGAGCGTCATGCGGGGGATCTCGTCGTCGCTTTACGGCCCCAACGGGATGGCCGGGCAGATCGCCTTGGAGACCTTCCGCACACCGACGCCGCTCACCGCAGCGGGCTCGACGATCTGGCGCGACCGCGACTTCTGGGACACGCGCGCCAGCGCCGCGGCGAATCGCGGCGACCTCTCCGGCCTGGTCGGCGGCCGCTACCTGACGACGCCCGGCTTCCCGCTGTCGGACGACTTCGATGCGCGCCCGGAGACCCGCCGCCGCTTCGAGGACGGCGGAACCAGGCTGAGCAGCGACGTGCAGGAGTGGAGCGCCTTCGGCACCCTCGGCCACGAGTACGGCGAGGGCGGCCGCGCACACCTCGCCGTGCTCGCCTCGCAGGCGCGCTTCGGCATCCCGCCCAGCACCACGTCGTACGCGCCCGTCTTGCGGCGCAACGACGACCAGTCCCAGCTGCACGAGCAGGCGGGCGTGGATCAGCGCCTGCGGCCGGCGCTCGGAATCGCCGGGGGTGTCTTCTACACGCGCTACTCCTCGACCGAGAGCCAGTTCGACGGGCCCGACTACTCCACCGAGCTACTCTCCACGACGGCCGACAGCGACGAGATCGGCGGCATCGGGCGCCTGACGCTCGATCTGGGCGTCCACGACACCCTGGCCGTGGGTGGGCAGGTCCGCGGGGCGAGCGCCAGCGTCTCGACGTCGGCCGGCGGTCCGGCGAGCGAGCCCGACGCCCTCGTCGGCAGCGTCGGCATCGAGAACGTCTACGCCGCCACCGAGCGGCTCACGCTGCTGGTGGGCCTCAGCTACGACGTGCAGAGCAGCGGCGGCGACGGCACGGACGGACAGCTCGATCCGCAGGGCATCGTCTCCTACGATTTCGGCGCGTACGGGGTGACCCGGCTCGCGGTCGGACGCAAGGTGCGCTTCCCCACCCTGCGCGAGCTCTCCGACCCGCTCCAGGGCAACCCGGATCTCGGAGCCGAGAAGGCGCTCACATACGACCTCGGGCACCGGGTGCCGGCGCCGTGGGGCTACGCGAGCCTGAACCTGTTTCGCAGCGACGCAAGCGACCTGATCGACGCGGCGGGTGGCGGAGACCCGCCCGTGTTCACCAACCTCGACGACGCCACCCTCCAAGGCGTCGAGGTCGCCTGCGGCACGGCCGTCTGGGATCGACTCCGGCTCGACGTCAATTACACATACCTCGACGCGACCGCACACGACGCCTCGGTCGCCGGCGCCGGCGGCTCGAGCGAGATCCAGCACAAGCCGGCACACCGCTTCAACGGCATCCTGCGGGTCGAGCTTCCCTGGCGCCTGCGGCTGCGCATGGAGGGGCTCTTCACGTCCGAGCAGGTCGAGCGGCTCGGCACCGACGTGACGGTCGACGGCTTCGCGATCTGGAACGCGGAGCTCACCTGGACGGCCGGCGAGCACCTGAGCGTGTTCGCCGGCGCCGACAACCTGCTGGACGCGGACTTCGAGGAGAAGCTCGGCTCGCCCGAGCCCGGCCGGCGAGCCTTCGCCGGCTTCCGCGCCACGTACTGAGAAGAGAGGAGAACCGCGATGCAATCGAATGCCCTCACGAGGCGATCCTCCGGCCCCGCGCAGCGCCGTGTCGCGATGCACGGCGCCGTCCTGCTCGCCGCCGCGCTGCTCCAGGCGTGCGGCGGCGGCGGAAGTGGCGGCGGCGACGACGGCGGTGGCTCCGACCTGACGGTGGGCGAGGCCGTCGTGCGGGACTCGAGCGGCGCCGCGATCCACCTCGACGAGACCATCACGACGACGGGCGTCGCCACGGTGTCGGCGGGGGTCTTCGCCAACAACAAGCTCAAGATCTTCGTGCAAAGCGAGGGCGCCGGGATCATGGTCTACCACCAGTCCTCGGCCGACGTCGCCGCCTTCCAGGCCGGCGACGAGCTTCGCGTCACGGGCATCGTCCGCCAGACCGACCCGACCTCGGACAACAATCCGGCCACCGGCACGGTGCAGCTCGACGTCACCGACGGCAGCGCCGAGGTGCTGAGCAGCGGAAACCCGCTCCCCGAGCCGCGCGAGGTGAGCCTCTCCCAGATCGACGACGCGACGGTCGGCGTGCTGGTCCTCGTCCGCGGGGTGAGCAAGACCTCGGGCGAGTGGCCGGAGGTCGGCAGCCGAAGCTCGCAGGTGACGGTCAGCGACGACGGCGGCGCAACCGACCTCGTGCTGCGCTTCCAGCGCAACACGATCACCCCGGAGCTCGTCGCTCGCCTCGAGTCGATCGGTGACGGCCCCTTCGACCTCGAGGCCATCGTCGTCCAGGACGATCAGGACGACGACGGGTCGCTGCTCGGCGGCTTCGAGCTCTGGGTGCGCGGCGCCGAGGATCTGGCGCCCTGAGCCGAGATCCGCGCGGCGGAGGCACCTTCACTGGGACCTACGCGACCGAGCCCATGCCCCCGAGGACGAGAAGGCTTCAATGGAGAGCCACACCTACGTAGCCGCGGAGCCATCGCCGAGCCCTGCTCGTAGAGGGCGATCGGACGTGCCCCCGGACGGGTCCCCGCTCGCGCCGCGGCCGCATCGCGGACCGCCATGCGGCGCCTGCGCGGCTCGCTGCGCCGACCCGTGCGGCTTGCCAAGGGCCGCGGGTGGAACGCGCACTCCGGGAGCGACCAATCGACGAGCACCGCGATTGCGACCTGACTGAGCCCGGTGAGCGCGAGCAGCCAGTACGTCGGTTGGACGACCGCCTGTTCGCGGCGAAACAGCGCCAGGCGCTCGACGGCGGGTAGCCGCAGCACCTCGGGGAACTGAAACACGGCCGCCAGAACGGTGAAGCCGGCAAAGAGAGCGACGAGGTGAACCACGATCAGTGCGGCCGTCCATCGGTGAACCTGGCCACCTGGCGTCGTCATCGAACCGGTCATCTTGCGCCCCTGCGATAGCTTCGCGGGGTCATCCCGACCACGGTCTTGAAGCTACGTTGAAAGTGAGCCTGGTCGGCAAAGCCGGTTTGCCACGCCCCCCCCCCCTAGGGGAGAGACACCGCCGCCAGCCGGCGCAGACGCCGATCGTACCCACCAGCAGCCCATCGGGTGTGCGTCCTGGCGGTAGCCCTCCATGAGCTTCTCCATGCTCTCGCCCACCATCGCGTGGCTGGTCACGAGGGACTGCGTCGCAGGTGGAGCGGCAGGATCTTCGCGGCCGCGGTCGCGATCGGCGCCGCGCGTACGACGCGCAGCGTGCCCGCCTGCCGCCACGTGTCCGCCATCATCCGGTGCGCCGGCGACCCGCGCCCGAGGTGCTCGAGCGCGGCCACGATCACCGCCGCGTCGTCGACCGGGCCCACGCCGGGGTGCACGCGCAGCTCCACCGCCGCGAGCCCGTCGCGCTCCTCCTCGACCATCTGCCAGCAGGTCGAGTCGCCACCGAAGCGGGCCGGCAGGATTTCCTCGACCAGGCGCAGCAAGTCCGTGCCGGCGAAGCTCATGCCCTCGCTGGTCAGCTTGTCGAAGCTGCGGATCGTGTGCAGGTGCCGCACGAGCCCGAGCTCCTCGAGCGGGCAGCCGCAGCGGCGCTCGTCGAGCACGCCGTAGTCGTCGATCTCCGCGTTGACCAGCAGCTTCGGCGAGGCCGGCAGGAGCGTCGTCACGCATAGCGCGCCGACCGTCCCGCCCTCGGCGCCGACCGAACGCTCGTGGCGCACCAAGGCGAGCTTGTCGGACAGCAGGTGGACCTCGTCCACCGCGCGCGGCCGCGCGCAGCCGACGCCCATCACGCCCACCTCCGCCATCGAGTAGCGTGTCAGTGGAACCGCGCCGACGCCGGCGATCGCGGCGGCGCGCGCCGCGGTGAGCGGCTCGCCACCGAAACGCAGCCTCGCTCCCGCGACGTCGAGCCTCCCGTCGCGCGCGGCGGTGCAGACGCGCACCAGCCCGCTCGCCGTGCTGTCGAGGAGCGG
>CAZGUU010000129.1:0-13158 GCA_964529315.1 uncultured Enterobacteriaceae bacterium
GAGGACGACCGCGGCGCGCTGGCGCCCTTTGCGGCGGCGCGTGCTCGGGGTGCTCTCGTGACCACCCCACGCTGCGCATCCTGCAAGCACACCTTCACCGAGCACAACCCCGAAACCCTCGCCTGCGCCGGCTGCGGCGAGCGCCCCTGCGCGTTCACGCACCACCTGCCGCGCACGGGCTGCGATGCCGCGCGCCAGGAGCGCGCGATGCAGGGCGCGGCGTGGCAGCTGCGGCTCGCCCTCGAGCCCCTCGAGGCGATCGCCAGCAAGCTCGGCGTGCGCCCTCGCACCGTGGCCCTACTGCTGCGGGCCTACCACCGGCGCAGGCCGAAGACCGACCCCGTAGTCGAGCTGGCGCTCGATCGCGAGCGGCTCGGCGAGCTCGCGCAGGTCTTCGCACAGCACATCGAGGAGAGTACAATCAAACCAGAATCGAGGGGAGACTGATCATGGCCCTACCCGGCAAGCGAGTTCTATTCGACGAGAAGCACATTTCACCTGAGACCTGGCCGACGCACTACCACCCCGACCGTATGCCCTGGCCCGACGCCGAGCCCGCTGCGACTCGCGCCCGGCAGACGCCCGTGGGGCTGGCTGCAGTACGCGACCTGCGCTTGCGGCTCGAAGGCGCGCTTGCGCGCAGGGCGGCCGTGCAGCCGACGCGGGCGACCGCAGCCCAGCTGGCTCGCGCCCGGCAGCTGGCGCAGCGGCTCGACGGGGCGTTGCAGCGCCAGCGTGCGCCACGGTGGCGACGGTGAGCCCCGAAGCCCGGTTCGAGGCCCTCGAGCGCGCGCTGCGCGAGCAGAGCAAGCTGCTCGGCCGCGTGGCCGAGGCGTGCATTCAGCTGCTCGAGCGCACCGAGGCGATCGAGAACGCGAGCACGCTGCGCTCCTACGAGCCCCCCGAGCGCTGCTTGCCCAACTGAGAGAGGAGAACGAGATGAGCACCCCGTGGATTTCAGCAGACCTGGCCAGCACCGAAGTGCGCGGTAGGATCTACAACCAGCTTGGCGACGGCCGGCGCGCGCTGCCCGACGACCTGCGGGCCAGCCTCGACGGCTCGCGAGTCGTCATGCGCCTGGAGCTCCAGGGCACCTACGCGCGCGTGGTCGAGGCGAGCGCGCTCTGGCCCGTCGACCGCATCGACGCGCCGCCTGAGACCGACCCGCCGGGCGCGAGCGGGTTCGTGTGGCTCTCGCCGTCGGCAGCGGCTCGACCGCTGCTCGTGACCCTGAACCTGCTCGATGCGTTCACGATCGAGCGCTGCCTGATCGGACCTGGCATCTCGAGCGCTCATGGCACCCACGTCGCCGCCGGGCGCCGGCCGACCGTGGCGCCCTGCTCGTCGGTCCACGTCTGGCTACCGCGCGGCGCTGCGGCCCCCGAGCTGGACACCCCGGCGCCGGTACACGTTCACGCGCTGCCGGACGGCGCAGGCACCTGGCGTGACGTCGACCCTCGCGACGTCCGGGCGCGGTTCCTTCACACCGAGGCAGGGAGGGCTGCTGCATGACGTTCCAGGTGGACGGCAAGACCTACACCGTGGCGACGCTCGGCGTGCTCGCCGAGGGCGAGCGGCGCTGCGCGTCGTTCACGATCAACGACGGCCGCACCGTCGACTGGCGCTGGCTCGGCAGCGGCGACGGGCGCGCCGTGCGGATCGCGCTCGAGGCTGCCGTGGCTGAGGCATCCCGCGGGTGAGTCGGACGGCTCTGCACCTGGTGCGCGGGGCTGGCACGCGGGAGCGCGCCGTTGCCCTGCGCCTACAAGGGAAGACCTTCGAGGCCATCGGCCAGGAGCTGGGCGTGTCGATGCAGGTCGCGCATCGGCACGTCCAGCGCGCCCTTGCGGAGACGGCTGCCCGGACGGCCGAGGACGCCGAGGCCCTGCGCACGATCGAGCTGCGCAGGCTCGAAGCCTTGAACGATGCCGTCTGGCCCGAGGCTCTGACGGGAGACCCTCGAGCGGTCCTGTGCGCGCTGCGCATCGCCGAGCGGCGGGCGAAGCTGCTCGGGCTGGAAGCGCCCGTGAAGGTCGACGTCGACGGCGTGACGTTCATCGCGGCGATGCAGGCTGCAGCGCGCAGGCTCGACGGCCCCGAGCCCGAGTGACCCTCGACGACCCGACCGACGACCGGCTGCCCGAGGCGCGCCCGGCGACGCCCGAGCAGCGCATGCTCGGGGCGCTGCTGGCCACCACGGTCGGCGACCTCGTCGGCTCCGATGAGGACCTGCGCCTCGAGGCCGTGCGCTGGCTGTACGGCGAGCCCCTGCCCGGACCGGGCTGGAGCTTCGAGGACCTGTGCGAGCACCTGAGCCTCGAGCCCGAGCACGTCCGGCGCTCGGCGATCCGCTGGGCGCTGGCAGGGCGCAAGCGGTGGCGTCGCGCGGCTTGAGGGGGAGCGAAGGGGGGTAATGAATTCGGCTTGAGCCGCCGACGTCTTTCGTTGTACGGGGGCATGGCATGGCTACAGCTCACGACGTGGCTGCCTACATCCTGGCCCAGACGGGCCCGATGACGGCCATGAAGCTGCAAAAGCTGCTGTACTACAGCCAGGCGTGGTCTCTCGTTTGGGACGAACGCCCCCTGTTCAGGGAGCCCATTCAGGCGTGGGCCAACGGCCCGGTCTGCCCCGACGTCTTCAGGGATCACCGGGGCGCGTTCACGGTGTCGGAGTGGCCCAAGGGCCGGCCTGAAGCCCTCGACCCGGTCGGGCGCGAAACGGTCGACGCTGTGTTGGCCTTCTACGGCGACAAGCCATCGCAATGGCTTAGCGATCTGACCCACCGGGAGAGCCCGTGGCGCGATGCGCGAGAAGGGCTCGAGGCGGGCGAGCGCGGCTCGCGTGAGATCACCCAGGCCGAGATGGCCGAGTATTACGGAAGCCTGTAGGCAGCTGCCGCGTTGGCTAGGAAGCGCCCGAGGATCCAGAGCGGGCTCGAGCCACACCCGGGCAAGGCTCCACGGCTGTCGCCCAGCACCGACCCCAAGCACGCCTACGATCAGAGCCCGACGTGGAGCGTGTCTCTCGTCGACTTCGAAGGCCCGTGGGGCTGGGCCAGGCTTGAACTCGAAGATGCGCGGCAGCTGCGTGATCGACTCAAGAACCTTGAAAGGATGAAGTGGCGAGAGATCCTGGTCAACGACGCGACCGGCTCTCACCGCATAGCTGTCAACGACCTCTCGACGGGCGCGCAGCGGCGCCTAAAGGAACTGCGCCTCGACGACTTCGACGAGCTGCTCTCCCTTCGAGTAGACGGGAAGAAGAGGGCGTGGGGAGTTCGAGATGGGCAGGTGCTGCGCTTCCTGTGGTGGGACCCTGACCACCTCGTCTGCCCCTCCACCAAGCGCCACACGTAAGCGGCCGCGCGTGCGGGAGGCGGGGTCGAGTCAGGGGCGCCCCTGTGCTACTCAGCGACCGATGCCGTCGGCATTCGACGTCGCCGCGTTCATCGAGCGCGAGCTGGGGCCGCAGCCTCGAACGAAGCTGCAAAAGCTCGCGTACTACGCACAGGCGTGGTCCCTTGTGTGGGATGGGCGCCCGCTGTTTCCGCAGGTCATCAAGGCATGGACGCTCGGACCCGTCTCGCCGGAGCTGTGGCATGGCTACCCCGGGCGCAACCAGGGGAACCCCGGCGCCCTGACGCCTGAGGATGCGGCTACCGTCCGGGCGGTGCTCGACGCCTACGGGCACTTGACCGCTGACGAGCTGATCAAGCTGTCGCACAGCGAGGTGCCGTGGCGGGCGGCGCGCCAGGGTCTTGCGCCGCACGAGAGGGGCGCGGTCGCGATCTCTCACGAGGCCATGCGCGCCTATTACGCGCAGGCTGTCGAGCCGGGGCGAAAGCAAGTCCCCGACGCCGTGCGCAGTGGGGTTCGGTTTCTCCTGTCGATCCCCGAGGACGAGCTTGAGAGCCTCACCGCGGACTCCGACGTGCCGCTGGACGCGGCGCTCGACTGGATTGAGCGCGGCGGCGATCCTCCGTGGGACGAGTCCTGAGGCTGGCCCGGGGGTTCTTCGATTCGTTCGAGCGCGTCGGCGTTGCCCCTGGGACCCCAGTAGCCCGCAAGATCGCCCGCACGCTGCGCGCCCTGGACAGCGCAGGGGAGCTGCCGAGCGCCGGGGACCACGAGGTGTTCCTGCCGCCCGCGCTTCGGCTCTACAGCCGCCGCGTTCCAGGGGAGAGCCTCTGGCTGCTGTACTCGATCGACGCGTCCTTGGTGACGGTGCGGTGGCTCGTGAACACCCCGCCTGAGCCGTACTGACCCTCGCCCAGGTCTCGTACAAGAAGGCCCGGCGCGCCTACGCGATCGAGTGACCGCAGCGACCCGAAAACCCGGCTGGGCGCATACCCCCAGTTACCATGGGAAAACTGGTTTTTGTATTTGCTCCCTGCAAGTGCCCGGATTTACTGGTGAGCCGTCCCGGGATCGAACCGGGGACCCTCTGCTTAAAAGGCAGATGCTCTACCGACTGAGCTAACGGCTCCGCGATTTCACGGGCCAATCGCCCGCGAGGCGCAAGATAGCTCGGGCCGGGGCCGGCGACAACTCCGGCGAAGGCGGCGCGCCCGACCCATTATGCGCTTGACGAGTGCTCGACCCCCGCGGTGCTCGGCGCGCCCGTGGAGCCGGCCATCGCCGGGCGGCACGCGCTCAGGCGCACGCGAAAGATCGATCCCCGGCCGGGCTCGCTCTCGATCTCGATCTGGCCGCCGAGCCGGTCGACCAGGCGCCGGACGACGTAGAGACCCAGGCCCGCCCCACCGTGCTCGCGGGTCATCGAGCCGTCGGCCTGGCGGAAGGGGTCGAAGATCACCGCAAGCGCCTCAGGGGAGATGCCGATGCCGGTATCGCTGACTGCGATCTCCACGTCCTGTGCGACCGGCCTCGCCCGAATCAGGACAACGCCCGCCGAGGTGAACTTGACCGCGTTGCCGATCAGATTGCGAAGCAGAACCTTGAGCTTCCCGGGATCGGTGCGCAGCAGGCTCGCACCCGGCTCGACCTCCCACTCGAGGGTGAGGCTCGGCTTGCGCTCGAGAAGGAGCGTGGCCTCCGAGGCGAGGTCGCCGATCAGCTCCGCGAGCCGCGTCTCTGTCGCCTCCAGCGCCATCTCCTCGCGCTCGAGCCGGCCGAGGTCGAGGATCTGGTTGACGAGCTCGAGTAGCTCGCCCGAGCTCCTTCCCACTCGTCGCAGGGCATCTGCCTGCTCGTCGTTGAGCTCGCCGAAGGCACCCTCCAGGACCAGGCTGGTGAAGCCGATGATGACGTGCAGGGGGGTCCGCAGCTCGTGCGACATCGTGGCGACGAACTCCGACTTCACCCGGCTTGCCTTCTCGGCGGCATCGATCAGCCGAGCGTTCTCGAGCGCCATCGACGCGAGTTGGGCGATCCCGCAAGCGATGCGACGCTCCCTCGGGCCGAACGATGTCGTCGGGCTGGCCCGCCAGGCCACCTGGAGGCCCGCGATCTCCCTTCCACGACGCAGGGCCATGCAGAGGGCCACTCCCGAAGCGCCATGCGTGCCCTCCCCGTCGATCACGGTGTTCCACGACCGGCCGTCGAGCTCGACCACATCCTCCCGGTCGAGCCGCTCGAGCAGCTCGCCCAGCCGCTCTCGAGGAAGCTCGCTCCGTGGCGCCGGCCCGGCTGGCGGCTGGCCGAGGTCGCTGGTGCTGGCGACCACGTAGGCGTCGCTGGCCGGGCGGTACACGAGCGTCGCGCAGCTCTCGCACCCGAGTGCACCGGCCGAGACGCGGCACAGGCGCTCGAGCAGGTCGCGCGTGACCAGGGACGCGATCAGCTCCCGTCCCACGCTGGCCAGGATCGTCGCCACCTGCGCTTCTTCCCGGCGCCGCTCGTCGTCCTGCTTGCGTGCGGTCACGTCTCGGGCGGTGACGATCATGCCCGCCGGGGCCCCGTCGCCGGCCAGGCTGCGCACCGCCCCCTCCATCGCCCGCCACGAGCCGTCGCGATGCTGGTAGCGGAATTCCTGGAGCTGCTCGCCGCTGGCTAGGATCGCACTTCGCTCGATGCTGAGGGCGAACTCGGGGAGGTCGTCCGGGTGCACGAGGTCCAGCGCCGGGCGTCCCACGAGATCCTCGGAGCGATGGCCGAGGCACCGCTGGTGGGCGGGGTTGGCGTAGCGAATGATCCCGTCGTTGCCGAGGATGGCCACGAGATCCAGGGAGCTGTCCACCACCGCGCGGTAGGATCTCTCGGCTCGGCCGAGCAAGTCGTCTCCCGGCCGGAGTGCCCGCACCGTCGAGGGGCTAACCGCCGCGCGAGCTTGCTGATGTGCTTGAGCCCGAGAAACCATCGGGCCGAACAGCGCCAGACCGCTGCCTGCGATGCAGTCCGCCGCACCGCGCCGCAGGTGCGCGATGGCCCGGCGCTCGCCGACCCCCTCCCCGAACACGATCAGCGGTACGTCGAGCCGCTGCGCGCGGAGGAGATCGAGTACTCGTGACGGCTCGATCGCGGGCCTCTCGTCGTCGACCAGCACGACGTCCTGGGCGCAGCGCAGCTGCTCGACGAGTTCGATTTCGCTTGCAGCGCCGTGCACGACCGCCACGAGCCCGGCGCGACGCAGCGCGCCAAGGAGTAGGTCTGCGGCCTCGGATTCGCGCTCGACGATCAGAGCGCGCAACGGCACATCCTGGGGGGAGGGCCCAGCGGAAGAGCTTCGGCGAAGGATGCGGCGAGAGAACTTCGCTTCGCGATGGCGATCTTCCTGTCGCTTCTCCCGCGCCCCGCCCTCGAGCACACGAACATGTCGCAGCCAGGTTCCCTGTCGGGCCGATCGCTTGCGTCCCGTGGGCCGCTCCGGGGTCACGGCCGGGCTCCGGTCAGGTCGCGCACGACCTGCGCCAGCAGCGCCAGGGGCAGGGGCTTGTCGAGCACTCGATCCGCACCGCGCCGGCGCGCCTCCGCGGCGGTCTCACGCGAGCCGTAGGCGGTGACGAGAACGATCGGTGTCGCGGGCTGGTGGCGACGGGCCTCGCCGATGACCTGCAACCCCTCCCCGTCGGCCGAGGAGCGCAGGTGCAGGTCGGTGACGACCACCGCGTATGCGCAAGCGCGGAGCAGGCGCTCGGCCTCTTCGAGGTTGCGCGCCTGGTCCACCTCGTAGCCGCAGCCGGTCAGATACTGGCCGACGGCGAACAGAATCGCCTCCTCGTCGTCGACCAAGAGGATCCGCAAGGCGGTGGTGCTCACTTCCTGCATGGCTCTCGCGTTCCCAGGCTTGCGCGCCGCTGGGTCGAGCGGCGGGAGTTCGAGCGGGACCAGCAGGCACCGTGCCGGACGCGACGGTGACGCGGCGGGCGACAAGGGCCCGTGCATCAAGGAACGACGCGGCCGGCGGCGGGTCGGCCGGCCGGCGGGGAGCACCTTTGTGTCCGAAAACCGGACGTCGGGTCTAGGACCTGGATACCTCCAGGTCGCTCAGCCGAAGGCGCTTGATACGCTCATACAGAGTGCTCTTGGGCATCCCGAGCCGGTCTGCCGCTCGCGCGACGTTCCCCTGCTCCTGTCGCAGCGCACGCTCTATGTGGCGGCGCTCGACCTCGGCCAGCGTCAGCGTCTCCTCCTCCTCGGCGGGGATCGGTGTGTGGGCCGGGGGCGTGTCGAGGCGCAGATCGGCGCGTTCCAGGACGTCATGCCCGCTGAGCAGCGCTGCGCGCTCCATCACGTTGCGCAGCTCGCGGATGTTGCCGGGCCACGCATGGCTTCGCAGGGCATCCAGAGCCTCGGGCCTAAGGGCGATCCCGGGCCGTCCGAGCTCCGCGGCGATCCCTTCGAGCAGCTGGCAAGCGAGAGCCGGAATGTCCTCGGGGCGATTGCGCAGCGCCGGCACGAGAAGTGGGATGGTTGCGATGCGGTAATAGAGGTCGCTGCGGAAGGCGCCATCTTGGGCGGCGCGAGCCAGGTTCCGGTGGCTGGCGCTGATCAGGCGGACGTCGACCGTCCGGTCATGGACGCTGCCGAGGCGGCGAAAGCGCTTCTCCTCGAGAACCTTGAGCAGCTTGGGCTGAACCTGCAGGTCGACATCGCCGATCTCGTCGAGGAAGATCGTGCCACGGTGGGCCAGCTCGAGTAGGCCGAGCTTGCTCGTCACTGCTCCGGTGAAAGCGCCCTTCTCGTGGCCGAACAGCTCCGTCTCGAGAAACTCCCGGGCCAGGCCGGCGCAGTTCAGATCCACGAACGGC
The DNA here is from genome assembly GCA_964529315.1 of uncultured Enterobacteriaceae bacterium. GTDB lineage: Bacteria > Desulfobacterota > Binatia > UBA12015 > UBA12015 > CAZGUU01. Next base: position 8,213 of record CAZGUU010000129.1, read on the forward strand.
TCGGTCGCTCGCCGGCCGTTGGTGTGCAGCCATCGGGCGAGGACACCCTTGCCTGTCCCGGTTTCGCCCTGGATGAGGATCGGGCTGTCCGTGGCGAGGACACGGCGCGCGTCCTCCGCCAGCCGCTGGATCGCCGTGCTGCTACCCAGGAATGGATCGATCGGTCGGCGCGCCTGGCTCGCCCTCTCCGCGAGCTGGCGGCGCTGGCTGCGCCGATTCTCGAGCATTCGCTCGAGAAGCACCAGCAGCGCCGGGAGCTCGACCGGCTTGGTGAGAAATTGCTCCGCGCCTTGCTTGACCGCCTGCACGGCCAGGTCGATCGAGCCGTATGCCGTGAGAATCGCCACGGGCAGGTCCGGCTCGATCGCTCTCACTCGCGGCAGTAGATCGAGCGCCGTGCCATCGGGGAGCTGGTAGTCGAGGATGGCGACGTCGGGGTGGGCGGCGCGGCACGACTCCTCTGCGCGCCTGCAGGTGTCCGCCTCCTCCACCTGGAGCCCGTTGGACTCCAGGAAGGTGCGGATTCCGAAGCGAATCGCCTCCTCGTCGTCGACCAGGAGAACCCGAGCGGGCGGCACGCTCACGTCCTTATCACAAATCGACCGCCCGATCCGAGCCCCGGAGCGCGAGGCTCTCCTTCGGTTGGCTGCGGCTGTGCATGAGGCCCCGGCTCGGGGAGGACCGGTGGATCGGCCACGTCCCAGCCCGACCACGTCTCCGCAGTCGGGACCACCGGGTCGGGCGGCACAAGCGTCTCCACGTTACCTGCTTGGGCCGGCCGGGCGGGCGCAAGGTGGATCCCGCGCCCGCCCGGTGAAGCATGCCTCAGAATTGCCAGGTCAGGCGAAGCTGGGTCTCCGATCGGCCGCGGTTGACGCCACCCAAGCCCCAGGTCTCATAGACCGGAGCCTCGGTCGTGTTCACGTAATACCGCTGCGCCACGTTCACGATGAAGTCGGGCGTGACGTAGTAATCGACACTCCACGCGACGAGCATGTTGAAGGCGTTGACCGGGTCGAGGCCGTAGGTGATCTGCGGGACGAGCGTGCCGCTCATGTAGAAGCTCGTCGCGGCCAGCGTCGCCAGCAGCTCCCAGTCGCGCACCTGATCGGCCGCCTTACAGCCGGCGAAGCTCGGCCCCACGCATGGGACGCCCGTGCCACGGTGGACGAGTGGCGCGAGCGGCGGGCCAGCCGTGCCGACCAATCCAACCTGGTCTCCCACCGAGCGCTCGTTGTCGAGCAGGTAGTGCCAGAAGAACTGGCCCAGGATGAGCCAGGTGGCGCGCGGGTTCGCCCAGCGGATCCAGGTCGGGCGGTCGAAGCCGATCATGCCCTGCCACATGTCCTTCTTGACCACGCCGAACATCGCGCTGGGCAGCACCGGGGAGCGCAAGTCGCCGCTGTTGAACGGCATCCCCATCACGTAGACCATCTCGGTCTTGAGCACGGCCTCGGTGAACGAGTCGAAGTAGTTGGCCGACATGCCGAAGGTGTGCGTGTAGGGAACCGTGTACTCCAGAGGGGCGGTTCCCGCGGGGACCTTGGCGATCTCGGCCGGGTCGAGCAGCGCGCGCACGAACGCGGTGTTCGCGCCATCGTCCTGGTTCAGGCGGGCGTAGATGTACGCGAGCGAGAACTGCACGCCGCCCGTCATGCCCCCGAAGCGCACGCCCACCTGGCTGTTGTCGGCGATGTCGCGGCTATAGTCGCCCTGCCGCCAGAGCGTGCTCTTGTACGTCCCGTTGGGGAAGAGCGCGGCGAGCGGATCGGTGACCGGCAAGCTCCAGGGCGAGTACGGCAAGAAGCGCCGCTTGTTGGGGTACCAGTCCCCGGGGTTCCAGTACCCCTCGAGGAAGGCATCGGTGACCGGGCCGACGCTCTCGAATTGATAGAGCCACTTGATCATCCAGTACGGAATTCGGATCTGGTCCCAGCCGTGGCCGAGCTCGGTCTCCTGCTGGAGATGCCAGGTGAGATCGAGCGCGTTCACCCGGTCGAGCAGACGGAAGTTGTCGGTTTCGCCCCAGACGATCTGCTGGCGCCCCAGGCGCAAGCTGAGCGGGAGCTCCTTGAAGTTGACGTCGACGTACGCCTCGCGCAACGAGTTCTCGTAGGAGAGGGACTTGCGCGTGCTGGCGGGGATGTCGGCCAGACTGCCCGCTGGATCGCCGTTGAAGTCGTAGAGCTCGCCGCCGGGTGCCCAGGAGTAGATGCTGTCGTAGACCCCTCGATAGAGCATGTAGAGCTTCGCACTCTCGATGAAGTCCGGCGCGTCCCACTTGCCGAACATCTTGTCTTCCTTGAGGAAGCTGTAGTCGACACGGATGCGAGCCGTGTTGCGCTGCTGTACCGGGAGGAAGGTGCCCGGCTGCCGCATGCGGACCAGGTTTTGCGCCGAGATGTCCCCGGAAACCTCGAGCGAGTCCCCGAATCGCAGCGTCGCCCAGGACGGGCTGGACCAGAGCAGCCCGAAGCCGAGCGTAACCCCGACGATCCAAGCCGACCATCCCCCAACTCGCGCCTTCACCATCACGTCCCTCCTCGGGTGGCAGCCGGTCGAGCCCCGGGGGGCCGCCGCGCGCTGCCAGGTCGTCATCGGGGGCGCCATATCCCAAGTCGTGGCGTCATGGCAAGCGACGCTTCGAACCCGATGGCATCCGACGGCTCGCCGGCGTCGGGGCGGCCACAGCGGCTGGTCCGGCGCATCGCATCGGCCTGGCAAGCGCGCCGGGTCGCGCGTGGTCTCGGCCAGCGGGCCCTGCTGCCCGCTGACCGCGTCTCCGCGGCTGCCGCCGACCGTCGCTCGTCGTGAGGCGCGCGGAGGGCCTCGCGACCAGTGCTAGTGAGGGCGGAGAACGCCCAGCAGACGCTCGATCTTCTCGCGGACCAACGAGGGATCGACTACCGGCTTGGCGAGGTAATCGTCACAGCCGTTGGCGAGGGCCTTCTGCTCGTCGCCGGCCATCGCCTGAGCGGTCAAGGCGATGATCGGGATCTTCTTGCCCGCCTCCAGCGCACGGATGCGCCGCGTCGCCTCCCAGCCATCCATCACCGGCATCTTGAGATCCATGAAGATGAGATCCGGAGGATGGGCCTCGACCGCTGCCACGGCCTCAGCCCCGTTGGAGGTCTCGACGATGTCGAAGTCGCCGATCTTGCGCAGCCGGTACAACAAGATCCGCCGGTTGTCCTCGTTGTCCTCGACCACCAGGATCCGCTTGCGTGCCATCGTGCCCCTCGCAGCCGGTGCCAGTCCTCGCCTCGGCGGCGCAGGCCCAGCCGGTGTTCATCTCTTCGTGTCCAGCGCCGTCCGCGCAAGAACATTGGCGTGTCCGCAGCCCCTTTGCTAGCCCGCGCCCCATGGCGCAGGTGCGCACCCGCTTTGCCCCCAGCCCGACCGGTGCCCTGCACGTAGGCGGCGTCCGAACGGCGCTGTTCAACTACCTCCACGCCCGCCACACCGGCGGGCGCTTCATCCTTCGCATAGAAGATACCGATCGCCAACGCTCGACGCTCGCATGGGTGGACGAGATTCTCGCCGCCCTGCGCTGGCTCGGTCTCGATTGGGACGAAGGCCCGTTCTTCCAGACGGAGCGGACGGCTCTATACCGGGATGCCATCGACCGCCTGATCCGCGCAGGCCGAGCCTACCCCTGCACTTGCACCCCGCAGGAGTTGGACGCCAAGCGCAAGGCGGCCCTCGCCGCCGGCAGCAGCCCCGCCTACGACCGGCACTGCCGGCCGGGGGCGGGCCCTGGCCCCGTGGCCGGGGCGCCGAGCGCGATTCGATTCGCCGTTCCCGACTCGCAGGAGATCGTCATCGACGATCTGGTCAAAGGACGGGTCGTGTTCCAGAGCGCCGACGTCGACGACCTGGTGATCGCGCGCTCCGACGGGAGCCCGACCTACAACCTCTGCGTGACCGTCGACGACATCGACATGGGGATCTCCGACGTCATCCGCGGCGACGATCACCTGACCAACACGCCAAAGCAGATCCACCTCTACATGGCGCTGGGCGCGCCCCTTCCCCGTTTCGCTCACCTGCCACAGGTCCTGGGGATGGACCGAGCCCGTCTCTCCAAGCGGCACGCCGCGACGGCGGTCGTGTCCTATCGCGAGCTCGGATACTACCCCGATGCGCTGCTGAACTTCCTCGCCCGTCTGGGCTGGTCGCACGGCGACCAGGAGATCTTCGGCCGCCGCGAGCTCATCGATGCCTTCCGTCTGGAGAACGTCGGCAAGTCGGCGGGGATCTTCAACCTGGAGAAGCTCGACTGGTTGAACTTCCAATACATCAAGGCCCGCACGCCCGAGCAGCTCGCGGCAGACCTGCGGCCATTCCTCGAGGCGCGCGGCACGGCCATCCCTGGCGACGACGCGTGGCTCGCTCGCATGGCGGCCACGCTGCAGGAGCGCGCCAAGACGCTGGTCGAGCTCGCCGAGCTCGGGCGCTTCTACCTGAGCGACGACGTCCCCATCGATGGCAAGGCGGCCCGCAAGCACCTGACGCCCGCGATTGCTCCAATGCTCACCGAGCTCGTCGCGCGGCTCGAGCAGATCCCCGAGTGGTCGCCCGGCTCGCTCGAGGCGGCCTTCAGGGAGATCCTCACGGAGACCGGGACGCCCCTCGGCGCGCTTGCCCAGCCGGTGCGCGTCGCGCTGACCGGCACGGCGGTGAGTCCGGGAATCTTCGAGGTACTCGCCGTGCTAGGGCGCGACCGATCGATCGCCCGGCTACGGGCCGCCATCGCGTGGATCGACGCGAGCGAAGCGCCCGGCGCCGACCGCATCTCCGACGCATCCTGAAGCGCGGCCACCCGCGTGCATGACTGGCGAGCTGGCGTCGCTCTTGATAATAGGGCCAGGCACCATTGGGGAGTCGGCTAATTGGTAAGCCACCTGACTCTGGATCAGGCGATTGTAGGTTCGAGTCCTACCTCC
>CAZGUU010000130.1:0-13096 GCA_964529315.1 uncultured Enterobacteriaceae bacterium
CGCAGCGATGTGCGGCGGGGCGATCACCCGCCCGTCGACCAGGCGCACCTCCTCGTCCCAGTGGGGGCGAGCGCCAGCCTCGATGTCCTCGCAGATCTCGCCGAGCGTGCGCAGCACCGACTCGAACGTCCCGACCTCGTCGGCGACCACCACCGGGCCGGGACGGCGCAGCCGGAAGTAGCGCTCCCAGTCGACCCGCTGCTCGACGAACAGCTTGAGGTCGCGGTGGAAGAACTCGCGATCCATCGCAGGCAAGATAGCAGGTGTCCGCTGCCTTGCCGACCGCTTCCCTCGGCGCCCCGACGACGCCCGGGGTTCGGCCCTCCAGCGCCCGCGGCGGGTCCGCTCCGCGATACCTCGTCGCTCGGCCGGCGCTCGCCGGTGTGGCCGCCGCTGCGTGCCGGCCCCGAGGGCCCGGCACGGTCGGGGCACGGTCGGGGCTTGACGGGGCGTAAGACTCCGGGCAGCCTGTCTCCGACGAATTCGCGGGCGGACCGCACAAGGAGGGGCTGAATGATCGTTCGACGCTATGGATTCTGGGTGGGACTACTCGCCGTTGCCGCGCTGGGCGTGGCCGCCGCGCCCGTCGTGGCGGACCAGTCGACCGACGCGCTGGTGAAGTACTACCGCAAGAAGAACAATCTCGCCCCTTCGCAGACCGTCACGGTGAAGGACGTCAAGGACTCGACGATCAAGGGTGCCAAGCAGGGAACCCTCGAGATCGGCGACGGCCAGCGGGTGCAGAAGGTGCCTTTCATCGCCTCGGCGGACCTCCGCTACGTCGTGGTCGGCGAGGTCGAGGACATCACGGTGGACCCGTCCAAGGCCATCATGGAGAGGATCGCGCTCAAGGGCGAGGTCTTCAAGGGCGGCAAGGACGCCAAGGTGGTCGTCGTCGAGTACTCGGACTTCCAGTGCCCGTTCTGCACGCGCGGCTACAACACGATCGAGAAAGAGGTCCTGCCGCAGTACGGCGACAAGGTTCGCTTCTACTACAAGCACCTGCCGCTCAACTTCCACCCCTGGGCCGAGCCCGCGGCGATCGCCCAGGAGTGCATGAAGCAGCAGGACCCGGAGGCCGGCTGGGCCGTCTATCGCGGTTTCTTCGAGAACCAGAAGGACATCAATCCGAGCAACGTGAAGGAGAAGGCACTGGCCTTCGCCGGCGACGACAAGAAGATCGACAAGGCCAAGTTCGAGAAGTGCTTCGACGGCAAGGAGACGCTCGCCAAGGTCAACGCGGACAAGGCGGAGGCGGCCTCCCTGGGGATCTCGGGCACACCCGGGTTCGTGATCAACGGCCGTCAGATCAAGGGCGCGCAGCCCGCCGACCGCTTCAAGGCGGTCATCGACGACGAGCTCGCCTCGGCCAAGTAGCCTCGGCTGATCCGCGGTGCCGCGCTCCGGAGCCTCCGGTGCGCGGCACCCAGCCTCCCCCCTCTCTCCAGCCTCGGGGCCGGCGGACGTACGGCCGTGCCGGTCGCGACCGCCATGCGCCGCGCCCCCGCCCGCACGGCTCACGGAATTGCCCTTTGCGGCCGATGTCCGTCTAAATGAGGCAGGGCGGCCCGCCTCGGGCGGGCCGAGCTTTGGCCGGGGAGGAAGGCGCGATGGACACGACCCAGGCGAATTCGGCTGGTACGTCCCTGCGGCGTGGGATCCGGGGGGCGGTCGTCGCGACCTTCGTGGCCATGCTCCCGTGCCTGGCGGTCCCGCTGGTGGTTTGCGAGGCGGATGGCGCCGCGGCGGTGGCGCGCACGGCAGTGGGCGGTACCGCGAGCGAGGATCTGCTGGCGACCGCGCGCCGCGATGGCCGCATCCGCGTGATCGTCGAGCTCGATGTCGCTGGCGCGGCGCAGGGCGGCGCGCCGGCGGCCGAGGCTCGGGCGCAGCGCCGGGCGGCGATTGCCGCGGCGCGCAGCCGTCTCGATGCGCGGCTGCCCAGCTCGGGCTGGCGCACCACGCGCACCTACGAGCGCCTCCCCTTCGTGGCCCTCGAGGTGTCGCCCGAGGCCCTAGGCACCCTGCGCAGCTCACCCGAGGTGCGCGGGATCGTGGCCGACCGCCTCGAGGCGCCGCAGCTCGCAGAGAGCGGGCCGATCGTCGAGGCCGATCAGGCTTGGGAGGAGGGGTACGACGGCACCGGTTGGGCGATCGCCGTGCTCGATACGGGCGTCGACGGCAGCCACGAATTCCTCGCTGGCAAGGTGGTGGCCGAGGCGTGCTTCTCGGGCAACGCGAGCTGCCCCAACGGCCAGAGCACGCAGTACGGCACGGGCGCCGGCCTGCCGTGCAGCTACGCCCCGGGCGCGTGCCGGCACGGCACGCACGTGGCGGGGGTCGCCGCGGGCCGAGGCGAGCTCTTCTCCGGCGTCGCGCGTGGCGCCGGCGTGGTCGCGGTGCAGGTCTTCTCGCGCTTCAGCGGCGCCGACTGCGACGGGCAGGCCGAGGATCCCTGTGCCTTGAGCTACAGCTCGGACACGATCGCCGCGCTCGAGTGGATCGACTCGCTGCGCTCGACGCAGCCGATCGCCGCGATCAACTTGAGCCTGGGCGGCGGCCGCTTCTACAGCGAGGAGAGCTGCGACCTGGAGGATCCGGCGCGCAAGGCGATCGTCGACGAGCTGCGCGCGGCGGGCGTGGCCACGGTCGTCGCCGCGGGCAACGGCTATCACGACGACTCGCTGAGCTCGCCCGGCTGCCTGAGCTCCGTGGTCAGCGTGGGGGCGACCAACGACTTCGACGACGTGGCGGTCTTCTCGAACTCGGCCTCGTTTCTCGATCTCCTGGCACCCGGGGTGCGGGTCTTCTCCTCCGTCCCCGGCGACGAGTACGTGAACGGCTCGGGCACCTCGCAGGCGACGCCGCAGGTCGCCGGCGCCTTCGCCATCCTGAGCCAGAAGCTCGGCCGAGCGGCCGTCGAGGACGCCCTGGAGGCGCTCGCCGCGACCGGCTTGCCGGTCTACGACCCGCGCAACACGATCACCAAGCCACGCATCCGCATTCGCGCCGCGCTGGGCGCGCTGCCCTCCGGTGCGCCCTCGGGCGTACAGATCACGCCCGACGGCAAGCGCACGCTGATCAGCAAGGACGTGAACGGTGCCCGCTGGGCGATCACCAGCCACGATGGCGGCGCAACGGTCACGGGCAACGTCTACAACCCGGGCGACCCGAGCGGCGAGCCGGAGTTCGTCTTCTGCGAGCGCACCGCGAGTGACGGAAACCCCGACCCGTACGCCGAGCAGCTCACCTACGACTGCTCGAGCGCGCGGGACTGCACGAGTCTCTCGTGCCCGACCGACCAATGGACCTTCGTGAAGAGCGTCGAGCTCCCGGGCTCCTTCTTCCTGCCCCGGACCTCGGCGGCGGGCGGCGCGACCTCCCCGACGGCGGCACCCGCGCAGGCCGCGACGAGCGATGCCCCGAGCGCCCTGCAGATCACGCCCGACGAGCTGCACACGCTGGTCAGCAAGGACGTCGACGGCGCGCGCTGGGCGATCACGCTCAACGCCGACGACCGCACGGCCACCGGCAACGTCTATCTGCCCGGGGACCAGGAGCCGCTGTTCGTCTGGTGCAGCTACCAGGGCGACGACGGCAACCCCGACCCCTACTGGGCCAACGTCACCTATGCTTGCTCGACCGCCTCGCGCTGCACGACGTCGAGCTGCACGCCCGACCAGTGGACCTTCCTGCGCAACGTCACTCTACCCGGCTGGTTCTTCCTGCCTCGGGTGTGAGGCGACGACGCGGGCCGCGGCGGCCGGTCACTCGCCCTTGCCCTTGGCCGGTGGGGTCTTGAGATCCCAGAGCGCCGCGTCGGCGATGCTCGAGAGCTTTTCGGGACCGAAGACGTCTTCGGGCAGATCGACGTCGTAGCTCACGTCGGTCACCTTGATCTCGCTGGAGGAGCCCCCGGGGATGTCCTGCATGTTGATCTTGAGGGCCGTGGGTACCCCGTCGATGCGCGAGACGTCGTCGAAGCTCTCGACCTTGAAGAGCATGTTCGACGGGCTGTAGAACTCGCGCTTGATCGGCAGCAGGGTCTCGGCATCGATCAGCGTGACGACGCGCGAGAAGTACCACTGCTTGGTCGTCGAGCCGGGCACCGACTCGACCTTGTACGCCTGGCGCTTGCCCACGGTCTCCGTGCCGAGCAGGCGGTTGGTGGCGTGCAGGTCGAGGAAGCCCATGTCGGCGTAGCTGAAGTCCGTGTCCATGAAGCGCGTGTAGTTCTCGGCCGGGACGAGCTGGCGGACGCGACGCACCACCGGGATGTAGAGCCACTCGACATTCTCTTGGCCGGGCGGCCGCTCGGCGACGAGGTACGCCAGGCCCTTGGCGTCGTCGGGGGCGAGCAGGACGGTCAGCGAGCGGTTGCCGTCGGGCAGCGCCTTGCGCGCCTGGACCAGGTTGAAGCGGGTCTGCTCGCCGCCCTGGCGGACGGTCAGGTTCATGCGCCGCAGGCTGGGCTTGGTCGGCTCGAGCGCGGCCTTCATCTGCGCGATGATCTCGTCGGCGCTGGGCTGCGCGGCCGACGCGGGGCCGGCCGTGCCGAGCACGCCGAGGAATGCCACGCCCAGCAGCAGGGCGAGGGACGTCGGCACGGCGTAAGACCAGCGCCTAGGGCGCGACGAGGGACGGCAGCAGAGCGATCGCATCGAGGTAGCTCCTTTCGAGCGGGTCACGGCTCGTGGCGCGCATATCGCAGCCACATCGCGAGATCCAGCGGCATCGAGGTGTGGGGGCCGCTCGGAGCGCTGGCGCGGGCCGCGGGGCGGTTCGTGCGTCCCGCGGGCGGGCGGCCGAGACGAGGCGCGGGTGCGCGCCGGCGACCGGGGTCAAGACCCGCGCACGGCACGGCAGAACGCGGCCAGCCCTTCCTCCCAGGGCGGCAGCACGATGCGCGGCTCCTGCAGCGTGGTGAGGGCCGAGTAGGCCGGCCTCGGCGCGGGCCGAGGGAACTCGGCGGTGGTGACCGCGATCACCGGCGTCGCCAGGCCGAGCGTCGCGTAGAGGCGCTGCGTGAGCGCGCACCAGCTCGCCGCTCCGCTGCCGGCGAAGTGGTAGGTCCCGAAGGCGCCGGTCTCGATCAGCCGGGCGATCGCCGCCGCCAGGTGCGGCGCGTAGGTCGGCGAGCCGATCTGATCGCTCACCACGCGCACCTCGGGCCGCGTCGCCAGCGAGAGCATGGTGCGGGCGAAGCTCTGCCCCTGCGGGGCGTAGAGCCAGGCGGTGCGCACGACGAAGTGGCGTGGGTTCAGCTCCCGCACCGCCTGCTCGCCGGCGAGCTTGCTCGCCCCGTAGACCGAGCGCGGCGCCGGGCGGTCGTACTCGTGGTAGGGGCGCTTGCCCGTGCCGTCGAAGACGTAGTCGGTCGAGACGTGCAAGACCGGAATCGACGCCTCGGCCGTGGCCAGGGCGAGGTTGCGCGGACCCAACGCGTTGCCCCGATACGCCGCGTCGGGATCGGACTCGGCATCGTCGACGCGGTTGTAGGCCGAGGCGTTCAGCACCATGTCCGGGCGGTGCTCCGCCACGGCCTCGCGCACGCGGGCCAGGTCGGCGACCTCGAGCGCGGCGTGGTCGAGCGCCACCACCTGGTGGGCGTGCAGCTCCTCCTGGAGGTGTCGGCCGAGCTGACCTGCCGCGCCCGCGATCAGGAGCCTCATCGCGGCGGCCCGAGGTAGGGGAAGAGCCGGTCGCCCAGCGCGGAGAGCGGGCGGCCAGCGCGGTCCTTGGGCGAGAGGATCGGATTCTCGACCGGCCAGCGAACGCCGATCTCGGGGTCGTTCCACAGCAGGCCCAGGTCGTCACCCGGCGAGTAGAAGCCGGTGCACTTGTACTCGACGTCGGCGGTCTCGCTGAGCACGCACAGCCCGTGCGCGAATCCCACCGGAACGAAGATCTGGCGGAAGTTCTCGCTCGAGAGATGGACGCCGATCCAGCGCGCGAACGTCGGCGAGCCGCGGCGCACGTCGACCACGACGTCGAAGATCTCGCCGGCCAGGCAGCGCACCAGCTTGCCTTGTGGCTTGTGCACCTGCGCGTGCAGGCCGCGCACCGTGCCGCGCACCGAGCGCGAGTGGTTGTCCTGGACGAACGGCCCGACCACGCCTCCCTCCGCCCAACGCTCGGCGTGGTAGCTCTCGAGAAAGAAGCCGCGCTCGTCGTGGTGCACGTCCGGCTCGACGATCAGGACCCCATCGAGCTCCGTGGGAAGGAACCTCATCGCCTCATGCCTCCTGCTCGAGCAGCCGCAGCAGATACTGGCCGTAGCCGGTGCTGCGCATCGGGAGGGCGAGGCGCTCGACGTCCGAGGCCGAGATGTAGCCCATGCGCCAGGCGATCTCCTCGATGCAAGCCACCTTCAAGCCCTGTCGCTCCTCGATCGCCTGGATGAAGTTCGACGCCTGGAGCAGCGCCTCGTGCGTGCCGGTGTCGAGCCACGCCGTGCCGCGGCCCAACCGCTCGACGTGGAGCTGTCCTGCGTGCAGGTAGGCCAGGTTCACGTCGGTGATCTCGAGCTCGCCGCGCGGCGAGGGGGCGAGCCCGGCCGCGATGTCGAGCACGCGGTTGTCGTAGAAGTAGAGCCCGGTGACCGCGTACGACGAGCGCGGTGCGGCGGGCTTCTCCTCGAGCCCGACGGCGCGCCCGGCGGCGTCGAACTCGACCACGCCGTAGCGCTCGGGGTCGCGCACCCAGTAGCCGAACACGGTGGCTCCGTGGCTGCGCTCGGCGGCCCGCACGAGGTCGTCGGCCAGGCCGTGGCCGTGGAAGACGTTGTCGCCCAGAGCCAGCACGACGCGCGCGTCGCCGACGAACTCGCGGCCGATCAAGAACGACTGGGCGATCCCCTCGGGGCGCGCCTGGGTGGCGTAGCGCAGCTCCAGGCCGACCTCGTGGCCGTCGCCGAGCAAGCGGCGGAAGGCCTCCTGCTCGTGCGGCGTGGTGATGATCAGGACGTCCCGCACGCCGGCCAGCATGAGCGTGGAGAGCGGGTAGTAGATCATCGGCTTGTCGTAGATCGGCAGGAGCTGCTTGCTCGTGCCGCGCGTCACCGGGTGCAGGCGCGTGCCCGACCCGCCCGCCAGGATGATGCCCTTGAGCACGTTTCTCACGCGACGCTCCGCCTCCTCGCCCTCGCCGGCTCTCGGTCCCGCGCGATCAGCGCCGCGGCTCGCCTCCCAGGCCGAGCCGCTCGCGCCCGTACTGTGCTCCCTGGACCTCCGCGCACCAGGCTCGGTTGGCCAGGTACCACTCGACGGTGCGCCGCATGCCCGAGGCGAAGTCGTGCGCCGGCGTCCAGCCGAGCTCGCGGCGCACGCGCCGGGCGTCGATCGCGTAGCGGCGGTCGTGGCCCGGCCGATCGGGGACGAAGCGCTTGAGCTCGGCGTAGCCGCGCAGGCCTCGCGCGACCAGCGCCGGGTTGTCGCGCGCCGGCAGGAGCTCCTCGAGCAGCGCGCACAGGCAGTCGACGATCTCCAGGTTGGTGCGCTCGCTCTCGCCGCCGATGTTGTACTTCTCGCCCGGCCGACCGCGCTCGAGCACGCGCAGGATGCCGTCGCAGTGGTCCTCGACGAACAGCCAGTCGCGCACGTTGCAGCCGTCGCCGTAGATCGGCAGATCGCGGCCCTCGACGGCGTTGAGCAGGGTGAGCGGGATCAGCTTCTCGGGGTACTGGTAGGGGCCGTAGTTGTTCGAGCAGTTGGTCACCAGCACGGGCAGCCCGTAGGTGTGGTGGTAGGCCCGGGCCAGGTGATCTGCGGCCGCCTTGGATGCGGCGTAGGGCGAGTTGGGCGCGTAGGGCGTCTCCTCGCTGAAGCTCCCCTCGGGCCCGAGGCTGCCGTAGACCTCGTCGGTGGAGACGTGCAGGAAGCGAAAGCGTAGGCGGGTGTCCTCGTCCGCTCCCGCGAGGTGCGCGCGGGCGCCCTCGAGCAGCTCGAAGGCGCCCAGGGTGTTGGTCTCGACGAAGGCCCGCGGCCCGTCGATCGAGCGGTCGACATGCGACTCGGCGGCGAAGTTGACCAGCGCGCTCGGCCGGTGCTCGCGGTAGAGCGACTCGACCAGCGCGCGGTCGGCGATGTCGCCTCGGACGAAGACGAAACGCGGGTTCCGCGCCACGTCCTCTAGGCTCGCCAGGTTGCCGGCGTAGGTGAGCTTGTCGAGCACGACCACGCGGCTTTGGGTTCGGGCGAGCGCCAGGCGCACGAAGCTCGAGCCGATGAAGCCCGCCCCGCCGGTCACCAGCATGGTGTCCATCGTCCCGCAGATACCCGAGCGCCCCAGCGGCCGCCAGCCCGCGGTGCCGCCTGAGCCCGGCAGATCCGGTCGGGAGCCCGCCGGGGTGACGGGCGCTCAGCTGAAGGAGCGCGCGTGGATCACGTCGACCATCTGGCCGCGCGGCCGCGTCACCGCGAAGAGCAGCGCCTCGGCCACCCAGCGGGGATCCATCGGGTCGCGGCCCGCGACGCGCCGCAGGTAGCCGTCCTGCTCCCAAATCGGATAGGCCCGGGCGAGCGTCGCGGGCTCGAGCGTCTCGCTCATCGCCGTGTCGGTGAGCCCGACGCGCAGTAGGGTGACGCGGATGCGCTCCTCCTTGAGCTCCTTGGTCATCGTCTTGGTGAACGACTCGAGGCCGCCCTTGCTCGCCGAGTAGAGCGTGGCCAGTGGCATGTCGTCGAGCGTCACCTCCGAGGAGAAGTTCACGATGTCGCCGCCGCCGGCTCGCTTGAGCAACGGGATGGCGGCGCGCGTCGTGTAGATCGGGCCGAGGAAGTTCGTCCCGACGGCGGATGCGATGTCCTCGTCGGTTGCGTCCTCGATGCGCGCGATGCGCACCACCCCGGCGACGTTGGCCAGCACGTCGACCCGGCCGCGCTCGGCGGCGATGCGCGCGAACGCGGCGCGCACGCTCTCGGGATCGGCCACGTCCGTGGCGATGGCCGTGGCCCTCGGCCCGATCGCCTGCGCCGCCTCTTCGAGGCGCTGCTTGCCCCGAGCCAGCAGCACCACCTCGGCACCCTGCTCGGCGAGCAGGGCGGCGGTGGCCTTGCCGATCCCGCTCGATGCTCCGGTGACGACCGCGACCTTGCCCTCGAGCGCTCCTGCCATGCGTGCCCCTCTCTGGCCCCCCACGCCGGGTGGCAGGCGCCGCCTAGCACACGCTTCGGCGCGGCTGCAGGGGCGAGCCCTCTGTGCGCTCGGCGCGTGAGCAGGAATCCCTGGACAGGCCCAGGGTGCCTGTGGTCGGCCGCGACGGCGAGTGCGGGTCTCTTCGCGGTGGGTCCTCGCCGCTGGGGCGCTTGCGAGCCCTGGAGCCCCTGATAAAGCGGCGGCATGTCGAGGGTCGCGTGTGCTCGCAAGCCGGCGGCCGCATGGGAGCGGCGCCGCCAGCGGGTCAGGCAGGAGATCGAGCAGGCCGCGCTCCGTCTGCTCGCCTCGCGAGACTTCGACGCGGTCACGGTCGACGAGATCGCCGGCGCCGCGGCGATCTCCCAGCGCACGTTCTTTCGCTACTTCGCGAGCAAGGAGGACGTCGTGCTCGCCCTGCCACGGCGTATCCTCGAGAAGGAGTGCGCCGCGGCTGCCGCGCGTCCCGCGCAGGAGTCGCCGATCACGGCGCTGCGCAACGCGATGTTGGGTGCCGACCCGAGGGTACATGAGGAGGGTGAAGCGATCCTCTGCTGGGCGCGGGCCCTGGCTCGCACTCCGGACATGCTGGCGCGTGTCACCGGCAGAAACCGCCTGGAGTTCACCGAGGCACTGGAGAAGGTGCTGGCGACGCGATTGGCCGTGGATCCGGCTCGTGATCGTCGCCCTGGAGTGATCGCCGCGGCAGTCGTGGGATCGGTCGAGCTCACCTTTCAGAGGTGGGTTGCCGGCGGCGGCAGCGGCGACCTGGTCGCCATGGTCGGCGAAACCTTCGACATCCTGGGCGGCGGGCTCGAGCGCCCGAGTCGCGCAGCGCTGGAAGCGCGCTCGCGTGGCCTGCGGCGACCGGCGGCCGGGTAGGTCGGCCCGGCAGAGCCGCGCCGGGGCATCGCCCGGGTGCCGCACGCACGTGCCGCATGCAAGTTGACAGTCACTGTCAAATGCACTAGCGGGGAGTCTGCATGGCGCGGGATCGGCGCGCACCGTTCCCGGAGGAGAGCCAAGCGATGTCGGTTCCTCGAGAGTGTGAGGGGAAGGTCGCCCTGGTGACTGGCGCGAGCCGGGGCATCGGCGCGGCGATCGCGCGGCGGCTCGCCGCGGCGGGAGCCGCCGTCGCCGCCGTGGCCCGCAGCCTGGACAGCCACCCTCCACGGCTTCCAGGAACGCTGCGCGAAACCGTGGCGACCATCGGGGCCGAGGGCGGGCACGCCGTGGCGATTCGCGGGGACGTGCTCGACGCTCGCTCGCGTGCCGAGGCCGTGGCGCGATGCCGAGAGGAGCTCGGCCCGATCGACATCCTGGTGAACAACGCGGCGCTCGGCCCCTACAAGCCGTTTGCCAGCTTCACCGAGCGTGACTTCGACATGACCTACGGCGCCAACGTGCGCGCCCCGTTCGATCTCTGCCAGCTCGTGCTGCCCGCGATGCGAGAGAGGAGCCGGGGCTGGATCCTGAACATCTCCTCGGCCTCGGCCGAGCACCCCGTGGGCCCCCCGTTTCCCGCTTGGGAGCAGACCACGGGCCACATGCTCTACGCCAGCAGCAAGGCCGCGCTGAACCGCTTCACGACCGGACTCGCCGCCGAGCTGCACGGCTCGGGCATCGCGGTGAACGCGCTCTCCCCCTTGGCCGCGGTGATCACGCCGAGCGTCCAGGCGCTGGGCATCGACAAGTGGCTCGAGCCCTGGATGATCGAGCCCGTCGAAGTCGTGGCCGAGGCCGCTCTGGTGCTCTGCTCGTGCGATCCGGCGACGACCACGGGCCGCATCGCGTACAGCGTGAGCCTCCTCGACGAGCTCGAGAGGCCCGCGCGCACCCTGGACGGTCGGGCCGAGGTACGGATGGCACAGGCGTAGACCGGCTGTGGGCGCGGCTGCGCGAAGTGCTGCGCGCGAGCGCCGCTGGCTCGTCGGTAGACGCTCACGCGCGGGCAGGCCTCGGCGGAGCAGGGCGCAGCGAGCGGAGGTTGGACGGCATGATCATGTACTTCGACTTCGACACCTACGGGAGGATGTGCCGGCTCGCGCTCCGGGAGAAGAATCCCGCGGGCCGGCGCCTGCTGCTCTTCGTGGTCTTCTGCTTGATCCCCGCCGTCTCCACCTTGAACGCGATCTGCTTCTTCCTCGACGCGATCGTCTTCCCCGGGCTGCGAGGGGTCGAGGTGCGCACGCCCGTCTTCATCCTCGGGCATGCGCGCAGCGGCACGACGCTCATGCACCGCTTGATGAGCATGGACGGCGAGCGCTTCAGCTACTTCATGCTCTACGAGATGCTCTTTCCGTCGCTCCTGCAGCGCAAGGCGATCCGCGCGATCGCGGCGTTCGACCGTCGCTTCCTCGGCGGGCGCCTCGAGAGGCGGATGCAAGCGTGGGACGAGCGGCTCCTGGGCCCGATGCGCCAGGTCCATCCGACGAGCTTCACCGCGCCCGAGGAGGACGACGACATCCTCACCTTCTCCTGCGCCTCGGGCGTCTGGATGACGCTTTTCCCCTACATGGACGAGCTGGATTTCTACCACGTCGACGAGCGGCCGGCGCGGCGCCGCCGTCGGCTGATGCGCTACTACCGGGCGTGCATCCAACGCCAGCTCTACTTGAACGGCACGGACAAGATCCATCTGAGCAAGAACCCCACCTTCTCCGGGCGGGTCGAGAGCCTGATCGAGACCTTCCCCGACGCTCGGATCGTCGTCATGGCGCGCAACCCCAACGAGACGATCCCGAGCCTGCTGAAGCTCCTGCAGGGATCCTGGCGACGTCACCGCTGGGAGCGCGCCGAGATGGAGCGCTCGCTGCGCATCACGGCGGACATCTCCTTCCACACCTACGAGTACCCGTTCCAGGCTCTGGCGCGGCACCCGGAGACCAAGCACGCGGTGATCGACTACCGCGATCTGGTCGCGCACCCGCGGCGAGCCGTCGAGCAGGCCTACGCGGACCTCGGCTTCCCGGTGTCGGACGAGCTCGACCGGCGGCTCCGGGCCGAGGAGCAGCGGGCCAGATCTCACGAGACGACGCACACCTACAGCCTCGAGGAGTTCGGCCTGCGAGCGGACGAGATTCGCACCCGGTTGGCCGGCCTCTTCGAGCGCTTCGGCTGGGATGAGAGCGGACAGGTCGAGGATGGGCGCGAGCCCGCGCCGGGGAGCCGACCCGCCGGGCAGGCGAGCGGCGGCCAGGCGCTCGCCCGTGGCGAGCGCTCGAGCGCGGCGAAGGAGGGCGGGCGATGAAGGGCACGAGCTATCGCGAGCGTCTGGGAGATCTGGGCAAGCCGGTGCTGAGCGGGCAGATCTGGCAGGAGCTCGCCGAGGCGATCCGCCGGGCAGGAGAGGTGGTGACCGCGGCCCATGCGCCCGCCTCGCCGATGGACCGGGCGGAGGGCTACCGGTACTTGACGCGCTTGATCAACGCCGCGCTCACCATGCACGTCGAGTTCGCCGACCCGGACTACCCCGAGTTCGGGCGGCTCATGGACACCTCGATCAAGTGGGGTCTCGACAACGTCGACTGCCTCTACTCGAAATGCTCGCTGCGCGGCGACGCGACCTACCGGGTGCGCGGCAGCGGGGGAAGCGCGCGCTACCTGGCGTTCGCCGCGACGCACGGCCAGTTCGGCGACGACAAGCCCGAGGGCAAGCACGGCCCGGGCGGCGTCTTCGGGCAGATCTCGAACCTGGAGCTCGCCTTCGAGAAGGACGGCTCCTTCGAGCTGTTCGTGAGCCCCGAGCGCCACGAGGGCAACTGGCTGCGAATCGGCCCCGGGGTCGACGGCCTGGGGGTGCGACAGTTCTTCTCCGACTGGGAGAACGAGCAGCCCTGGTACCTGTCGATCGAGCGCGTCGGCGCCCAGGGGCCGCCGCCGCCGCTCACCGCCGAGCAGATCGACAAGCGCCTGCGCGGGGCGATGAAGTTCATCAGCCCCGGCGCCCAGTACTGGGACAGGA
>CAZGUU010000131.1:0-13072 GCA_964529315.1 uncultured Enterobacteriaceae bacterium
CGCTCGCAGGCGGCCTCGAGCAGCTCGGGGTCGCTCGCCGCCGCCGTGCCGAGGATCGCGCGCTCGGCTCCCGCCTCGAGCACGCCGGCCACGGCGTCCAGGTCGCGCAGGCCGCCGCCGACCTGCACCGGGATCTCCAGCGCCGCGCAGATCGCGGCGATCACCGAGCCGTGTGCGCGAGCACCACGCGCGGCGCCGTCCAGGTCGACGACGTGCAGGCGTGTTGCGCCCTCGCCCGCCCAGCGCTGCGCCATGGCCACGGGGTCGTCGCCGTACGCCGTCTCTTGGGCGAAGTCCCCCTGCAGCAGGCGCACGCAGCGCCCGCCGCGCAGGTCGATGGCCGGGATGGCCTCGAAGCGCCGGCGGCTCACGCGGGCACGGCGATCCGCTGCGGGCCGGCGGCCGCACGGACGAAGTTCTGCAGCAGGCGGATCCCGGCTGCCTGGCTCTTCTCTGGGTGGAACTGCGTGGCGAAGAGGTTGTCGCGCGCCACCGCGGCGACGATTTCCTCGTCACCGTACTCGCAGGTCGCCGCGACCAGCGCCGGGTCGGCCGGGACGGCGTGGTAGGAGTGCACGAAGTAGAAGTAGGTGCCGTCGCGGATGCCGTCGAGCGCCGGAGTGGTACGCCGCAGGCGCAGCCCGTTCCAGCCCATGTGGGGGATCTTGACGTCGCGGGCGCGCAGCCGGTGAACCTTGCCGGGCAGAGCCCCCAGGCCGGCCACCGGCCCGAACTCGCTGCTCTCCTCGAAGAGGATCTGCATGCCGATGCAGATGCCGAGGAACGGCCGGCCGTCGCGTGTCGCGTCGAGCACGGCCTCGGTCAGCCCCGAGGCGCGCAGGCTCGCGACACACGCGCCGAAGGCACCGACGCCGGGCAGGACGACCGCCCGGGCGCGCGCCACGTCGGCCCGCTCGCCGGTCACGCGCACCTCGATCGCAAGGCCCAGGTCGGCCGCGGCGCGCTCGAGCCCCTTGGCCGCGCTGCGCAGGTTGCCGACGCCGTAGTCGACGATCGCGATCACCGCCCGGGCCTCAAAGGCTCCCCTTGGTCGAGAGCACGCCCTGCACGCGCGGGTCGAGCTGCGTGGCCGCGTCCAGCGCCCGGCCCAGGCCCTTGAACGCCGCCTCGATCATGTGGTGCGCATTGCGCCCGCGCACGCAGTCGACGTGCAGGTTCATCTTGAGCTCGTTCACCAGGGCGAGCAGAAAATCGTGCACCAGGCCGGTGTCGAAGTCGCCGACGCGCTCGCGGCCCGGATCGAGCTCGTAGACCAGATAGGGCCGCCCCGAGAGATCGATCACCACGCGGACCAGCGCCTCGTCCAGCGGGACGCTGGCCTCACCGAAGCGCCGGATGCCCTGCTTCGCCCCGAGCGCGTCGCGCAGCGCCTGGCCCAGTGTCAAGCCGACGTCCTCGACCGTGTGGTGCTGGTCGATCTCGAGGTCGCCGCTGGCGCGCACCGTCAAGTCGAAGAAGCCATGGCGCGCGAAGAGCTCGAGCATGTGATCGAGAAACGGCACCCCGGTGGCGATCTCGGCGCGGCCGCCGCCGTCGATGCCCAGCTCGACCGCGACGCTGGTCTCGCGCGTGATGCGCTCGACGGTCGCGCACCGCGCGGCGCTGAGCGCCCCGCCCGAACGCCGCCTGTCGCTCGCCGCCGTGGTCTTCTCTCGTGCCATGCTCGCCCGCCCCTCTCTCGCAGCCGTCGCCGCTCGCGGCCCGTGCCACGCGAGGCGCTGCGAGACGACACCCAGGAGCCGAGTATTCGCATACCGGCCCCGGCGCCGCGACCCCGCTGGACGGCCCTGCCGCGACGGCCGTGGAAGGGTCGCGAAGCGGTCGCCAAGGCTCGAACAGGCTCTCGCCTGCCCGCCGCCAGCTGATAGGCTGGTCGCACACCGGCAGGAGGCTTCCATGCGGGAAGAGACGGACGGACGTAACGGGCGGCAGCGGCCCCTGCGCATCGCGATCATCGGCGCCGGAATGTCGGGCATCCTCGCCGCGATCGAGCTGCAGGCGGCCGGCCTCGACGGCTTCACGATCTACGAGAAGGGCGACCGGGTGGGCGGCACCTGGCGCGAGAACACCTATCCCGGCATCGCCTGCGACGTCCCCTCCCACCTCTACAGCTACTCGTTCGCGCCCAATCCCGACTGGACGCGCCACTACTCGCCGGGAGCGGAGATCCACGCCTACTTCGAGCGCGTCGCGCTCGAGCGCGGCGTTCATCGACACCTTCGCCTCGGCCGGGAGATCACCCGCTGCGAGCTTTCGGACGGGCGCTGGCACCTCACGACGAGGGACGGCGAGGTCGACCAGGCCGACGTCGTGATCGCCGCGACGGGCGTCCTCCACCACCCGAACCTGCCCGACATCGACGGCCTCGAGAGCTTCGCCGGGGCTCTCTTCCACAGCGCCCGCTGGGACCACGGCGTGGCCCTCGACGGCCGGCGCGTCGGCGTCGTCGGCACCGGCTCGACGGCCGTGCAGATCGTCTCGGCCGTCGTCGATCGCGTGGCCCGGCTCTCGCTCTTCCAGCGCACGGCACAGTGGATCATGCCGCAGGACAACCCGTCCTACAGCGCGGCGGAGCGCGCAGCGTTCCGCCGCGACCCACGGCTCGTGCAGCAGCTGCGCGACGGGCTGTCGAGGCTGTTCGCCGAGGGCTTCTCCAACGCGGTGATCGACGCCGACTCGGCGCAGATGGCGGCCATCGAAGAGCTCTGCCGAGTCAACCTCGAGAGCCAGGTGCTCGACCCCGACCTGCGCGAGCGGCTTCGCCCCAGCTACCGTGCCGCGTGCAAGCGACTGGTCGTCTCGCCCGACTTCTACGCGGCGATCCAGAAGCCCAACGCCGAGCTGGTCACCGCGGGGATCGAGCGCGTGGAAGCGGGCGGCGTGCGTGCCCGCGACGGCCGGCTGCACGAGCTCGACGTCCTGGTGCTGGCCACCGGCTTCCGCGCCGACCGCTTCCTGCGCCCGATGGAGGTGATCGGGCGCGGCGGCCGCCGCCTCGACGACCTGTGGGCGAAGCGGCCCGTCGCCTACCTCTCGGTCTCGATTCCCGGCTTCCCCAACCTGTTCATGCTCAACGGCCCCAACGGCCCGGTGGGCAATTTTTCGCTGATCGAGGTCGCCGAGCTGCAGATCGCCTACATCCTGCAGCTCGTCGAGCGGATCCGCTCCGGCCGCTGCCGCGAGATCAGCCCGAGCGATGCGGCCACCACCCGCTTCGACGAAGAGCGCGTCGCGGCCGCCAGGCAGACCGTCTGGGCCACCGGCTGCCGCAGCTGGTATCTCGACGACCGTGGCATCCCCGCCACTTGGCCGTGGACCTTCGACCGCTTCCGCGAGGAGATGGCCGCCCCGCGGCTCGAGGCCTTCGAGCAAGCCTGAGAGGCCTGCGCAACGCGGCGCTCCATGCGCGCGGCGCACCCGTGCTCCTCCTCGCGACCGCCCCTCGCTCAAGAGGCGAGGCCTTTTTGTCGAGAAGTCGGCGAGGACCACGGCATGTCGAGGGTGCTGCGCCATCTCCTGCTCGCCGCTTCCCTGCTCGCTGCGTGCCACGAGCCGGAGGAGGTCACGAGCATCCGCCCGCAGAACCTCTTCTACGTGCAGAACGCATTCTGGATGGACATCCTCGGCCGCGGGCTCGGCGCTGCCCCGGGGCAGGTCTGGATCGGCGACGAGCTGCTCGGCGCGGCGGCCGCCTGGGCGCCTGGCCGGATCCGGGTCACGCCGCGCTGGAACGGCCCCGGCGGCCGCTTGCGGATCGTCCGGGCGGACGGCGTCGAGGTCCGCGGCCCCATGGTCTACCCGGTCAACGCGAACGCGGGTGCGCCGCGCGATCCGCTCGACGAGGCCTACGACGCCTACGTCGACCGCTACGCGCGCGACAACGGACTCGAAAACGACCCCGATTGGCCCGGCTGGGCGGAGTGGATGAAGAGCGGGCCCGACGTCGATGGCTTCAGCCCGCGCAGTCGCTATCGCATCGCGTTCCAGAAGCACAAGCTCGAGGCCACGCCTGGCCATGGCAAGGTGGTCACGGTCGCCTACTCGTACCACCAGGGCCACCCGTACCCGGGGCTCGAGCCGTGGCCCAGCGCGATCGACCGCGACCAGGTTCCCGACGCCCAGTGGAACGCCATCCAGGAGCTGCTCCACATGCTCTTCCTCAAACGCTACCTCCAGGCGGCCTTCCCCTCGTGGACGTTCTGGTTCGTCTTCGAGGGCGCCTCCGCGCAGGCGGACATCCTCGTCAAGGCCAACCATCCGTCGCGCCGGGAGTTCACCCTGGAGAACGGCGTGCCGACGATCTACGTCACGGCCGACTCGGTGCTCGCGCACGAGATGGGGCACTACCTCTCGTCGGGCACCTGGCACCACTTCCGCGGGCAGAACCCTGCGGGCCAGCCGGAGGGGCAGACGATGCCGCCGGGCCCGGCGCAGGCTTGCTTCCTCGACCACGGCAGCGGCTGGTGCAACGCCTGCCTGGCGGGCTTCGGGATCCCACGCGACAGCTTCGATCCTGTTGTCTACCGAGGCATGCTGGCCGAGCTGGCGCCGCGCTACGATCCCGACGCGGACGACCCGAGGGGGAGGCTCGCCTACCGGCGGCGCTGATCCCCCGGAGCGCCGGTCGGCAGAGACCGCCGGGCGCTTCTCGCCACGCGCGCTTCCTGATATCGCGCACTCGGGTCGGGACGCCCGCGACGAGCGGATGTCCGGGGCGGCCCGCAAGGGAGGTGGGGCGATGACGAGCGAGATCACCGGCCCGAGCGCGGTCGAAGCCTACGGCTTCGGCTGGTCGGAGCTCAAGCGCTGCTGGCTCGACCTGCTGCTGATCGGCGTGGTCTGGCTGCTGGTCAGCGCGCCATCGGGCTACCTGCGCGAAGGAGTGCTGGGCCTGGCGTACAACGCTCTGGTGCTCGGGCCGGTCGGCTTTGGCGGCATGTACGCCTACCTGCGCGCGGCCCGCGGCGAGACGCCGGAGGTGAGCGACCTCTTCGTGCCCTTCCAGCGCAACTACGCGCAGGCCGTCCTGGCGAGCATCCTGATCGGCGTGCTGGTGGCGATCGGGACGGTCCTGCTGGTCGTGCCCGGCATCATCGCCGCCGTGCGCCTGTCCTGGGTTCCGTTCCTGGTGGTCGACGAGGGCCTGGACGCGATCGCCGCGGTGCGCGAGAGCTGGGAGCGAACCCGCGACCACGGCTGGACGATCTTCGGCATCTGGCTGATCGCCGTCCCCATCCTGATCGCCGGCTGTCTGCTGCTGATCGTCGGCGTGATCCCGGCGGCGATCTGGATCCACCTCGCCTCGGCCTCGCTGTTCGCCGCGGTCACGGCGCGCGACAAGGCTGCCCGCGAGGCGGGGTTGGCGCCGGCCGGCTGACGGCCGGCGGCGAAGGCTACGACGCCGGCACGCAGCGCCCATCGGCGCCGCAGGTGCCGAGCATCAGGCGATTGATCTCGCCGGTCTGCGGCGGCGGGAACCACCCGCAGCCTAGGCTGCCCAGCTCCTGGTTGGTACTCGCGGTGGCGCCGGTGCAGGTGCCGCCGGGGTGCTGGCAGCACACCTCGATCGGATCGATCGGGACGTCCTCGCAGCTCCCGGCGACGCACGAGATCTCAGGGATCGGACACGGCCCCCCGCTCGGCACGCACTGGGTGTAGGACGAGACGCCACCCACGAGGTAGCAGCTCTTGCCGAGCTGGTAGTCGCCGAGGCCGCCGTGATCCGAGGCGCCCCCGAAGCAGGCCCCGCCCATGCTGCAGCACTTGGAGAGGGGGATCGTGCAGTCGGCACCGCAGACCGCCTGGCCGTCGCACTGCTCGCCCGGCTCGATCACGCCGTTGCCGCAGGTGTGGACGAACAGGCAGAGCTCGCTGCACGTCCCATGCGCGGGCGGGTCGCAGTCCTCGCCGGCGTAGGGCTCGATCACGCCGTTGCCGCAGCCGGGTACGATCCACTGGCAGCTCGCATCGCAGCTCCCCGAACCCGGCGGCTCGCACGCCTCGCCGTCTTCGATCACGCCGTCGCCGCACAGCGGCCGGCAGCCGCTGGCGTTGCAGGCGTCGAGTGCGCTGTCGTAGAGCCCGATGCAAGCCGAGCCGCCGCGCGGTGCGCGGCAGCCGTCGGCGGAGGCCTTGATCGTCGGCCGCGTCCGCCCGCTGGCCGAGGTGACGCAGCAGGTGACGGCCCCCGGCCGGCCGCACACCGAGCGGTTGGCGAAGCGGCGGGTCGCGTTGCGGCACGCCGGGGAGAGCCGCCCCTGGGCGACCTCGCCGGCGATCGCCGCGCCGGCACACGCGGCGTACTCCGCGTGGCTCGTGGCGGCCGCGCATGGGCAGGCCGACTCCGCCGCGGCGCGTGCCGCGGCGATCGCGGCCGCGTCCTGGCCTTCGGAATCGCAGCGCCCGGTCGTGGCGAGCGCCTCCCGGCTCGCCACCAGGGCAACGAGTAGAGCCGTCGAAGCGAGGATCGAACGAACGCACGAGCCAGCCTTCATGAGAACCTCCGTGGGGGGCGGCCTGCGATCGCCCCAGACCGGCTCTGACACGACGGGCACGCAGCGGTCAACGGGCGGCCGCGCCGCGGCGCAGTGCCGCTCGAGCCGATCTCGCTCACCCTCCTGTCGTGCGCCGAGAGAGGAGCGGGCTCATCCGGCTCTCGCGCGGGTGGGTACCGGCTGCGGGCGATCCGAGGAATTCCGCGTGGGAGCACCCGGCCACCGGCGGCGGGAGCGCGACGCCGACCTCACGGAGCCCCTACTCCCTGACCCTCTCCACCTCCACGCGCGTGTCGCGATCGACCTCGTTGGGTTCCCAATGCCCGAACTTCCACTGGAGATGCCCGTAGCCGCCGACCAGCGAGGTCGGCTTGATGGGGCTCGGAACGACCGCGTGCTCGCTGCGGCCCGTGCGGAACTGGAACGGCTCCCAGGCGTGATAGATCAGCGCCTGACCGGGCTGGACGTAGGCGGCGATCTTGGCGCGCAGCTCGAACGCGCCGAGGTCGTTGCGCAGCCGGACGAGATCGTGATCCTCGATCCGTCGCTCGGCCGCATCCTGCGCGCTCAGGTACACCACCGGCTCGCCGCGCTGCAGACGCAGCATGTGCCGTTGATCACGCCACTGTGAGTGGATGCTCCAGCGTGTGTGGCCGCCGCTCAACGTGAGAGGATGGCTGCCGCCCGCCGCCGGCGGGCGCTTGTAGGTCGGCAGCGCCTCGCCGCACTCGAGGAACCACGGGTGGTCGACGTAGAACTGCTGGCGCCCGGTCAGCGTGGGCCAGCGCTGCTTCTTCTCGACGAACCACCGCTGGGGCACCAGGGGCTCATCCGCCACGTAGTCGCTGCAATAGCCGGTGGCGCCGTCGGCCCCAGCGCTCACGCAGCGCGCCACCCCCTCGCGACGCAGGTCTTCGAGCGTGACGCCCTTCACCGCGGACGAGTAGCCGAGGACGTATTCCAAGGCCTTCTCTTCGTCGTTGGCGCCCAGTCGGCCGCTGTCGGTGAAGGCCTCGCCCAAGCGACGCGCGTCACGTGCCTCGCCTGCGATGCCCGTGTACGGCTGGATGTCGCGCCGGCGTGCCTCGCTGGCGACCGCCTGCGCCAGCAGGGCGAAGATCTCCCATTCCGGCTTCGCCTCGCCGAGCGGCGCGGCGGCGCGGTCGCCCAGGTGCAGGTAGGGAATGTACGAGGCGACGTACTTCAGGTCCGTCTTCTCGTACCACAGGGCAGCCGGCAGCACGATGTCGGCCCAGCGTGCCGTCTCGCTCATTCGGAAGGTGACGTCGACCACGAGCTCGAGCTTGGGCCACAACGTCTCGAGCAGTCGCGTGTTGTTGCGCGACTGTCGCAGGATGTTGCCGAACACCGAGACCAGGACTCGCGGCGGATGGTCGGCGGGCGGCGACACGGGGAACCACCCGTTCGCGATCGCCTCGCGCAGGTACTCCGCGGTGGGCCGAGGCGCGCCGGGATCCCCGTAGCGCGGATCGGTGAACGCCGCGTCCAGTCCGCCGTGTACCGCATGCCAGATCGTTCCGGGTACGAAGTGGCTCGTCACGGAGCGCATCGTCTCCGTGGGGTCGAAGTACGCCTGTGCGCCAAACCTGGCGACGTCGAGAAGCCCGAGCCGTTCCAGTGTGGTGAGGAGCACGAAGCCTTCGAGGGCGAAGTTCCCGTTGCCGCGCCAACCGCCGCCGGCACGACCGTTGTTCCCGGTGAGCGCGGTGAGCAGGATCTGCGCGCGCTGGACGAGATCGCCGTGGAGGAACTTGCACTGGCCCAGCTCGGCCAGGATCATCGCCGCACGAGCCTTGGCGAAACCGCGGGCGAAGCCGCGTATCGTCGAGGCCGCCACACCGTTGATCTCGGCGCTCTGCTCCGGCCGATGGTGCGCGTCGAGCTGCTCACGCAGCAGCGAGAAGACCGTGCGGACCGGCACCGGTCTTCCACCGATCGCAAGGCTGCCGCTGAACGTGAGCCCGACCTCGACGTCCCGCTCGTCGAGACGCGCGCCTTCTTCGCTGCCGGGAGCGGGCACCGGGGCCGCCTGCCCGGCATCCCAGACCAGAAACGCCGACGGGGAGCCGCCGGCGAGCACGTCGGCCTCGCGGACGAAGCGGCCGGTGTCCGTGCGCACGAGAAATGGCAGGTCGGTCTGCTCCGCGACGTACGCGCGGTCGTAGAGCCCTTCCTCGAGGATCACCTGTGCCGCGGCCAGCGCCAGCGAAGCGTCGGTTCCCGGGCGCGGGTTCAGCCACAGGTCCGCATGGATGGCGGTCGCGTTCAGATCGGGAGCGACCACGACGACCCGCGTGCCGTGGTAGCGAGCCTCGGTCAGGAAGTGCGCATCCGGCATGCGCGTCATGGCCGGATTGAACGTCCACAGGACGAGGTACTCGGATCGGAACCAGTCGTCGGAAGAGCCGCACGGGGTGCCGTTGCCGAAGGTGATCGTGGCGCCGTTCATCAGGTCGCCGATCTGCGCCCCGGGATCGATGATGGGAGAGCCGAGCAGGCGGAAGAACCGCAGGGGCGCCGCGCTGTTCGGACCAGCGCCGACGTTGGTGCCGAGCTCGCAGACGACCGACGCGGGGCCCTCCTGCTCGACGGCATCGACCGTCGCGGTGGCGATCGTAGCCAGCGCCTCGTCCCACGAAATGCGCTGCCAGCGGCCCTCGCCTCGCTCGCCGGCGCGCCGCATCGGGTAGCGCACGCGCGTGGGCGAGTACGTGAGATCGGTACCACACGCTCCCTTCTGGCAGCCGCGCGGGTTGAAGTCCGGCAGGCCGGGCATGGTCGCGGAGTACGGCGCCCTCTGCTCCTCGCTCCAGACCATCCCGTCCTTCACGTAGAGATTCCAGGCGCAGGCCGACGTGCAGTTCGTATTCGAATGGGTGCCACACACCACGCGATCCCAGAGCCACTGCTCGCGGTAGAGATCCTCCCAGGCGTGGTAGTCGGGGTGTCCGCGAAGCGCCGCAGTCGACCTGCCCGACTCGGCAGCCGCTTCGCCCGGCCTCTCCCACGGCCCAAGCCGGGCGAGGCCGAGCGTCGCGGCGGTCGCCATGCCGGCGCGCAAGACGGCTCGTCGCGTCAGCGCCCGGTGCGTGCGCGCCGGTTGCGGGCGAGCCGACTCGCTCGGCTGCGCAGGCGTGGGGGCTCGTGACCGCATCAGCGTGCTCCTTGCGGCCCGGGTGCATCGTGCATCAGGACCCTGCCTCCGTTGGTGCGAAGGTCTTGGCCAGGGCGACACCGACCCATGCGCCGACGCCGAGCGCCCACCCGTCCACCACGATCATGAGCAGCACGACGTGGTCGAGGCGGGCGTACATGCCGTGCTGCGCGAGGAAGGCCACGTCGAGGACGCCCATGTAGAAGAGAGCTGCCGCGCCGGCGACCCCGAGCGGCCATCCCCACCAACGGCCCAGCCACAGCCCCGTGCCGCCCGCCAGGGCCGCCAGCGTCATGGCCGCGTCGGACCACGTCATCGCACGCTGCAGGTCGCGGAACGCTTCGGGGTGCCCGGGAGCCAGTGGATAGCCGCGCGCGATCATCACGGCGTAGACGATCGCGTTCACCGCGCCGGTGACGAGCAGCGCCACAGCGACGCAGTGCTGCTCCCGGTCCGTGCTCGAGCGAGTCATCATCGGCGCGCTCCATCATGAATGTATGCCTGCGCAGGCATGCAGATTACAATGCAAACAAATCTCAACCCGCCTCGCCGGGGCAGCACAGCGGCACGATCTCGCGAAACCGAGTGACGATGTCCTCCAGGCGAGCGACGACCGCCGGACCGTCCACCTCGAAGAAGACCTGGCGGCCCTCCTTGTGTCGCCTGACGATCTGGGCGGCGTGGAGGACGGCCAGATGTCGAGACACGACTGAGGCGTCTTGGGGAAGGTGGCTGGCGATGGTGCGTACGTCCGAGCGGCCTTCGACGGTCAGAAACCGCATGATCTCCACGCGCGCGGGCTCGCAGAGCGCCTTGAACAGCTTCGAGTCGAAGATCGACGTCAGCTCTCGGGCGGCCTTGGCGCGTGCGGCGTGGCTCAGGGGGATCACGACGGTCTGCCTCTTCGATCGGTGTATACATGCGCAGTGATGCATTTGTCAAGGCACCCAGACGCGTGCGGGCCTCCACCGGCGCCCGCACGGCGACGTCGGCCGGCGCGACGCCGTGCTCGGTCAGCGCCGCTCGCAGGATATCGGATCGCCGAAGTCCAGGAGGCACTCGCGGCCGAGGCTGTCTCGCAGGGCCGCGAGGCCGCGATGCAGGATCACCCGGGCGTTGCCCTCGGAGACGTTCAGGGTCGACGCCACTTCGCGATGGCTCAGGCCGCCGAAGTGGTGCAGCAGAACGGCCTGGCGCTGCCGTGAGGGCAGCCGCGCCACGTGGCCGAGGATGCAGCCGGAGCTCTCGGCCCGAAGCGCCTCGGCCTCGGGATCGCGCTCCAGCATCCGCTCGGCGACCTCCGAGGCCGTCGTCGACAGCCACAGTGCCGCACTGACGTTGGTGTCGGTGGCGATCACGGGCGGCTTTCCCGCTCGAGCGGTCGGGTGTAGCTGCCATGCTCGGCCGGGCTCGTCGTTCCATCGCGGGCGTGGGGTCGGCAGCGCGTCCGATCCTTGCCCCGGGGCTGCCGACGTGGATACACGATCTGCAGCGCGCCGGCACCGGCGCGGGCGCTTGGCCGGCCGAGAGATAGGGAGGGGTACCTCATGCGAAGCACCGCTCGGACTTCTTCCCCCGGCCGATGGCGCCGCCGCGAGCGTATCGCGGCGATGACCGGGGCCGAGCTTGCCGCTCGCCGCGCGCCCCTCATCGAAGCGGTGCGCCGCGCGCTCGCCGCCGGCGCCGCAATCGCCTTGGCCCTCGCGGTGAACGCCGCCGCTGCAGGCGCCGCGGCTGTGACGCCCAGCGTGAACGGGCCGATCGGCGGCGGGGTGCACGGGCGCCCGTTCACCTCGGCGACATTCGATCTCGGCCCGTATGGCTACGTCGAGGAGGAGTACTTCTTCACCGGATCCGCCGCCACCCACAGCCCAGCGCCGGGCACGACGCTCACCGCCGACGGGCGCTGGCACATCGTCGCCACGGGCGGCGAGCCGTATACGACGCGCCTCCTCGTCCGCCGCCCGCTCGATGCTTCGCGCTTCAACGGAACGGTCGTCGTCGAGTGGCTGAACGTCTCCGGCGGATGGGATATCGATGCCGACTGGGGACAGCTCCGAGAGGAGATCCTACGCTCCGGCTATGCGTGGGTCGGCGTTTCGGCGCAGCGTGCGGCCGTGAACGGCCCGCCGGTCCTCGCGGGAGTCTCACAGCCCCTCACGACCTGGGACCCGGAGCGCTACGGAACGCTCGACATCCCCGACGACCGCCTCTCGTACGACATCTTCACACATGCCGCTCAGCTCCTCGGTGCCGCGCGCCCGCGGTCACCGGTCGACCCGCTCGCTGGTTTGGCCGTGCGTCGGCTCCTCGCAACCGGTGCGTCCCAGTCGGCGCATCGGCTCGCCACCTACGTCAATGCCGCTCACCCACTCGCTCGGCGCTACGACGGATTCTTGATTCACGGCCGCTTCGGTCGCGGCGCGGCACTGTCCCCCGACGTGAGCCCGCCCGACGCGCTGCAGATTCGCGACGACCTCGACGTCCCCGTGCTGATGCTCAACACGGAGAGCGAGGCGCTCGCCTACTTCCCCGCGCGCCAACCGGACACGGCCACCTTCCGCTACTGGGAGGTGGCCGGCACCGCGCACCAGGACGCCTACGTCGAGGAGATCATCGACACGGAGGTCCTGCGCGATCTCGGGCTCGCCGTCCCGGGCTGCGACGATCCGGTCAACGACATGCCCTTCCACCACGTCCAGAACGCGGCGCTCGACCAGCTCGACCGGTGGGCGGCGGGGCGACGCGCGCCGCGGCTTCCCTCGCTCCTTCGCCCGGGGACTTCCGGCGCGGAGGCGCGCGCGGGCGAGAGCTCCCTCGGCCGCTCGGAGGCGTCGCGCCCGAGCCGCCGCGCCCTGGAACGAGCCGCGCCCCCGAGCTTTCCCCCGATCGCCATCTCGGGAACCCCGCCCGCCATCGAGCGCGATGCGTACGGCAACGCGATCGGCGGCATCCGCCTCCCCGAGCTCGCCGTCCCGACCGCGACCTACGGGCCCGTCGGGAGCCCCGAGGCCGTCCGCTGCGACCTCCGCGGCTTCGCCATCCCGTTCTCGGAGGCGACGCTCGCCGAGCTCTACCCGAATCATCGGGTGTACTTGACGAGGTTCCTCCTGGCCGTCCACGCCGCACGCGACGCGGGCTTCCTCCTGCCGCCCGATGCCCGGGAGAGCTCGCGCACGGCCAGGGCGATGCCCATCCCCTGAGAGGAACCTCACCCGCCGAGCTCGATCGTCTCGTCCTCCGCCAGATCTGCGGCGTAGCGCAGGGCCTCGTCGATATCCTCGGACTCGAGGTACGGATAGGATGTGAGGATCTGCTCGTGCGTCTGCCCTGAGGCGCCGCGCGACCGGCCCGCGGGCCCCGCGCTCAGCGGGCGGCGGCC
>CAZGUU010000132.1:0-13049 GCA_964529315.1 uncultured Enterobacteriaceae bacterium
GATTAATTTCTCCCCCCCGGCCTTGTCGGGGTTTGCCTAGAACCACTTCTACGGCGACTGGGCCGTGGTCCCCCCCCGCGCAGCCGCACCCCGCGGTCCGCGCGCTCGGGCCTCGAGCGCGCGGACCGCAGGGGCACGTCCTGCGCGGGGCGCTGCTTACGCGGCGCCGCTCGGAGGGTCAAGGCCGGCGACTCGAGGCCGGCCGAGCAGCGGCGGCCTCCGAGGCGGGCGCGGCCGATCGGGCTCGCCGCTCGAGGGCCGCTCGTGCCGAGGCAGCCGGCGCCGTGCCCCGGGGGTGACTCACGTGGGGGCAGCCGATGGCGTCGCCGGCGCAGAGCGCCGCCGTGGCCACGGCCCCGAGGTGCGTGCTAGCCAGCCAGCGAAGCCTGCTGGTTCGGAGCACGCAGCCATGAGCCGTCCGCCGCCCGAGACTTGCGCCGAGGATCTCGCCCCGGGGGACCGCCGCCACGTGGCCTACGACTGGGCGGGAGCGACGCTGCACCGCATCCGCTCCTCGGACGACCCGCTCTTCGATCGCGCCTACCGCATGCTGCACGAGGAGTTCGGGGCACGCGGCGAGGTCGAGCGGCGGGCGGTGCTCGAGTCGCGCCTGCGCTGGGATCCGGCGCGGCCGGTCGCCGGGCACGCGCTGCTCTACGAGATCATCTTCGTCGAGCGCGGCGGCGAGCCGATCGCCGTGCGCGACCACACCGCGATCCTGCGCCTCTCGCCTGCGGCGCGCGGCGCGCGTCCGACGACGGTCGTCCATCTTTCGCACGCGCTGGTCGTGGCGCAGCACCGGCGCAGCGGGATCGCCGCCTGGCTGCGCGGCCTGCCGCTGCGCGCCGCGCACGAGTGCGCCGAACGGGCGGGCGAGCGCTCGGCCGGCTCGATCGATCTGGTCGCCGAGATGGAGCCACCCGCCGCGGGCGAGCCGCAGCGCACGATCCGCCTCGCCGCCTACGAGAGGGCGGGCTTTCTCGCGGTCGATCCCGAGGCGGTGCCCTACCGGCAGCCCGACTTCCGCGATCCCGCGACGATCGACGCCCAGGGCTTGCGCCCCCTGCCGCTCGCGCTGATCCTGCGCCGGGTCGGAGCGGAGCGCGAGCGAGTGGTGCATGGCGCCGAGGTGCGCGCCATCGTCGCCGCGCTCTATGCGATGTATGCGGCTCACCTGCGCGAGGTCGACATGGATCCCCTGTGGCGCCACCTCGAGCGGCTCCCCGACGGCGACACGCCGGTCGCCCTGCGGCCCCCGACGCGATGATCACCGCCTACTACCACCCGGGCTTCGCCGCGCCGATCGGCGAGCACGTGATGCCCATGCAGAAGTTCGCGCTGGTCGCCCAGGCGCTGCGCGACGAGCCGCGGGTGCGCCTCGAGGAGCCGGCGCCGATCGCGGAGCGCGACCTGCTGCGCGTCCACACGCCGGAGTACGTCGCGGCGGTGCGCACCGGCGAGCCGCGCGCGCTCGCCGAGTCGCAGAAGCTCCCCTGGTCGCCCGCGCTCTACCCTTCCGTGCGGCTGACCAACGGAGCTTGCCTGGCGGCCGCGCGCCGCGCGCTGGGAGACGGCGTCGCGGCCGCCCTGGCCAGCGGGTTCCACCACGCGCACGCCGACCACGGCGAGGGCTTCTGCACGTTCAACGGGCTGGTCGTGGCGCTCGACGCCCTGGCCGCCTCGGGCGAGATCCGCACGGCCGCCATCCTCGACATGGACCTGCACTACGGCAACGGCACGGCCTCGCTCGCCGCGACTCGCCCGCACGTCTTCAACGTCTCGATCTACGGCAACGACTACCGCGCGAACACCGCCTATCGCGACGTGCGCGTGCCGCAGCACAGCGACGGCCCCGAGCACCGCTCGATCGCGCTGCCCGCGGGCTGCGGCCGCAGGGGCATGCTCGAGGCGCTCGAGACCGGGCTGGCGACGATACTCGAGCACGGCCGTCCCGACCTGCTGCTCTACCAGGCGGGCGCCGATCCGTACCGCGAGGACCCCTACTCGCCGCTCGACCTCGACCACGAAGATCTGCTGGCGCGCGACCGGCGGGTCTTCGAGCTCGCCCGCGACGAGCGGATCCCCGTCGCGTGGGTGCTGGCCGGCGGCTACACGGCCGATACGTCCAAGGTCGTGCGCGTGCACCGCAACACCTTCGCTGCGGCGCTCGCCGTGTTCGAGTGATGCCCTCGCGTTCGCCGGCGGGCGACGTCGATCGTGCCCAAGTCGCTGCGGCCCCTCGGGGACTGTGCATTCCTCGGGCAGTGCCCGAAGCATAGGCGCGAGTTCGGGCTCCTCACCGCGCGACGGCGCCGATTTCCCGCGCTACCAGGGGCAAAGCGCGAGCGGCCCGCGCTTTGCTGGCGTGCGCCGGCGATGAGCTGGATCGCTGCACGGGAGATCGAGGGCGGGGCCGCGCCGACGGCGCACCCGAGCCGGGCCGGCGGGGCGGCCGGCGGCGCGACGCGCGTCGTGGTGGTGGGCAACGGCATGGTGGGACAGCGCTTCTGCGACGAGCTCTCCGCGCGCGGCGGGGCAAGCCGCTTCAGCATCGTCTGCATCGGCGAGGAGCCGCGTCCGGCGTACGATCGCGTCCACCTGAGCGAGCTGTTCGCCGGGCGCACGGCCGAAGAGCTCGAGATCGCCGGAGCCCAGTGGCACCGGGAGCGCGGCATCGCGCTGCACCTGGGCGAGCGCGTGGTCGAGATCGACCGCGAGCGCCGGCGGGTGGTCACCTCGGAAGGCCGCTGGGTCGCCTACGACGCGCTGGTGCTCGCCACCGGATCGGCGCCCCTGATGCCGCCGCTGCCGGGATCCGGGCTGGACGGCGTGCTCGTGTATCGCACGATCGAGGACGTCGAGGCGATCCGCAGCTTTGCTGCGGGCGCGCAACGCGCGGCGGTGATCGGCGGCGGCCTGCTCGGCCTCGAGGCCGCCAAGGCGGTGCTCGGCCTCGGCCTCGAGGTGCACGTCGTGGAGCTCGCGCCGCGCCTCATGCCGCGCCAGGTGGACGCCGGCGGCGGCGCCATCCTGCGTCGGGCGATCGAGCGGCTCGGAGTGCACGTGCACTTGGGCGTGCAGATCGAGGCGATCGCCGGCAGCGGCGCGGTGTCGGGGCTGCGGCTGGCGGACGGCACCGAGATCGCCGTGGACCTGGTCGTCGTCTCGGCCGGCATCCGCCCGCGCGACGAGCTGGCGCGCGCCGCGGGGCTCGCGGTCGGCGAGCGCGGCGGCGTGGTCGTCGACTCGGGGCTGGCGACCAGCGACCCGCGGATCTTCTGCATCGGCGAGAGCGCGCTCGCCTGCGGCACCATCTACGGCCTGGTGGGGCCTGGCTTCGAGATGGCACGCACGCTGGCCATGCGCCTGTGCGGCGAAGAGCGCCACTTCACCGGGGCGGACCTGTCGACGCGCCTGAAGCTGCTCGGCGTCGAGGTGGCGAGCTTCGGCGACCCCTTCGCCGATGCTGCGCCGGGCGCCACCACGCGCCGAGTGGTCTGCGAGGATGGGACGCGCGGCATCTACCAGAAGCTGGTCTCCAACGAGGACGGTCGCCTCTTGGGCGGCGTGCTGGTCGGCGACGCATCTCCCTATGGCGCCCTGCTGGAGGCCTTTCGCCAGGGGCGCCACAGCGACGAGCCCCCCCTGGCGCTGCTCCTCGGCGCCCCCTCGAGCCCGTCGAGCAGGGCTTCCGTGCTCGCCGACGACGCGCAGGTCTGCGCGTGCAACGGCGTGTCGGCCAAGACCATCCGCGAGGCCATCCGCACCCAGGAGCTCGGCACCGTCGCCGGCGTGAGAGCCTGCACCCGGGCCGGAACCGGCTGCGGAGGCTGCGTGCCGGCGATCGCGCAGATCCTCGCCGAAGAGCTCGCCAGCTCCGGTCGAGAGGCCGACACCGACCTCTGCGAGCACTTCGCGTACACACGGCAGGAGCTCCTTCAGATCGTCAAGCTCGGGCGGATCACCAGCTTCGAGGCGCTGCTCGCGAGCCATGGCCGCGGGGGCGGCTGCGAGGTGTGCCGGCCCGCCATCGCCTCGATCCTCGCCAGCTCGTGGAACGACTTCGTGCTCGGGCACGCCTCGATCCAGGACACCAACGATCGCTTCCTGGCCAACATCCAACGCGGCGGCACCTACTCGGTAGTGCCGCGCATCCCCGGCGGCGAGATCACCCCCGAGCGGCTGATCGCGATCGGCGAGGTGGCACGCCACTTCGACCTCTACTGCAAGATCACCGGCGGCCAGCGCATCGACCTGCTCGGCGCGCGCGGCGAGGAGCTGCCCGAGATCTGGGAGGCGCTGATCGACGCCGGCTTCGAGAGCGGGCACGCCTACGGCAAGGCGATGCGCACGGTGAAGAGCTGCGTCGGGTCCACCTGGTGCCGCTTCGGCGTGCAGGACTCCACCGCGCTCGCCATTCGCATCGAGCAGCGCTACCGCGGCATCCGCGCGCCGCACAAGCTCAAGTCCGCCGTCTCGGGCTGCATGCGCGAGTGCGCCGAAGCGCAGAGCAAGGACTTCGGTGTCGTCGCCACCGAGAAGGGCTGGAGCCTCTACCTCGCCGGCAACGGCGGCGCGCAGCCGCGGCACGCCGACTTGCTCGCCACGGATCTCGACGAGGAGACGTTGATCCGCCTGATCGACCGCTTCGTCATGTACTACGTGCAGACGGCGAATCCGCTCGAGCGAACCGCGCGCTGGCTCGAGCGGCTGGACGGCGGCATCGAGTACTTGAGGCGCGTGATCGTCGACGACGCGCTCGGCCTCTGCGCCCAGCTCGAGCGCGACATGCAGGCGCTGGTCGATCGCTACGAATGCGAGTGGGCAGCCGTCGTGCGCGACCCCGAGCGACGCCGGGCATTTCGCCACTTCGCCTCCGACACCGGCGGCGACCCGTCGGTCGAGTTCGTGCGCGAACGCAGCCAGAAGCGCCCGCACCGCCCGGATGAGGGCGACGCCGCTGGCGCCCGC
Organism: uncultured Enterobacteriaceae bacterium; assembly: GCA_964529315.1. Taxonomy (GTDB): domain Bacteria; phylum Desulfobacterota; class Binatia; order UBA12015; family UBA12015; genus CAZGUU01. Next base: position 4,972 of record CAZGUU010000132.1, read on the forward strand.
GGCGGCACACCCGGCGGGGCGCAGGCGCTCTCCGCTTCCGGTGCGCTGCCGCGGCTCGCTCCTCCCCCGCTGGATGTGCCACCCGCGGCACCGAAGGGCGATCTCGGTGCGGCGGCCGGCCGGGCTGCTGCGCGTCGACCCGCACCCGCGAGGGGGGCATCGCGCTGGGTGCGCCTCGGGCGCGCGGCTGACGTTCCCTGCGACGGCGGCATCACCACGCGCCACGGCACGATGCAGATCGCCGTCTTTCGCTTCGCGAGCCTCGGGGCCTGGTATGCCTGCGAGGCTCGCTGCCCGCACTGCGGCGACATGGTGCTCGGCCGCGGCCTGCTCGGCACGCAAGACGGCGTGCCGAAGGTCGCCTGCCCGATGCACAAGAAGACCTTCTCGCTCGAAACCGGCGAGGGCCTCTCGGATCCGCAGTACCGCGTGCGCACCTTCCCTCTCGAGGTGCGCGGCGACGAGATCTGGGCCGCGCTGCCCGTCGAGGCTTCGATCGGGCTCTGGCGCGGAGCCGTCCGTGTACCAGGCACGCTGGTGCCGGGGCTCGTCCGGCGGCCTGGTCACGACGCCGTGCGAGCCCGCTGCGCGCGCTGCTCCACGGCGCTCGCACCGGCGGCGCAGCGCGCCGCCGTCCGAGACCTGCTCGCCGCGCGTGGCCTGCGCTTCGGCGAGCACCCCGAGCTCTGCCCCATCTGTCGCCGCCGGAGCGTGGCCACGGCGCAGGCGGCGTTGGTCGGCGCCTCGTTCCAGCCGCGCATCGTCGGCGCGCGCGTCGCACCGCGACGCTCGGCGCGCAAGGCCGCCTGACATGGCAGCGCTGCCCACCTCGGCCGAGTCGCTGCTTGCGACCTACGGCCCGCACCTCGTCTACGAGCCGCCCGGCGGCTTTGCCGCACGCGGCGCCGTGGAGCGCCGGGTGAAGACTCACTGCTGCTTCTGCGGCCAGCAGTGCGGCGTGCAGCTCCTGGTGGCCAACGACGAGGTGGTCGGCGTCGAGCCGTGGGAGGAGTTCCCCTTCAACCAGGGCAAGCTCTGCCCCAAGGGCGTCAAGCGCTACCTGCAGAGCAATCACCCCGATCGCCTGCTGCACCCGCTGGTGCGCACCGGACGCGGCTTCGCGCGCATCCCCTGGGGTGAAGCGCTCGACCTCGTGGCGGAGCGCTTCACCCGCTTGCAGCAGAGCTCCGGTCGCGACGCCGTGGCGGTGCTCTCGGGCGCTTCGCTGAGCAACGAGAGAGCCTACCTGGTGGGCAAGCTGGCGCGGCTCGCACTCGGCACGCGACACGTCGACTACCACGGGCGCCTGTGCATGGCCGCGGCCGGCGCGGCCAACCTGCGTGCCTTCGGCATCGATCGCGCGGCCAATCCCTGGGCGGACATCGCGGCGACCGATCTGGTCCTGGTGCTGGGCGCGAACGTCTCGGAGTGCAGCCCGATCACCACCGACTACATCTGGCGCGCACGCGACCGCGGCGCCCGGCTGGTGGTCGTCGACCCGCGGCTCACGCCGCTCGCGCGCACGGCGGACCTCTACCTGCCGGTGCGGCCGGGACGCGATTCGGCGCTGCTCAACGCGATCCTGCACGCCGTGATTCGCCTGGGCGGCGTCGACCACGAGTTCGTCGAGCGGCACACCGAGGGCTTCGACGACGTGTACCGCGCGGTCGAGCGCTACTCACCCGAGGCCGTGGAGCGCGAGGTGGGCATCCCCGCGGCGCGCATCGTCGAGGCCGCGGAGCTCTGGGTCCAGGCGCCGCGCACCATGCTGCTGCACGCGCGCGGCATCGAGCACCACACCAAGGGCGTCGAGAACGTGCTCGCGTGCATCAACTTGGTGCTCGCCACGGGCAGGATCGGCAAGCCCGGCTGTGGCTACGCGACGATCACCGGGCAAGGCAACGGCCAGGGAGCGCGCGAGCACGGCCAGCGCTGCAACCAGCTTCCCGGCGCGCGCGACATCGAGAACCCGGCGCACCGCGCCGAGGTGGCGGCCGCCTGGGGCGTGCCGGAGAGCGCCATCCCGGGCAAGGGAGCGACCGCGCCCGAGATCGTCGAGCGGATCCACCGCGGCGAGATCCGCGGGCTCCTCTCGCTGTGCTTCAACCCGATCGTCTCCCTGCCCGACACGAGCTTCACGCGCGAGGCGCTCGAGCGCCTCGACTTCTTCGTCGTGATCGACTTCTTCCTCTCGGAGACCGCGCGCCACGCCGACCTGGTGCTGCCCGGATCGCTGCACGAGGAGGACGACGGTACCGCGACGAACGTCGAAGGGCGCGTGATCCGCATCCGCAAGGCGGTCGACCCGCCGGGCGAGGCCCGCCCCGACTGGCGGATCCTGTGCGACGTCGCACGTCGCCTGGGTGCGGGCGAGCGGTTCGCCTTCGACTCGCCGGCCGAGATCTTCACCGAGCTCGCCCGGCTCTCGCGCGGCGGCCCGGCCGACTACTCGGGCATCACCTGGGAGAAGATCGACCGGCAGATGGGCGTCTTCTGGCCCTGCCCGGACGCCGACCACCCGGGCACGCCGCGCCTCTTCGAGGGCGGGCGCTTCGCTCACCCCGACGGGCGGGCGCGCTTCCACGCGATCGACTACCGGCCGCCGGCCGAGGATGTCGACGTCGCCTACCCTGTGATCCTGACCACCGGCCGGATCGTGTCGCAGTTCCTTTCGGGCACGCAGACCCGACGCATCGGCCCCCTGGTCGACCATCAGAGCCAGCCGCGCGTCGAGATGCACCCGCGCCTGGCCGCCGAGCTCGGCGTGGCCGATGGCGAGCGGGTGCGCGTGGTGAGCCGTCGCGGCCACCTCGACCTCGAGGCGCACGTCGTGGCGACGATCCGGCCCGACACGGTCTTCATCCCGTACCACTGGCCAGGCGAGCATTCGGCGAACCGCCTGACGCTGCGCGCCTACGACCCGGTGGCCGGGATCCCCGAGCTCAAGGTGGCGGCCGTGCGCATCGAGAAGCTCGCCGGCGAGGAGGTCGCGTGATTCAGGAGCTGTTCGTCGATGCGAACCGCTGCATCGGCTGTCGTGCCTGCGAGGAGGCGTGCAGCGAGTGTCCGGGCCACGGCGGGGTGTCGATGATCCACATCGACTACCTGCACCGCGCCGCGTCGGTGCAGACCGCGCCCACGGTGTGCATGCACTGCGCCGATCCCGCTTGCGCGAGCGTCTGTCCGGCCGACGCGATCGCAGTCGACGGCGAGGGCATCGTGCTCTCGGCGGCGCCCGAGCGCTGCATCGGCTGCGGGAGCTGTGCGCTGGCCTGCCCGTTCGGCGTACCGAAGATCGACGAGCTCCGGGAGCTCATGACCAAGTGCGACCTCTGCTACGACCGCACGGCGCTGGGTCTGCGGCCGATGTGCGCCACCGTCTGCCCGTCGGGAGCGCTGTTCTACGGCACGCGCGCGGAGGTCGAGGACCGCCGGCGTGCGCGCCCGCTCGACGCCTTCCTGTTCGGCGACCAGGCGGTGCACACCCGCAATCACTTGATGGTCCCCGCCGAGACCGAGGTCATGGAGGTGTGGGTGGAGCCACGCGCGATGCGCTCGCGCGCCGAGATGCAGCTCGAGGAGGCGCTGTGCTGAAGCCCGACGATCCCAGCGGCCCGCCGACGGCGCGCGACGACGCGCCGGCCCTCCGGGCGCAGCCCCTGGACGGCTTTCCGATCGAGGCCGCCGCGGCGCGCGCCCTCGACCGGCGCCGCTTCCTCTGCACGGCGGGGTCGGCGGCCCTGGCCGCCCTGGGCGGCGAGTGGACGGCGCGCCAGCTGGCCGCTGCGCGCGCGCACACGCTGGAGGTGTCTCTCGCAGAGGCCTCCGAGCTGGCCCACGGCGAGGCTCGCGTGGTCGCCGATCCGGCCGGCGGCGAGGCGCTCGTCGTGCGGATCGACGCGACCACCCTGGTCGCCTTCGACCGAAGCTGTCCGCACCTCGGCTGCCCCGTGCTCTGGTCGGCCGAGCAGCGACGCTTCGAGTGCCCGTGCCACCGCGCGGCCTTCGACGGCCGCAGCGGCAAGCCGCTGGCCGGCCCGCCACGCAGGGGTCTGCGGCCCGCACGGCTGAGCGTCGCAAGGGCCTGATCGGCATCGCGCTCACCTTCGTGCCGCTCGCGCTCGGCTGGCTGTGGGCCGACACGCTGCCCGAGCTGCTCGTCGTGGGCCTGCTGCTCGGCGCACCCGGGAGGTGCTTTGACAACCGCGCGCCGCGCAGAGTATCGCGCCCCGGTGCTCGTCCCGCAGAGGCGATCTCCCTCGTGCCGGCACCGCTCACGGCAGCCGTGCGGCGAGCCTCACCCCGGTGTGCCCCGCCGATGAGAGCCGTCCGTGCCCTGCTCGCCGCCTGGACCGGCGCCGTGATGCTCTTCTTCTACCTGCCGATCGCGGTCTTGATCGCCTACTCGTTCAACGCCTCGCGCCTGAACGTCCTGTGGGAGGGGTTCACGCTGCGCTGGTACGGCGAGATCTGGCGGGACGGCGCCCTGCTGGGCTCGGTGCGCAACAGCCTGATCGTCGCGCTCGCCTCGACCGTCCTCTCGGTGCTCCTCGGCACGGCCGGTGCCTGGGTCCTGCATCGCCATCGCCTCCCCGCATCGCGCCTGCTCCACACCCTGGTGCTGGTGCCGATGATCGTGCCCGAGGTGATCCTCGGCGTGAGCCTGCTGATCTTCTTCGTCGCCGTGCGCCTCGAGCTGGGCTTCACGACGATCGTCGTCTCGCACGTCACCTTCTGCTTTCCCTTCGTCCTGACCGCCGTCCGGGCGCGGCTGATCGGCCTCGATCCGGCGCTCGAGGAGGCGGCCATGGACCTGGGCGCCACGCCGCTGCGGGCGTTCACCCGGGTGCTCCTTCCCTACCTCGCGCCGGCGATCGTCTCGGGCGCGCTGATGGCGTTCACGCTCTCGCTCGACGAGCTGATCGTCACCTACTTCACCGCCAGCGCCGCGACGCGCACCCTGCCGCTGGAGATCTTCGGCCGGGTGAAGAAGGGGCTCGATCCGACGTTGAACGCGATCTCGACCTTGCTGGTCGTGGCGGCCGTGGCTCTCGTGCTGATCACCGATCTGCTCCAGCGAGGCGCGGTGATCCGGGCGCGCCGGCCGCGCGCCGAGCAGGAGTCGTCGTGAAGCGCTTCGCGCCGATCCTCGTGGCAGTCGGCATGGCCGTGCTCGGCACCGTGGTGCTCGGCGCCGGCTGCACGCCAAAGGAGCCGCCCAAGGAGATCCGCCTGTTCGCCTGGTCCGAGTACGTGCCGCGGCCGGTGATCGACGGGTTCACCCGCGAGACCGGCATCCAGGTGAGCTACGAGGCCTACGCCTCCAACGAGGAGATGCTCGCCAAGCTCTTCTCCGGTGCGACCCGGTACGACCTGCTCCAACCCTCGGAGTACACCGTCGAGGCGCTGGCCAAGGAGGGCCGGCTGCGGCCGATCGACTGGTCCAAGGTCCCCAACGCCGTCAACCTCGCCCCGGAGTACAGAAACCTGCCGCACGACCCGCAGCAGAAGTACTCGGTGCCATGGATGTCCGGAACCGTGGGCATCGTGGTCAACACCGAGCGGATCCCCACCGGCGAGATCGCCGGCTACGCCGACGTCTTCCAGGAGAAGCATCGCGGCCGCATCGTGGTGCTCGACGACCCGCGCGAGATCGTCAGCTGGGCGATGGCCACACTCGGCATCCCAGCCAACCAGGTGACCCCCGAGAGCCTCGCGCAGGTTCGCCCGGTGCTCGAGCGATGGCTGCCGCTGGTCAAGGTCTACGACTCCGACAGCCCCAAGACCGCGCTGCTCAACGGCGACGTCGACCTGGGCGTGGTGTGGTCGGGCGAGGCCGCCCTGCTGCACCGGGAAGATCCCAAGTTCCACTACCTCCTGCCCGCCGAGGGCGCACATCGTTTCGTCGACAGCCTGGTCATCCCCTCCGATGCGCCCAACCCCGAGGGCGCGCACGCGTTCCTGGACTACGTCCTGCGTCCCGAGGTGAGCGCGCTGGTCTCGGCCGAGTTCCCCTACACGAACCCGAACCTGGCGGCGCGCAGGCTCCTGTCGGCCGAGCAGCTCGCCAACCCGGCCAGCTATCCACCGGGCAACCCCAAGCTCGAGACCTTCGGCGACATCGGCGAGAGCGCCGTGGCGATCGACGCGCTGGTGACCGACCTGAAGGCAGCGAGCTGAGCGGTGGACGCCGGGACGGGACCAGGGGCGGGCGCGATCGGGGTCGCGTCCGCAGGGCGACGCCCACCGGGTCTCGCGGCGTGGCTGCTGATCGCCCCGCTCCTGCTCTGGGTCGCGGCATTCGTCGTCGCGCCGACGCTGATCATGCTGGTCTACAGCTTCGCGCGGCGCGGCACGCTGGGCGGCGTGGTGCTCGACTTCACGCTGCAGAGCTGGGCGGCCGTCCTCGATCCGACCTACCTGCGCATCGTGGCTCGCTCGGTCGCCTACGCGGCGATCACCACCGCGCTCTGCCTCGGGATGGGCTACCCGGTCGCCTACACGATCGGGCGTGCCTCCGATCGCTGGCGAACCGTCCTCTTGATGCTGGTCATGATCCCCTTCTGGACGAGCTTCCTGATCCGGACCTACGCCTGGGTGACCATCCTGAAGAGCGAGGGTCTGGCCAACGGCCTGCTGCTGTACTGGGGGCTCGTCGCGCAGCCCTTCGAGATGCTCTACACGCCGGGCGCGGTGATCCTCGGGCTGGTCTACACCTTCCTGCCCTTCATGATCCTGCCGATCTACGGCAGCGTCGAGAAGCTCGATGGCGCGCTCGTCGAGGCCGCCTTCGACCTAGGAGCCGGCCCGCTGCGAGCGTTCACGCGGGTTCTCGTACCGCTGACCTCGCCGGGCATCGCCACTGGGGTCCTGCTGGTCTTCGTGCCGGCGCTCGGCCTCTACGCGGTCAACGACATCCTCGGCGGCGGCCGGGTCGACATGATCGGCAACGTGATCGAGAACCAATTCAAGGGGACCGCCCGCAACTGGCCCTTCGGCTCGGCGCTCGGCATCGCCCTGCTCGCCGCATTCGCTCTGGCCTACTGCCTCACCGGGCGTGGCCGGGCGGAGCGCTGACCCGGGCGCACTGCGAGCCCGCTGGCCGCGCGCGGCCCGCTGCGCACGGCTGGCCACGCAAAGCGGGCGGCTCCGGCCTGGTCCCGGCCGATGCAGCTCCCACCCGCGGAGCCGTGCTGCGGGGCCGAGGACTCGAGCCTCAGCCCCGCCCCGAGCGGTCGGGGAAGAGCCGGCGCAGAATCGGCGGGAGCGCCGTGGGCAGGTCCTCGCGACGCACGACGCCGTCGGCGCGGAACTCCCGCCCCGCATCCGCGTAGGCCGGCCCTTCGCCGAGGCTCACCAGGACGACGCGCGGCGCGGCCGGCTGCAGCTTGATCTCGGCGGCTGCCTGCAGCCCGCTCATGCGCGGCATGAAGAGATCCATCACGACCAGCTCCGGCTTGCGCCGGGGCACCTCACGCATCGCCTCGGCGGCGCAGCTCGCCGACCCGACGACCTGCACTCCGGGCATCGCGTCCAGCAGCGCGGCCTGGGCTCGGCGCCGCGCAGCGTCGGCGGCGACCAATAGGACGCGAATCCTGCTCTCGACCGGCATGACCCCCCCCTCCTGCGGAGCTCCCCTCCGCAGGAGCGAGGGTGGGCATCATCGGGCGGGTCGCCCATCGGGCGATTCCCGGGTCGGCCATGGGGAAATGCCCTAGACCGGGGCCTGCCGGGTCAGGCGTCGGCCGCCACCAGGCCGGTGCGGATCGCGTAGCGGACCAGGCCCGCGACGTCGCGGATCCCGAGCCGCTGCATGATCTGGGTGCGGTGGGTCTCGACGGTCTTGGGGCTGAGCCCCAGATCGTAGGCGATCTCCTTGGTCGAGCGGCCCTGCGCGACGAGCCGCAGGATCTCGGTCTGGCGCGGCGTGAGCCTGCCCGTGCGCAACGGCCCCGCCGCCCCACGAGGCGCCGCCGTGCCCCCGGCATCCGACGCGAGCGCTCGCTGGTCCGCCTGCGACGGCCCGGATCCCGGCCGTGGGGAGCTGGGCGTGCGGTCGGCCGGCCCGACGGCGCTCG
>CAZGUU010000133.1:0-12876 GCA_964529315.1 uncultured Enterobacteriaceae bacterium
GCCCGCTGCGCCCTCGCCTGCGCGCGATGCGTGAGCAGGCGAGCCGCGCCTTCGGCAAGCGGGCCGTCGCGTTCTCGGCCTTCCTGCCGGCGGTCGCGGCCAACTATCGCTACATCGGCGGCACCGGGAAGTTCGCGTTGCCGACCTTGCCGACCCTCGTGGGAAACGTCGCCTACGGCGGAACCTCGGATCGCTTCTCGCAGGCCGAGCTGGGGATCCAGTGGGTGGTCTGGGACTTCGGGCAAACGCTGGGGCGCTTCAACCAGAGCCGCGCGGGGGTCGACATCGCGGAGCTGGAGCTTCGCCGTGCAGGCCAGACGATTGCATTCGACGTCACGGCGGCCTACTTCGCGCTGCTGCGAGCGAAGGCTTTCCGGCGCATCGCGGATCAGGCGGTCAAGAGGGCCGAATCGGTGCTGCGCGACGCCAGAAATCATCTTCGCCGGGGTACGGCGCTACGCGAGGACGTGCAGCGAGCGGAGGTGCAGCTTGCGCAGATGCGACTCGACCTGGTCAGGGCCCGCACCGAGGAGGGAATCGCCACTGCGGCGCTCAACCGCGCGGTGGGCTTTCACGTGAGCTCTCCCACCGCGGTCGCCGACCGCACCGACGAGTCGGCGTTCGGCCGCACCCTCGACGACTGCTTGCAGGTCGCGGTCGACAACCGCGACGAGCTCCGCGTCGTGCTCCGTGCCATCGAGTCCGCGCAGCAGGGGCGAGGGGTTTCGCAGGCCGACTTCCTGCCCAGGGTCATCGTCGGTGGGACGGGCATCCACGTCGACCGCAGCGGGCCCGAGCTCGACGAGGACGTCTTCATCGGCGGCGCTCGCATCGAGCTCGCGCTGTTCGAGGGTGGGCGGCGAATCGGCGAGCTCGAGGCGGCGGACGCGGAGGTCCGCCTCGCGGTCGCGCGTGGAGAGGAGACCTGCGACGCGATCGCCTTCGAGGTGGTTGCCGCCTACCTCGAGATCGACGATGCCCGGGAGCGCATCCGCCTGGCACGGGTTTCCGTCGAGCACGCCAAGGAGAACCTGCGCGTCGAAGAGGGGCTGCTCCACGACGGGGTGGCGACCCCGACCGACATGGTCGACGCCGAGCTCGTCCTGGTCCGGTCCGAGGAGCAGTACTACGACGCGCTCTACGGATATCAGACCGCGCTGGCGCGGATGGCCTGGGCGGCCGGGACCGACCGCGTCGCGGAGGAGCGCCACGACTAGCCCCGCGAGCAGCTCCGGCGAGTCGGCTCGTGACGAGCGGAAGCGGGCCTGGCCGTCCCGGGCAGCGGCCGCCGCGCTCGTGGTCGCCCTGCTCTGGCTCGTGATGTGGGCCGTCTTCCCCTTCACCCACTCGATCGTCCGCGACGCCTTCGTCGATTCGCAGCTGATCAACCTCGCGCCGCAGGTACAGGGCGAGATCGTCGAGATGCTGGTTCAGGAGCAGCAGCGCGTCTTGCGCGGCCAAGCTCTCGCCCGCATCGATCCAGCGGCCTACGAGCGCAAGCGGGACATCCGGGCTGCTCACCTCCGCACTGCCGAGGCGGCCCACTTGCAGAGCCAGGCCGACCTGGCGGTGGTGGAGGGCGAGGTTCCCCGGCGGATCGACATCGCCGCGCTGGCCATCGCCGTGGCCGAGGACGACGAGCGTCGCGCCAGCCACGCGGTCGAGGGGGCGCGCGCGCGGGTGACGATGGCCCGGGAGGACGAGCAGCGCTATGCGGCGCTGGCTCGCTCCGGCTCGTCGACCACCCGGCGCATGCAGGAGGCAACCCGCGATCTGCGCACCGCCCAGGCAGACCTCGGTGCGGCGGAGCAGCAGCTCGCCGCGACCCGCAAGGCTCGCGCCGAGGCTGAGCGGCGGCTCGAGCTGGCGCGCCTGGGGAGCCTCGAGATCGAGGCCGCGAGGCGTCGAGTCGCCGAGCGAGCCGGCGAGGTCGAAGAGGCACGCCGGGCGCTCGATCTGGCCGCGCTGGAGCTCGCCTACACCGAGGTCGTCGCGCCGTTTTCCGGCGTCGTCGCGAAGCGGTGGCGTCACCGAGGCGACTACGCGCACGTGGGGGAGCCGATCTTCAGCCTCTACGACCCCGACCTCCTCTACGTCACGGCGAACGTCCCGGAAAACCTGCTCGACGGCGTCGCGCCGGGAAGCCCCGCGAGCCTCGACGTGGTCGCGTTCGACGGGCCGCTTGCGGGTCGGGTGCTGTGGATCGGCTCCGCAACCGACGCGAAGTTCTCGCTGATCCCCCGCGACGTCTCGGCCGGTGAGTTCACCTACGTCGTGCAGCGAGTACCGGTGCGCATCTGGATCGAGCGCGACGACCGCTGGCCCTCCCTCAAGCCCGGCCTCTCGGTGATCGCGACGATCGAGCACGGCGCGGGCGATGCGGAGTGGGCAGCGAGGACGCTCCGAGAGGAGGCGCGCATCGAGCAGCTCGGCCGAGAGGCGAGCGACCAGCCGTCCGGCGGATCTACGCGATGACCGGCCTCAGGCTAGCGGGTCACCGACTGCGCCTCGATGGCCCCCGCCGGCGAGTTCTCGCCGGGGTCCTGCCCGCGACCTTCGCCGTGACGCTCCACTCGACCGTTCTCGACCTACCGAACGCGGACGTGATCGACGCCATCGACGCGGACCGCTACCGCATCTACTGGGTCGTGGGAGCCTTCCTGGTGGGCTCCGCGACCGGCATGGTGACCACCGGGCTCTGGCAGGGCCGCTTCGGCCTGCGGCGGACATTCGTCGCCTCCGTGGCGCTCTTCGCGGTTGCCGCGGCGCTCTGCGCGAGCGCCGCCGACGTCGAGTCGATGGCTCCCTGGCGGCTCGTCTCGGGCTACGGGGCGGGCCTGGTGCTGTGCGCCGGCATGTTGCTCTTGTGGCGGGAGTTCCCTGCCGACGACGAGCTCGCGATGACGGTGTACGCGATGGCCCTCTATCTCTCTGCGCTCGGCGGGGTGATCACCGGGGGCTTTCTCCTCTACCGGTTCTCCTGGCAAGGACTCTTTCTGAGCAGCCTGCCGATCGGGCTCGGCGCCGCGGCCCTCGCTGCCGCCCTGCTTCCCGCCGAACCCCGTGCGCCCCGTGCGCGCTCGGCCCCGTTCGATTTCGCCGGGCTCGGCCTCTTCACCGCGTGGGTGGTCACGATGATCCCCGTGGTCGCGCTCGGGCACTACTGGGGCTGGATGGACTCGCCGGACTTCGTGCCGTGGGGCGTGGGCTTCGCCGTCGCGTCGGCCGCCTTCGTCGCCTGGGGGACTCTCGCTGCGCGACCGGCCATCGACCTGCGCCTGCTCGGGGTGCGAAACTTCGGTCTCGGCCTCGCGATCAAGGCGCTCCTGAGCATCGACTTCTACGTGCTCGCTTCCCAGCTCTCGGGCTACATGATCGGACTGCGCGGCTACCAGTGGTGGCAGGGTGCGCTGGTCTTCCTGCCGGCGCTCCTGGCGATGGTCACGGCGATGACGGCGGGGGCCCTCTTTGGCCGCGATCGCGATCGCAAGCCGCGCATCTTCGCCGGCATCGCGGTGATGAGCGCGGTCACGTGGCACCTGGCAAGCGTCGATCTCTACACCAGCAAGCTCTGGATCGCCGCCTGGCTCGCGGCCTGGGGCGCCGGGGCCGGCCTCGCGATCGGACCGACCATCCTCGCCGTGTTCACCGGCCTCGAGCCGCAGCTCCTCGCCCGATCGGCGGGCGTCTTCAACATCTTTCGCACCCTGCCGGTGTTTGCGGTGGGCACGCTCTTGGGCGCCCTGCTCGTCGCGCAGCAGGACACCCACTTCGACCGGATGCGCCTGCGGATCACCCGCGATCGCCCCGTAGTCGCGGCAGCCCGCGTGGGCGTCGAGCGCCACCTCGCCAGCCGGGGGACCCGCCCCGCCGACGGGCCGCTTCGGGCCCAAGCGGTGCTCGCCGCCTGGGTGCGGGCGAACTCCGGAGCCCTCGCCCTGGGCGACGTGCTTCGCACGCTCGCGCTGGTCACCGCGACGTCGCTCCTCCTCGTCCCCCTGCTGCGCTGCACGCAAGACGAAGCGGAGGTCCGCGCTGAGGGCTGCTCGAGCCGCCCAGGTCGGGAACTCCCTGCGCTGCCCTACGGGGGCGCGGGCTCCGTCGCGACGACGGGTGTCTCGTCGACGCTCGGATCCCCTGCGCGCCTCGCGCCACGTTGATCGCCCAGACGGTCTGGCCGAGGACCCCGGGAGTGGCGCCCGCTTCAGGCCGATCCGGCGGCCGCCCATTGCGCCTGCAGCCCCAGGCGCTCGATCCATGTGAGCAGCGCGTCGCGATCGAGCTGGCTCGAGGAGAGCGCCAGCATCGATCGCACGTCGCGCAGGTGCTTCTCCGAGCCGCCCTCGCGGAGATACTCGAGCTTCCGCACGATGACATACTCCGGCGGAGCCACCGACACCTCACCTTCGCCCACGGTGAAAGCGCGGGCGCGGTCGATGGCCCAACGGTGCAGCGGGTCCTGGCTCGAGACGTAGAAGTCCGCCTTCAAGCCCGACGTCAGGTGGATGACGTTGAAGTGGCCACGTCGCTCCCGCGCCGCCTCGACCCGCATGACCTCGACCGGCGGCAGGTAGTACTCGGGTGCGGCGAACGCCGGCGGCAGCCGCGCGATGACGTCGTCGTCGAGAAAGACCACGATGTCGATGTCGTGCGTCATGCGCGGCTCGCCGAAGAGCATCGCGGCGACGCTTCCTCCAATCATGTATCGGACCCCGAGCCGGCGCAGCGGGACGACGAATAGCCCGACGAGATCAGGATCGGGCATAGAGAAAGGCTCGCCGCACGGCGTCTTCGATCTCGGCCTCGCTCCACTCGGGATGCTGGCTGCGAAGGAAGGCCTCTTTCAGGCGCCGAGCCGACCAATACACCTGCCGCGCCGTCTCCCACTTCTGGCGCGGCGTCATGGTGCGCCAGGCCGCCAGCTGCTCCTGGCCGGGCTGCTCGTCGGACAACACCCGCGAAGTGTGCCGCGCCACCCGTGGCCCCGCAAGCCGGTCGCCGGGATCGCCCCCTCCCACACCTCCGGTGCAAGGCTGCTCGGCGGTGCAATGCCGCCCGAGGCCATGCGCTGCGCCGGCGGGGCAGCAGGAGGAGAGCCCCCGTTTGCCGCCCCGCCCGACCGTCGCCTGGCGCTACGCCCCTTCGTGGGCCAGGCGCAGGCCGCGTCGCGAGCCCTTGCCAGCCTGGGCCGGTCGCCCGGGCAAGCCGGAGAGCCAGCGCAGGAGCGCCGTGGCCAGCACCACAGTCGCGACGACCAGCATGAGGCTCTCGCCCATGCCGAGCAGCAGCGGGATCGGCTGGTCGGGGATGGCCCCGAAAGCGCTGATCTGGGGGCCAATTGCCGAAAGCATCTGAAGTCCTCCCTCTTGATCCGGGGGACTCGGTGTCCCCTCGGCTGAATTCAGAGTAGCTCACTCTGCTATGAGCGCAAGGCATGAAACAGAAAGGTCATCATGAGTTTACTTGCTCGTGTCATGCGAGTGATGCGGTGCGCCGTGCGCGGTGAGGGGTAAGGCGAGCTGCTCCGGGCCTCGGCAGCGGGCCCCCGCCTCATCAGGGCGGCGCCCGAGCCGAGCGATTGCCCCCTCGACAGCCGGCCCCGGCCTCCTCATGGCGGCGTGCCCGGCTGCCGAGTCCCTCTTCGAGTGCAAGTGCTGGTGAATCCCGGTGCCCTCCCGCGCGAGGGAAGGGCTCGCGGCGGTGCGACGGTGCCCTTCAACCGGGTGTCCGTCGTCGGGCGGGAGCTCGACTACCTGCGGCGTGTCGCGGAAGGGGGCGCGCTCTCCGGCGGCGGGGAGCTCATGCGGCGCTGCGAGGAGCTGCTCTCCACGGAGCTGGGCGGCGCTCGCGTGCTGCTCACGCCGTCGGGCACGGCCGCGCTCGAGATGTGCGCCCTGCTGCTCGAGGTCGGGCCGGGCGACGAGGTGATCGTGCCCTCGTTCACCTTTCCCACCACGGCCTCCGCGTTCGTCCTGCGCGGAGCGCGTCCGGTGTTCGCCGACATTCGCAGCGACACCCTCGACCTCGACGAGCGCCTGCTCGAGCCGCTCATCGGCCCGCGCACGCGTGCGATCGTGCCCGTCCACTATGGCGGCATCGCCTGCGCCCTGGACGAGATCCTCGAGCTTGCCGACCGAGCGGGGCTCGCCGTCGTCGAGGACAACGCGCACGGCCTGTTTGCGAGCTTCGCCGGCCGCGCGCTCGGCACCTTCGGCGCGCTCTCGATCGCGAGCTTCCACGGGGCCAAGAACTTCACCTGCGGCGAAGGCGGAGCGCTGGTGGTGAACGACCCGCGTCTGATCGAGCGCGCCGAGGTGCTGCGCGAGATGGGCACCGACCGCGCTCGTTTCCTGCGCGGCGAGACCAGCCGCTATACCTGGGTGGATCTCGGCTCGAGCTGGCTACCCTCCGAGCTCACGGCCGCCTTCCTGCTCGGCCAGCTCGAGGAGCACGCCGCCGTCCAGGCACGGCGCCGGGCGATCTGGGAGGCGTACCGCGATGGCCTGAGCGAGTGGGCGGCAGGGCACGGTGTCGCCCTGCCCAACGAGCCGGCCGGCTGCGTGTCGTCGTACCACTTGTTCCACCTCCTGCTCCCTTCGCCGGCAGAGCGAGATGCGCTGCTGCGCCATCTGGCCGGCCGAGGCATCGAGGCCACGCGCCACTTCGAGCCGCTGCACCTGGCGCCGATCGCCGCGCGCTTCGGCCCGCAGACCCCCTGCCCGGTGGCGGAGGCGGTGGCGCGTCGCATCGTGCGCCTGCCGCTGTTCTTCGCGCTCACCGCGGAGGAGCAGGATCGAGTGATCGACGCGGTGATCGAGTTTCGCCCGCAATAGGCCCGCGCATCGGGAGTTCATGCTCGGCCTCGCCCTGGAGGGCGGCCGTGGCGATGGGTCGCACGGCGCAGCGGGCGTCCGTCGCTCGGACAGGCGCCCCGCACTCGAAGGCGCGCGCTTTCACGCGCGAGCCCTCCGGCTCAGGGCGCCGTCGCGGGCAGAGCCTTCTGCTGGTCGCCGGCGCTCGCATCGAGGATGCGGTTGAATGCCTGCTGGCGCATCTCCGTGACCCGCATGCAGTGGCGCACTGCCTCGCGCATCCGCGCCTGCACCGAGGCGGTGATGGCAATCTTGCGCATCAGGGCCTCGGCCTTGTCGCCGTGGTCGCACTCGGCGTAGGCGTGGATGGCGAAGTTCTGCACGTCCAGGCCGTAGTGCTGCTTCAGGCCCTCGTAGAGCACCTTGGCGTAGCCCGTGCGCGCGGCGCGGCGCTCGCCCGCGTAGCCGAAGACGGCGAGCCCCTCCTCGTACGAGCGGCGCACGTAGTAGAGCATCGTGAAGGTCATCGCGATGGTCTCGGGCAGGGGCGAGTAGGCTTCGAGCTCGGCGTCGGCGATGCCCAGCTGGCGGCACCAGTCGAGCTTCATCTGCACGTGGTTGGGGTCGCGCAGGTAGCCCGCCTCGTCGGCCAGGTTCTGGCACCAGTGGGCGTAGTGCTCCGAGTGCTCCAGGGTGAGCGAAAAGCGATCCGGCGCGTTGGCGACGAACATGGCGAAGTCGGGGGTCATCCAGCGGCCCAGGTAGTAGAACTCCTTGGCCACGGTCTTGACGACCTCCATGGACGCCCGTCCGGTGGCGATCGCGGGGAAGACGACGTCCCTGGTGCGCAGGGTCGTGGCGATGATCTCGTCGAGCTCGCGCAGGAAGTCGTCGATCGGCGCGGCCTCCAGGACGGCGCTCGAGCGGATCACGTTCTTGAAGGCGGCACGCCGGGCATCCTCGCTCGTGGCCATGGTCGTCCTCCGTGGTTCCGCAGACCTCGCGCTGAAAGGCCGCGGCCGGCGCGGCGCCGCGAAGGGCGTCGGCTCGACCTGTCGATCAGCTTTGCACGGCTTGGCGAGCCGTCAATCCCGCTAGGCTGCCTGCGAGGCTGCCTTGCGCGGCCGGCGCGCGGCATCTACCCGCCAGTCCGTGGCAGGAGTCGGTGAAGCCCAGGACGCGCCCCCCTTCCTGCGCCCCGCGGGGCGCCCCGGGCTCTCCAGGCTGCTCGACGACCGCCTCCTGATCGGCGAGTACCCGACCCCCGCCGACGTCGCCTGGCTTTGCACCGAGCACCGCGTGACCGCCGTGGTGAGCCTGCAGGACGACTTCGACTTCGCCGCCAAGCACCTCGATCTCGCCGAGCTCGAGCGCACCTACCGGGAGCATGCCGTGGCCTTCCATCGCCACCCGGTGCGCGACGGCGAGGCCGACGAGCTGGCCTTCCACCTGCCGGCGATCGTCGCGCGGCTGCACGAGCTCCTCTCGGCGGGGGCATGCGTGTACCTGCACTGCAATGCCGGCTTCAACCGGGCGCCGACCGCCGCCATCGCCTACCTGCACGCGCACCGCGGCGTATCGCTCGACGAGGCGTGGGGCCTGGTCAAGAGCCGGCGTGCGTGCGTCCCGTACCGCAGCGCTCTCGAAGCCTGCTTCGCGGGACGATAGGCTAGGGCCCGCCGTGCGCCGTCTCTCTCCCGCGGTCCGCCGCGAGCTCGGCATGCGCGCCGCCCACTCGCGCATGTTTCAGCAGGACAAGGTCTGGTCGCGCTACAGCAACGACAAGGTGGACATCGCGCACGGCCTGGCGCGCGTGATTCGCACCCTGTCGCACGCGCTGCCGCTGGCTCGGCCGATGCGCGCCCTCTCGATCGGCTCGAGCAACGAGCCGCAGTTCCGCATCCTGGAGTCGGCCTTTCGCGGCGGCCTCTACTTGCTCGACATCGAGGGGGCGGCGCTCGACCTGGTCGCCGAGCGCATCGAGCGGCAGTCGACCGATCACGTCGCGCTGATCCGTGGCGACTACACGCGCCTGCTGCGCGACGCCGCGGCGGCGCGACGCTTTCGCAAGAGCCGCCTCGGCAACCGGCGCGTGAGCCTGGTCACCCTGCACCACTCGCTCTACTACGCACCGCGCAGCGCCTGGCCGGCGCTGCTTGCCGGGATCTACCGGGAGCTGCTCGACGGCCCGAGGCCGGCCGGTGGACCCGCGGCGGCGATCCATGCCGTGCTGATGTCGAGCCGGGCCACGGCGCACAACAGCACGACCGCCCTCTACGAGCGCTTCGCCGGCCGCTTCTGCGGTGCGCACAACGACCAGGACCTGCTCGGCTTCGCCCGTGAGCTGGTGCGCGAGGCACGCCTGCCCGCGGCGAGGGTGCGCACGCGCACCACGCGCGTCGAGTTCTTCGTCGACGACTTCGAGCGCTTCATGGGCGTGGTCTGGATGATCCTGCTCTACCCGAACGTGCACCACTACTCGCGCGAGCAGCTCGTCGAGATCGTCGAGCACGTCTACGAGCACCTGTGGCGGCGCGGCGTCCCGCTGCTCCAGGTGCAGGACCACCTGGTGGTCTACCGCGGCGGCCGCGGTGCGGTGCTGGTGTAGGCCGAGCTGCGCGCCAGCCTTGCCGTACGCCTCGGCGAGCAGCGCCATGAACGCGGGACCGCCCAGCTCGTTTCCGCGGGCGCGATAGGAGGCGATCGCCGATCGCATCTCCTCGACTCCGGCTCGCTGCCGGCCGGCCTCCGAGAGGAGCTAGCCGCGACACACCGCGGCGAGCGTCCGGGCGATCTCGATGTCGTATTCGGTCGCGCACGCGATCGGCACCTCCGCGAGCTCGCGCACGACCTCGACGTCACCTCGACATCGAAAGAACGACGCGGTGAAGCGGCAGGCGAACGCCAGCGTGTAGGGATGATCCAGGGTGCGCGCTCGAGCCAGCGCCTCGAGCATCCGCGTCGCCGATCGTTCGGGGTATCCGTGCAGCCACAGCACCCACGCGGCGTGGAGCGCGGACGTCACCCCCAGGTCCTGACCACCCCGGAACGCCGGCGAGCCGTGGGGGAAGCGCGGCCGTCGGGAAGCGCGCGGCGGGGTAGGCGCGGATCGCGTCCTCGGAGAGAAAGTCGAGCAGGATCGAGTCGCAGCAGCCGTGCCGACCCACACGGCATCGAGCAGCTCGGTCTTCGTCAGGAGCCGGCCGGCGTGCTCGACCAGATGGCGGAGCACGGCGAACTCCCGTGGCGCCAGCTCGAGACGCCGCTCGCCGCACCACGCCCACTCGTTCTCGGTCTCCAGGCGCACCGCCGGAAGGCCTTGGGGTCGAGCGGTCTTCGTGACGCGCCCCACCGAAATGGCCTCAATTTCGCCTGACTAATCCCAGATCTCGGCCAGGACTTTCACGCGACGGCGCCGTATCGCCATGTCCCGAGGAGATAACCCCGATGCAGCGACGTCGCCAAGCACCTCCGTCCCTGTCCGCGCAGCGCGCGTTCGTCGTCCGCCTCGGTCCTGGGGGCGGCCGGCGCCGCCGCTTCCAGGGGCGGGTGGAGCACCTCTCGTCGGGCAGCGCCGCGCAGTTCACCTCGCTCGCCGGGCTACTCGAATTTCTTACGGCGGCCGCCGGGCTCGGTCCTCAGCGGCAGAAGGGAGAAGGCAGGTGACCGCAGAGATCCGGCAGTCGAAGCGAGAGCTCGGATGCCACTGGCGGGCGACGGCCAGGGCCCCCCTTTTCCTACGGTGGCGGCATCCTCTGCGCGAGGCCAGACGCATCGCCTGTCATCGACGCGCGATTCCGCGCGTGAACATCGGAGGGCTTCCCATGAGACGACTCGACATCCGGCCCCGCCCGCACCTGCTCGCGGTGGCCGCCGGCCTGCTGGCCGTTGCGTACGCGGGCTCGAGGGGGGCGGAGGCGGCATCCACCGCATCCAGGCCCACGATCACCTACTCGACCTACCTCGGCGGCAGTGGGAATCCGGGCAGCCCGGACAAGGACACCGGCAACGGAATCGCCGTCGACGCTGCGGGCAACCTCTACGTCACCGGCGCAACCAACTCGCTCGGACGCTGGGATGCAGACGTCATCGTGCGCAAGCTCGACCCGAGCGGGAGGCAGCTCCTCTACGAAACCACGTTCGGCAGCAGCGACTCGGACGATGCGGGCTACGGCATCGCGGTCGACGGCGCGGGCAACGCGTACGTGACCGGGCGATGGGGCGATTCCATGCTCGGTCGCGGGCTCGGCGCATTCGTCGCGAAGCTCGGCCCCGCGGGCGTGCCGATCTACCAGGTCGCGTTTGGTGCCGACGGCGACATCGGCTTGAGCGGCGACTATGGCACGCGCATCGCGGTCGACGGCAGCGGCAACGCCTACGTCGCCGGCACGACGTTCGAGCCGCTCGGCCAGCCCTTTCCGACCACGCCGGGCGCGCTTCAGCGCAAGCACGGTGGTGGCCTCACCGATGCCTTCGTCGTCAAGATCGGCCCGTCCGGCAGCGTTCTCTACTCGACGCTGCTCGGTGGCGGCACGTTCGACCGCGGCTGGGGAATCGCCGTCGACGCCTCGGGCAGAGCCTGCGTCGTCGGCGATTCCGGAGGCGACTTCCCGACGACGGCGGGCAGCTTCCAGCCGGCCTTCAGCGGTGAATCGGACGTCTTCGTGAGCAAGCTCGACACCAGTGGCTCCAGGTTGGTCTACTCGACCTACCTCGGCGGCAACGGCGCGGAGGCCGGCCTGGCGATCGCGGTCGATGGCACCGGCCATACTTACGTCACCGGACGCAGCGAGACCTTCCCCGACTGGATCAGCGGCTACGCTTTTCCCATCGTCGACGCCTTCCAGCCGGCGCACGCGGGCGGCATCGCCGACGTCTTCGTGACGAAGCTCACCCCCGCGGGGCAGATCGTCTACTCCTCGTATCTCGGTGGGGGCCAGTTCGAGAGTGCGAACGACATCGCCGTGAGCAGCGCCGGGCGCGTATACTTGACGGGTCGGACCGAATCGCAGGACTTCCCGGTCGAGGACGCCTACCAGCCGAATCCGGGTGGCGGTGGCGGGTGCGATCTCGGCTTGTGCCCCGATGGGTTCGTCACCAGGATCGCCTCGGGACCGCCGGGGGAGGCGGCGCTCGCGCTCGACGCCGCGCGGATCAGGCTACGCAGCGGCAGGCCGGACGTGTTCGCGCTGCGCGGCTCGCTCGACCTGGATCCGAGCCTCGACCCGTCGTCCGCGTCCGTCGGCGTGGAGATCGCGAGCCCGAGCGGCGTGCTGGCGTCCTTCTCCCTTCCGGCGGGCGCGCTCGTGAAGCGGGCGAGCGGCGCGTACGTCGCGCGCGACCGGGCAGCGGCAACGAGCGGCGGGGTCGCGCTGGCGAAGCTCGCTGTCGAGCCGAATCGGAAGGCCGGCGTCAAGCTCAGGGCGTTCGGGAACGCCGCCGCCACGGCGGCGGCGGACATGACGATCACCCTGACGATCGGAAGCCGGGCCTATACCGCACGCGGCACATGGCAGCCCGTCGTCGGAGGCTGGCGCCTGGTGACGCCGTGACGTGAGCGCGGGCCGTCTCGAACCGCGGACCGTAGTGGAGTTCAGACCGAGAAGGAGGCGGCTGGCGGGTGCTCGCCCCGTAGTCACGGGCCAATGGGAGGCGGCACTGCCCGAGATGTCGCCGCTGGGCGAGCCGGGGCCGGCTCACGGCTGCGAGCCGGGTGCCGGGTCGGCTCCGGTGCGCTCGCCGGCGTTTCACCGCGAGCGCGGGCTCACCTGGTGCCGCCACGACCAGAGCGGCCCGAGCCGCCCCTCGTAGATCTCCGAGAGCTCGAAGCGATGCACCGACCGGCACGCGTGGCACGCCTCGCCGGCCGGGCCCGCGAGATCGCGCAGGCGCGAGCTCGCGAAGATCTCGTGCAGGGGCGTTCGGCGCACGTTGTCGACGGGCTGGCTGCCCCAGTGCATGCAGTCGACCACGTCTCCGTTCGCCTCGATCGGCACTATGAACTTGGGCCAGTGGCAGTGGTAGACGAGCGGCAGGTGCTGCATGTGCGTGACGAACGACCGTG
>CAZGUU010000134.1:0-12844 GCA_964529315.1 uncultured Enterobacteriaceae bacterium
TGGACGGGGCTCTGGCGACGCTCAAGGCGGAGATGGACAAGACCAAGGCGGGGGGCAAGTCGGAGATTCTCGACACGCTGATCGTCTACGAGTGGAAGAACCTGTTTGGGCCGTTCACCACCGACCCGGCCACGCTCGAGCCGAGAAAGGCCTGACCCGCAGCAAGCCGTGAGCAGCCTTGCGCGGCGCGGGTCCCGGACCGAGGTTTGCGTCCGGCCTGCGCCGCGCCGCGCAAGGCTGCGACACCGCCCCCAGCCGGGCCGGCGCAGCGGCCTGCGTACGAGCGCAGCCGCCCGTGCCGCGCTCGTTCCGATCGCTGCATGGACCGCCGACGACCGCCCCGGTCGGCTACGCCTTCTCCACCTCGACGCGCGTGCCGCGGTCGTTCTGGCCCGGCTCGCAGGCGATCGGCAGGGGCTGGAGCTGGTAGTAGCCGCCGGCGAGCTGGATCGGATTGATCGGGCTCGGGATGAGCACCTGGTGCGAGCGCCACTTGGCGAACTGGTGCGGCTCCCAGGCGTGGTAGGTGATCACCTGGCCGGGGCGCACCGAGGGCGAGGTCTTGGCCTGGATCTCGAAGGCGCCGACGTCGTTGTGCACCCGCACCCGGTCGCCGTCGGCGATGCCGCGTGACTTCGCGTCGCCGGCGTTCATGTAGATCACCGGCTCGCCGCGCTGCAGGCGCAGCATGCGCTCGTCGGCACGCCACATGGTGTGGATCGACCAGCGGGTGTGGCCACCGGTCATCTTGAGCGGGTAGTCGCCGCCGATCGGCGGCAGGTCCTTGTGGACCGGCAGCTCCTCGCCGAGCTCGAAGTAGAGCTCGTGGTCGATGTAGAACTGCATGCGCCGGGTGAGCGTCGGCCAGGGCATCTTCTGCTCGACGTGCCAGGTGTTGGCGGTGATCGTCTGGTCGGGCTCGATGTCGGTCGCGTTGCCGACGCTGGCCACCCCCATGCCGATGCCGGTGTAGCGGATCGCGCCCTCCTGCTTGAGCTGCTCCCAGCTGGCGCCGCCCAAGTTGGTCGAAAGCTCGACCATCTGGCCGAGCAGCGCCTCGTTGTCGTTCTCGCCGTAGCGGCCACCGAAGGTGAAGTCGTCGTAGATCTGGTCCAGGCGGCGCTCGGCGCCGGCGCGGTCGCGGAAGGTGGTGAGCCCGCGCTCGATGGCACGCTGCTGGATCTTCTTCAGCAGCAGGCAGTGGAACTCCCACTCGTTCTTGCACTCGCCCAGCGGGTCGACCGCGCGCGTGGTCGGGTGGGCGAACGGCGCGATCGGCGTGGCCCAGGTGATGTCGTCCTTCTCGTAGTAGCCGGAGGCGGGCAGGACGTAGTCGCTGTGCATGCCCGTGGTGCTCATCCGCCAGTCGATCGTGACCAGGCGGTCGAGCCGGGGCAGGAGATGCTCGATGAGCTGCGGATAGCCGCGCACGCGGCGCAGGATGTTGCCGCCCTCCTCGACGAGGATCCTGGGCGGCGTACGCCCGCCGATTTGCCAGCCCTTGTCGATCGCCTCGTGGACGTAGGAGTCGATGTTGCGCTTGAGATGGGGATCCCAGCCGCGCGTGTCGCCGTAGAGCTCCTTCAGGCCGCCGTAGAGGTAGAAGAACAGCACCGAGGAGACGAAGCCGCCCTTGGCGTACTCCTTGCGCGCCGCCTCGTAGAGGAACATCTCGGTGGTCTCGCCCTCCCACTTCGACTTGAGCAGGCCGGGCGCGTTCTCCACCCCCAGGGCGAGCATGCCGAGCTTGGGCGGCATTGCCGGGAGGACGCCGAACACCTCGGAGGCGTCGATCGTCAGCCAGGGAAAGCCGTTCATCCCGCTGCCCTTCTTGCCGAAGTGGCCGCACAGGGCGAGCACCAGGATCTGGCAGCGCTCCATCTCCAGGCCGTGGTAGAACTTGGAGAAGTTCGACTGCGTCAGGATGGTCGCCGACCTGGCCCGGGCGATGCGCCGGGCGAGCTTGCGCAGCATCTCGGGCGGCGTGCCGGTGGTCGCCGCCGCCTTCTCGGGCACGTAGTCCGCCAGGCGCTGGCGCAGCAGGGCGAAGACCGGCGTCACGGCGACCTTGCCGCCGGGCGTGGCCACCTCGAAGTCGCCCTCGAGCGCGGGCTCTGTGCCCTCGAGCGCGAGGCTCGTGCGGGGTGCCTCGCGCACGCGCTGGGTGGCCTGGTCCCAGAGGTAGAAGACGTCGTCGGCGCCGCCCGGCTCGACGTCGCTCTGGCGCAGGAAACGCCGCGTGTCCTTGCGCACCAGCAGCGGCAGGTCGGTCTGCTCGCGGACGAAGGAGGCGTCGTAGAGCTTCTCCTCGACGATCACCTGCGCCAGCGAGAGGCCGAAGGCCGCATCCGTGCCGATGTGCACCGGCACCCAGAGGTCGGCGTGCATCGCCGAGGGGCTGTAGTCCGGCGCGACGATCACCAACTCGCTGCCGTGGTAGCGCGCCTCGGTGAAGAAGTGGGCGTTGGGGATCTGCGTGTAGAGCGGGTTGCCGCCCCAGATCAGGATCACCTCGGAGTAGAACCAGTCGTCGGCCGAGCTCGCGAAGCCTATCTTGCCGCAGGTGACGGCGGAGCCGGGGTGGTGGTCGCCGATCTCGGCGTTCATGTCGAGGAACGGCGTGTCGAGCAGGTGCGTCGTGCGGAACAGGCCCAGGCCGTGGCAGCCGTTGGTCGCCGCGGTGCCGAGATCCCAGTAGATCGCTCCCGGGCCCTCCTTCTCCAGGACATCGATCATCGAGTCGGAGATGTCGGTGAGCGCCTCGTCCCAGGAGACGCGCTTCCACTTGCCCTGGCCGCGCTCGCCGACCCGCTTGAGCGGGTACTTCAGGCGATCGGCCTGGTACATGCGCTGGCTGTAGCAGGCGCCCTTCTGGCAGCCGCGCGGGTTGTAGTCGGGCACGTCGGCGTTGGTGCGCGGATAGCTCGCGACCTGCTCCTCGCGGAACACCATGCCGTCCTTCACGTAGACGTTCCAGTTGCAGCCGCGCTGGTACCAGCAGTTGACGTAGTGCGTGCCCTTGGCGATGCGGTCCCAGGTCCAGCGCTTGCGGTAGATGTCCTCGAAGCTCTGGTAGGTCGGCACGGCCGAGCCCAGAGCGGTGTCCGAGGGCTCGGCGGCCGAGGCCAGGCCGCCGCCGGCGAGCGGCCCGAGGCGGCCCAGGGCGAGCGTCAGGGAGGTGGCGCCCGCGCCGCGCAGGAAGGCTCTTCGTGTGATGCTCATTCGGGATCCCGGCGGCCCAGGGCCGAGCCCTTGGGCCGCGATCGACTGGTCAAGCGCGCTGCACCTCGACGGCGGTTGCCCGCGGCGTGTGGTGCGGTCCGGCGTACAGGAATCGGTAGTGGAGCTGACCGTAGCTCGCCATGTGCAGGGCCTTCCAGGCCGAGGGGACGGGCTCCTGGTTGCCCTTCCAGCCCTTGAACTGGAACGGCTCCCAGGCGTGGTAGATGATCACCTGCCCCGGCTGCACGGCCGGGGAGATCTTGGCGAGGATCTCGGTGGCGCCCACGTCGTTGAACACGCGCACCCGGTCGTTGTCCGAGATGCCGCGCGCAGAGGCGTCCGCCGTGCCCATGTACACCACTGGCTCGCCTCGCTGCAGGCGCAGCAGACGCTGCTCGTCGCGGTAGGTCGAGTGGATGGACCAGCGCGTGTGGCCGCCGGTCAAGCGCAGGGGGTAGTCGCCGCCCGCCTTGGGCGGCTCCTTGTGGATGGGCAGCTGCTCGTCGGCGGCGAGAAACCACTCGTGGTCGATGTAGAACTGCTGGCGGCCGGTCATCGTCGGCCAGACGATCTTCTTCTCGGTGAACCACTGGCAGGGATAGACGGTCTCGCCGGGCTGGTAGTCGCTGCAGATGCTGCTGTGGGTGCGGAAGGGGCCGATGTCCTGGATGTGGATGGCGCCCTGCGCGGCGGCATCCTGCCAGGAGATGTGGCCCATCTCCGGGGCTTCGCTGGTGGCGATCTCGTGGAACGGCAGGTCGTCCTCGGGCACGAAGCGGCCGTTGCGCGACCACTCGTCGTAGACCCGGGACAGATCCCGTGGCTTGTCCTTGCCGTCGAGCACGGTCGTCACACCGCGCTTGCGCGCCTGCTCCTGGATCTTGCGCGCCAGGAGCCCGAAGATCTCCCACTCGGTCTTCGCTTCCCCGACCGGCTCGACCGCCTTGTCGCCGACCGCGTAGTAGGGAACGTAGCTCTGCGCGTACTTGATGTTGCGCCGCTCGTAGTAGAACGCGGCCGGCAGCACGATGTCCGACTTCGCCGCGGTCGACGACATCTTGATATTGACACCGACGATGAGCTCGAGCTTGGGCCAGAGGTTCGCCTCGGCGACCTGCGGGGCCGGCCAGCGGCGCAGCGAGTTCACCTTGGTGTGGACCATCACCTTGGGGGTCTTGCCCGGCCGCGGGTACATCGGCAGCCAGCCCTTCTCGAAGGCGATCGCCATCGCATCGGCGAGCGGCTTGCCGGGCTTGGCGTCGTGGTAGGTGGGGTCGTCGACCACCTGCTTCAAGCCGCCGTGCTGGTAGAGGAAGGCGAGCCCGGGGACGTTCATGTACATGTGCTCGTCCTCGTACTGCCGGAAGTACGAGGTGAGCTCGCGCGGGCCCGGCTGGAAGACCGACAGCAGCGCCTTCTGCCACCAGGTCGGCTGCACCTTGCTGAGCAGCGACTCGAGGCTGCTCAGCATGTACCAGGCGCCGATGCGGATGCCCGCGCCGCGCTTGCCGACGTTGCCGGTCAGCGCGAGCAGCAGCAGGATCGAGCGCTGGTAGAGGTCGCTGTGGTGGTGCTTCATCATGCCCCACGAGCCGAACACCGTGACCGCCTTGGCCCGCGCGAACTCGCGCCCCAACTCGGCGATCGCCCCCGCCGACACTCCGGTGATCTGCGCCGCCTTTTTCGGGGTGTAGGCCGCCAGGCGCTCCGCGAGCCGCTCGAACACCGGGCGCACGGCGGCCTTGCGCCCGTCGGCGAGGGTGACCTCGAAGCGACCCTCGAGCGCCGGGTCGAGGTTGCCCAGGGCGAGGCTGGTGCGCCGGCCGAGCCCCTCGCTGCCGGGCGCCGCCACGGCGGCACCGGCCCTGGTGTCCCACAGGTAGAAGACGTCCTCGGCGCCGCCCTGCTCGAGGTCGGACTGGCGCAGGAAGTGGCCGTCCTCGCGCACCAGAAGCGGCAGGTCGGTCTGCTCCTTGACGTACTGTGCGTCGAAGAGCTTCTCGCCGACGATGACGTTGGCCATGCCCAGGGCGAGCGCGGCATCCGTTCCGACCCGCAGGTTGACCCACTGATCGCAGTGCATCGTCGTGGCGTTGTAGTCCGGCGCGACGCTCACCACTTTGGTGCCGTGGTAGCGCGCCTCCCAGAGGAAGTGGGCGTCCGGGATGCGCGTGTACGAGGGGTTGGCCAGCCACAGGAAGATCAGGTCGGCGTTCATGTAGTCGTCGGAGGTGCTGTCGACGTTGAACAGGCCCCAGGTCATGATCACGCCCAGGGGCATGTCGCCCACCGTGGCCCAGCCGTCGAGCTGGGTTGCGCCCAGGACGTCGAAGAAGTGCATCTCGCCGGCGGTCGAGGCGCTGTAGTCGGCGTTGGCCGTGCCGCTCTCGTGCACCACGCACTCGGTGCCGTGCTCGACGGAGACGTCGACGATCTTGCCGGCGATCTCGTCGAGCGCCTGGTCCCAGCTGAGGCGCTGCCACTTTCCCTGGCCGCGTGCGCCGATCCGCTTGAGCGGGTACTTCAGGCGCTGCGGTCCGTACATCACCTGGCTGGTGCAGATGCCCTTCTGGCAGCCGCGCGGGTTGAAGTCGGGCAGCGAGGGATTGCTCGCTTCCATGATCGCGTTCTGCTCCTCGCGCCAGACGATCCCGTCCTTGACGAACAGGTTGAACGGGCAGGAGGAGACGCAGTTCACCACCGCGTGGGCGCCCTTGACCACGCGATCCCAGGTCCACTGCTCGCGGTAGAGATCCTCCCACTTGCGGTAGGCGGGCAGGGCGAGAGAGCCGCCGCCGGTGGCCGCTCGGTCGCTGCTTGCCGCCGAGCTTTCCGCCAGGCCGGGGCTCAGATGGCAGAGGGAGAGCGCGATCGCTCCAGCCCCCGCTCCGACCAGGAACCTGCGGCGGGTGACGACGGTGGAGGTCATTCCGACTCCTTCTGCTGCGCTCGTCGCCGGCCGCGCCAGCGGCCTCTGTCCGGGCTCGCTGGCTTGGACGCCGGACCCCCCGCGCGCAGAGCGCGAGGCCACGGGCGGTCAGGCTTCGGACGGCTGGCGAACAACCGTTTGGTTGGTATAGGTGATCTCGCCCCTCTCTGGAAGGAGTGAAATGAGGCTTGGCCAACGCAAGGCTGATCTGAATCAGGTTTTCGACGCTGTTTCCGGGAGGCCGGCGCACCCCGGGGTTTGCCCCGCGCCATCGCTCACCAGCCTTCTGACTGCGGTCAGGCGAATCCCTGCTTGGAGATGATGGTCCTGCCCAGTGATCGCGGGCATAGCTCGGCCGGCCCACCGTCCCCGATCCCCTGCCTCACGATGCGGATGCAAGAAGCAGAGCGCCTCGCCGGCCGTGCACCGCACGGCGCCGGAAGGATTGGGGCTTGAGCATGGCACTGGCGGCACTGGAGGGCGTGCGGGTCGTCGAGCTCGGCGGAGAGATCTCGGCGGCCTATTGCACCAAGCTGCTCGCCGACCTGGGTGCAGAGGTGACCAAGGTCGAGCCTCCCGCAGGCGACCCGGCGCGTGCCTGGGGCCCGTTCCCGGGCGACCGGCCGGACGTCGAGCGGGGCGGCGGCCTGTTTCGCTACCTCAACACCAACAAGCGCAGCATGGTCTGCTCGCTGGACGAGCCCGCGGGGATCGCGGCCGTGCGCGATCTCGTCGCCGGGGCCGACCTGCTGGTGGAGAACCTCGGACCTGGCGCTCTAGAGCGGGCTGGTCTCGGGCCGCGGAACCTCGCCGCGGCGGGCACCCCCGTGGCGCTGGTGCGCATCTCGCCGTTCGGCCAGCAGGGCCCGTACCGCGACTTCCCGACCAGCCTGCTCACCCTGCAGGCCATGGCCGGCTGGGTGTCGAGCCGCGGGGTGCCGGACCAGGATCCCGTGCAGGTAGGCGGTCGCATTCCGGAGTACGTCGCCGGCAGCTACGCGGCCTGCGCCGCCATGAGCGCGCTGCGCGCCGCACGGGAGCGTGGCGGCACGGTCGAGGTGGACCTCTCGACGCTGGAGTGCCTGATCGGCACGCTCGCCTACCCGATGCTGTTCGCCGAGGACCTGCGGCGCCTGGGCCTGCCGCCGCCGGAGAGCCGTCGCGGGACGCTGCCCGGCATCGTGCGCTGCCGCGACGGCTGGGTGGGGATCAACGCGCTCACCGGCCAGCACTGGCAGGACATCTGCGCCATGATGGGTGCCGAGGCGTTCGCCGGCCGCCAGCGCGAGCTGGCCTGCAGCGGCCCCGACTTCGCCGAGTTCCTGGCTCGCGTGCAGCCGTGGCTCGACGCACGCACCGTGCAGGAGATCGTCGAGCTGGGCCAGGCATTTCGCATCCCAACGGCGCCGGTGGGCGATGGCCGCACGCTGCTCGAGTGCGCGCAGCTCGCGCAGCGCTCGTTCTTCCTGGACGTCGACGGCTTTCGCATGCCGGGATTCCCCTACCGCCTGGCGCTCACCCCGGCCGCGCTGCGCGGCGAGGCACCCAGGCTCGGCGAGGGCCCGGCGGCCGAGCGCGCCACCGGCTCGCGCGACGACCTGCGCACCGACCCCCAAGCGCCGCCGGCTGCGCCGATCGACCCCGCGCAAGCCGGCTGCCAAGCGGCCGGCTCCGGCGCGGTGCCCGGCGGGTCGGCGACGGCGAGCTCCGTGCAAGGCGGCTGCGCACCGGCCAGATCCGCGCCGGCGACGGCCGCCGGCGACCATCGCCCGTTCGCCGGGCTGCGCGTGATCGAGCTCGGCAACTTCTGGGCAGGCCCCTACGTCGGCCTCTACCTGGGCGCGCTCGGGGCCGACGTGATCAAGGTCGAATCGGTGCAGCGCCCCGACGGCTTCCGCTTCGTCGCAGCGTTCCCCCAGGATGGCGCCGACTGGTATGAGCGCAGCGGCGTCTGGCAGGCGACCAACCTGAACAAGCGCGACTTGACGCTCGACCTGGGGCGCGAGGAGGGCCGCGAGCTGCTGCGCCGCCTGATCGAGCGCACCGACGTGCTGATCGAGAACTACTCGGCCCGGGTGATCGACCACTTCGGCCTCGGCTACGAGCAGGTGCGCGCGATCCGCCCCGACGTGATCATGCTGCGCATGCCCGGCTTCGGCCTCGAGGGCCCGTGGCGCGACTACGTCGGCTGGGCGATGGTCATCGAGCAGGCCTCGGGGATGTGCTCGCTGACCGGCGATCCAGACCGGCCGCTGAACCCGGGGGGCTTCCTCGATCCGGTGATCGGCATGCACGGCGCACTCGCCGTCCAGGCGGCGCTCGAGCACCGCCGCCGCACCGAAAAGGGGCAGGCGATCGAGCTCGCCCAGCTCGAGGTGGGCGCATGCTTGACGGCCGAGTCGGTGATCGACTGGTCGATGAACCGCAGGCTGCGCGGCGGCGAGGGCAACCGAGCCCGCGATCTAGCCCCGCAGGGGGTCTACCGGTGCGCGGGCGAGCGCTGGGTGGCGCTCTCCGTGCGCAGCGACGACGAGTGGCGCCGCCTGGTGGCCGCGATCGGCGATCCCGGCTGGGCCGGCGACCCGGAGCTGGCCGGCGTGGCGGGCCGCCTGGCGCGCCACGACGAGATCGACGCCACCATCGCTCGCTGGACGGCGCAGCGCTCGCCCGACGAGGTGGTGGCCGAGCTTCGCGCGCGCGGCATCCCAGCCGCGGGCCTGCTGACCGCGGCCGAGATGTACGACGATCCCCAGCTCGAGGCGCGAGGCTACTACCAGCTCCTCGAGGGTGCGCGCAGCGGTGCTCGGCGCTATCCAGGATGGCCGATGCGGTTCTCTTTTCTGTCCACGCCGCACCGCTGCGGGCCGCCCGGGCTCGGCCAGCACAACGAGGAGATCCTGGCCGGCGAGCTCGGCCTGTCGGCGACACGGCTCGTGGAGCTGGCCGAGGCACGCGTGATCGGAGACCGGATGGCACCGTGATCGGCGGGGTGGACGCGCGATCGCCGCTGCGCCGCGCGACCCGAGCCGGGTGCGTCCCGCCCACGAAAGGATTCCATGTTCCTCGACGAAACCCCCGAGCAGCAGGCCCTGCGCCAGGAGCTGCGCGACTACTTCGCCCGTCTGCTGACCGACGAGGTGCGCGCCGAGCTGGGCGAGCCGGGCGAAGGCAGCCCGCTCTACCGGACGCTGATCCGCCGCATGGGAGCCGACGGCTGGCTCGGCGTCGGCTGGCCCAAGGAGGTCGGCGGCCAGGGGCGACCGGCGACCGACCAGTACATCTTCATGGACGAGGTGCAGCGCGCCGGCGCGCCGTTCCCCTTCGTCACGCTGAACACCGTCGGGCCGACGCTCCTGAAATACGGCACCGAGCAGCAGAAGGCGCACTTCGTCGGTGGGATCCTGCGCGGCGAGATCGAGTTCGCCATCGGCTACACCGAGCCCGACGCCGGCACCGATCTCGCGTCGCTGCGCACGCGCGCCGTGCTCGACGGCGACGAGTGGGTGATCGACGGCAACAAGGTCTTCACCAGCGGTGGCAACGTCGCCGACTACGTCTGGCTCGCCTGCCGCACGGATCCGGACGCGCCCAAGCACAAGGGCATCACGATGATCATCGTCCCGACCTCGTCGCCGGGCTTCAAGTGGACGCCGATCGTCACGGTGAGCGGCATGACGACGACCGCGACCTACTACGAGGAGGTGCGCGTGCCGCGCGCCAACGTGGTCGGCGAGGTGAACGGCGGCTGGCGCCTGATCACCAACCAGCTGAACCACGAGCGCATCGGCCTGGCCGCGCTCGGCGGCCTGGCCCACCGACTGTGGGACGAGGTGGTCGCCTGGGCGCGCGAGACGGACTCGGGCGAGGGCGGCCGGATGATCGACCTGCCGTGGGTGCAGATGGACCTGGCGCGCAGCCACGCGCTGCTCGAGGCGATGCGGCTGCTCAACTGGCGCATGGCCAGCGCCATCGCGAGCGACACGCTGAGCGCGGCCGATTCCTCGGCGGTCAAGGTGTACGGCACGGAGAGCGCGGTCGAGGTCTATCGCATCCTGCTCGGGATCCTGGGCGCCGCCGGCTACCTGCGGCCGGGCTCGGCCGGCGCGGCCCTGCAGGGCGAGGTCGAGCGCGCGGCGCGCGCCGCGCAGATCAACACCTTCGGCGGCGGCGTGAACGAGGTGCAGCGGGAGATCGTGGCAGCGGCGGGCCTGCGCATGGCCCGCACCGCCCGCTGAGCCGCGGGAGACGACGATGGACACGGTTCGAGTCGGGATGGATTTTTCGTTTGGCGAGGAGCAGGAGGCGCTGCGCGACCTGGCGGCGCAGATCCTGGGCGAGCTCGCCACGGCCGATCGGGTGAAGCAGGTGGAGCGCGGCGAGGAGTGCTTCGACCGCACCCTGTGGTCGGCGCTGGCCGACGCCCGGCTGCTCGCGGCGGCGCTTCCCGAGGATCACGGCGGCAGCGGCCTGGGCATCGTCGAGCTCTGCCTGCTGCTCGAGCAGCAGGGGCGGGTCGTCGCGCCGATCCCCCTGTGGCCGACCCTGGTGCTGGGCGCGCTGCCCATCGCGGCGTTCGGCAGCGCGCAGCAGAAGGCTCGCTGGCTGCCCGGTGTCGCCGGGGGCGAGGTGGTGCTGAGCGCGGCTCTCGCGGAGCCTGGAGCGAACGACGCCCGCGCGCCGCACGTCACGGCGAGCCGCGTGGACGGCGCCTGGCAGCTCCACGGAGCCAAGCCCTGCGTTCCCGCCGGGCACTTGGCGGCACGAGTGCTGGTGCCGGCGCGCACCGCCGCCGGCGACATCGGCGTGTTCTTGGTGGACCCCGCGGGGCCGGGCGTCGAGCGCAGCATCGTCGTCACCACCAGCCGCGAGGTGCAGGCGCACCTGCTGCTGCAGGGCGCGCCCGGCGAGCCTCTCGGCGAGGTGGGTGCCGGCGGGCGTCGCGCCCTGGCATGGCTGCTCGACCACGCCGTGGTCGCTCTGTGCGCCATGCAGATCGGCGTGTGCGAGGCCGCGCTGCGCATGGCGGCCGATTACACCTCGTCGCGCATCCAGTTCGGCCGGCCACTGTCCACCTTCCAGGGTGTGGCGATGCGCGCGGCGGACTCCTACATCGATACCGAGGCGCTGCGCGCCACCACGTGGCTCGCTGCGTGGCGGCTGTCGGCCGGCCGCGATGCCACGCGCGAGGTCATGGTCGCCAAGTGGTGGGCGGCGGAGTCCGGACACCGGGTGGTGCATGCGGCGCAGCACCTGCACGGCGGCATGGGCGCCGACGTCGACTACCCGGTGCACCGCTACTTCCTGTGGGGCAAGCAGATCGCCGACACCCTGGGCGGGGCGAGCGCGCAGCTCGCGCGCCTGGGCCGGGAGATCGCGGCCTCTGAAGGCTGACCGATCTCGCTCTAGGGGCGGAGGATCGCCAGCTCGGCGGCACCCGGACGCTGGAGGTCCGCGGCCTCGGCCGTCGCCGCAAGGTGGAGGTCGCGGACCAGGCGGGTGGCCACCTGGTCGGCCAGGCTCGCCGAGCAGCGGCGCAGGATGTCGTCCTGGCCCTGCCAGGTCGCGGAGTGCACGTCGAGCGTCTGGTCGAACACCGTCCGGCCGTCGCCCGTGCTCACCACCTGCACGCGCGCGGCGAGGTACGCCTGGCCCGCACCGAGGCCGATCCACACTCGGAGGTTCTGGCTGCCCGGGTCGAGCTGGGTGATCTCACCCTCGACGACGTACGACGAGGCCGGCGGATCGGCGGCGCCGCCGTCCACGAGCACGGCTCGTACGCCGCGCTCCTGGAGCGCGCCGGCGAGGTTCTCCGCGAGGAGCCGGCCGAAGTCCGTCGACCCCGTGTAGTCGGGCGTGGATACGTCCAGGCGCAGCGGTCGGACCAGCACCTCGGGCTGCGATCCGGCCCTCTGCGGGTGGTAGCGGGGGGCGCCGACGCTGCAGCCGGCGAGCGCCCCGGTGCCGATGACGGCCACGGCAAGGGCCAAGGCCAAGGCGGCATCGCGCGGTCGCGCCGCGCCGGCCACGGTGCGGGTCGAGGCGACGCTCTGCGAGCGCGCGGCGGCGGTCCTGGGTCGGATCGCTGCTCCGAGAGCCGACGACGGCCCCCGGCTCCTCGAGCGGCGGCGCGTGCGGCCCGGCGAAGCGATCGCGGCCTGCGGCTTCTCGATCTCCGGGTGCCGGGCTTCGAAGCCCATGGGTGTGAGCGTCATTCGATCTCCCCCTGTCGTGCCGCGGCTCGCCGGTTGCGGCCTCGCAGCCGGGCGGGCCAGACGTGAGTCGCGTGCTCGCGCGGCACCGCTTCACTCGGTCGAGACGGGCGCGTCCCGTGCGGCCAGCGCCGCGCGCAGCGCGTGCCAGGCGAGCAGCGCGCACTTGACGCGGCTGGGAAAGCGACTCACGCCGCCCAGCGCGGCGAGGTCGCCCAGCGCAGCCGCACCTGCGGCCGCCTCGCGCACCGTGCCCGGCTCGCTGGCATCGTTCGCCTCGCGTGGCTCGTGCGCGGCGGGTGGCTCGCCCCGGCTGCCTGGCCCGCGCGGCCCGCGCGGCGGGTCGGGCTCGCTTGGCCTAAACGTTTCGCCGGGCGCGCTCGCGGGCGCGCCGCCGCGCAGCAGGGCCTCGAATGCCGTGGCCAGGCGCTCGGCGTCCGCCGTCGTCCGGCCGCGCAGAGCCTCGGTCATGAGCGAGGCGGAG
>CAZGUU010000135.1:0-12726 GCA_964529315.1 uncultured Enterobacteriaceae bacterium
CTCCCGTAGGAGTCTGGGCCGTGTCTCAGTCCCAGTGTGGCTGGTCATCCTCTCAGACCAACTAGCCATCGTAGCCTTGGTGAGCCGTTACCTCACCAACTAGCTAATGGCGCGCAGGCCCATCGACGAGTGATAGCTTGCAAGCAGAGGCCATCTTTTACCTCAGGAGCCGCAGCTCCCGTGGTCATATCCGGTATTAGCCCATCTTTCGATGAGTTATCCCGATCTCGAGGGTAGGTTACCTACGTGTTACTCACCCGTGCGCCGGTTTACTGAGGGGACCGAAGCCCCCCGTTCTCCCTCGACTTGCATGTGTTAAGCACGCCGCCAGCGTTCGCTCTGAGCCAGGATCAAACTCTCCAGTTAAGCTTTCGGCCGATCCTCCCAGCTGGGAGGGCCGGCGAACTCAACGGGTCCCGACATCTCGAAACTCACTGGATACCGACCTCGCATCGAGGTCGGCGCGCTACTATTTAGTTTTCAAAGACCGCGACTCGCCCACCGGGCAAGTCCCCTTACTTAGATCAACTAGCTCTCGTTGTCAACTCCCCCCGCCTCACGAAACCACCCGCCCGCGAGGGCGATCCTTGCACGGCCGTCCGCCTGGCAGGGACCGTGGTCCAAGACCTGGATCACCGTGTGACCCAAATCCCCCAACCACGAGCTGAAGCGGTTAGCGCGCCGCCAGTCCTGCGTCAAGCTTTCGGGAAAGCCCTGTTAAATCGTATCGTTGGCTTCCCGTCTCGACCCCGACGGATCAGCTCACGCGCACCCGTGCCAGCCGCCTTCGCCCCACGGCCAGCAGGATGTCGGCTCCGCTGGGCACGAGCACTGCCGGCTCCTCCACGGTCGAATCGTCCACCCGCACGGCCCTCTGACCCACGAGCCGCCGCGCATCGCTGTTCGACGAGGCAAAGCCTATCGCCACCAGGAGGCGTGCCAGGGGGATCGCACCCGCAGCGCCAGCGTCGACCTCGAAGAGCTCCGGCTCGTAGGCCTCGCGCTTCTGGAAGCGGCGCTCGAAGTAGAGTCGCGCCTCGGCGGCCGCGGCCAGGCCATGGAAGCGGCCAACCAGATCCCCCGCCAGGCGCTTCTTGGCCTCCATGGGATGCACCTCGCCACGGGCAAGCCGCACACCCAGGTCGGTCGCGTCCTCCGAGAGAAGGGTCGCGTAGCGCACCATCAGGGAGTCGGAGATCGACATCAGCTTGCCGAACATCTCCTCTGGTGGTTCCGCGATGCCGATCGCGTTTCCCAGCGATTTGCTCATCTTCTGGGCACCGTCCGTACCCTCGAGTAGCGGCATGGTCAGAATCGCCTGCGGTTCCTGCCCGTACGCCCTTTGCAGCTCGCGGCCCACGAGGAGGTTGAAGTGCTGATCCGTGCCGCCCACCTCGACGTCGGCGTGCAGTGCCACGGAGTCGTATCCCTGGACCAGGGGGTACAGGAACTCGTGGATGCCGATCGAGCGCTGCTCGCGCATCCGCTTGGCGAAATCGTCGCGCTCGAGAATGCGGGCGACGCTATAGTGTGCGCACAGCCGCACCACGTCCGCCGCTCGCATGCCGTCCATCCATTCCGAGTTGAAGCGCACCTCCGTTCGCTCGCGCTCGAGCACGCGAAACACCTGCTCCTGGTAGGTTTTCGCGTTCGCCGCGACCTCCTCGCGTGTGAGAGCTCGTCTCGTCTCCGACTTTCCAGTCGGGTCGCCGATCATCCCGGTGAAGTCGCCGATCAGGAAGATGACCCGATGTCCGAGGGCCTGGAACTGAGCCAATTTCCGGAGCACCACCAAGTGCCCGAGGTGGAGGTCGGGTGCCGACGGATCCGCGCCGAACTTGATCCGCAGGGGACGCGCAGTGGAGACGGAGGCCTCCAGCTTGCGCTCCAGATCACCCTCCGGGAGCACACCCACCGCAGCCGAGCGCAGGATTTCCAGCTGTCGTCCAGGACTCAGCACGCCCCGCAGACCTCCCGGAATCGCTCGACGGCCGTCGCACGGCCGCTGGCCGAATCGACATCCGCGATCACGCCGCTCAGGACGAGAGCACCCCTCGCCACCTCGAATCGGACGGGCATCTGCGTCAGGAATCGGCGCATCACCTCTTCCTTCCGCATTCCGATGACCGAGTCCACGGGCCCGCACATACCGGCATCCGTGAGATAGGCCGTGCCGCCCGGAAGGATTCTCTCGTCCGCCGTCTGCACATGCGTGTGGGTACCCACCACGACGCTCGCGCGGCCGGCGAGGTGCCAGCCCAGAGCGGCTTTTTCGGAGGTCGTCTCTGCGTGGACGTCGACCACGATCACCTTTGCGTCCGCCCGCATCGCCGCAATCGCTCCATCCGCGGCGCGAAACGGACAGCCGTAGCTGCCCATGAGCGCACGCCCGATGACGTTGATCACGCCGACGCGGCTTCCATCTCGCGCCGTCTGCACGGTCCACCCGCGACCCGGGTTGTCTTCCGGGAAGTTCAGCGGACGTATCAGACGAGGCTCGCGCTCCAGCACGGCGACGATGGCCCCATGACGCCAGATGTGATTCCCCGACGTGAGCACGTCGACGCCGGCATCGAGCAACTCGTCGGCCGAATCCGGGTCCAACCCCCGGCCCCCGGAAGCGTTCTCCGCGTTCGCGACGACGAAGTCGATGCGTTGCTCGTCCCGCAGCCCCCGAAGCCGGCGCCGGATCGCCTGGCGCGCCCCCCGTCCGACGACGTCTCCCAGAAAGAGAAGCCTCATGCCCGGCTGCGGCCTGGCGCACCGGCTCGGGTCGATGCCGCTTCCATTCCCCTCACCGCGCGACGTCGCTGGCTCGTGTCTCGCGGATGACCGTCACCTTGATCTGGCCCGGGTAGGTCATCTCCTTTTCCACGCGCCGGGCAACGTCGCGTGCCAAGAGAGCGGCCTGGTCGTCGTTCACCTTGGATGGCTCCACCAGGATGCGGATCTCTCGACCCGCTTGCACGGCGAACGCCTTTTCGACTCCGGCAAAGGAGCTGGAGATCCGCTCGAGATCCTCGAGGCGACGCACGTAGCTCTCCAGCACCTCCCTTCGTGCGCCGGGACGGGCACCGGAAAGCGCATCCGCTGCATCGACCAGCGGAGCCAAGACCGTCTCCGCACGAACTTCCTCGTGATGAGCCGCGATCGCGTTGCAGATCCTTGCCGACTCGCCGTACTTGCGCGCGATCTCCGCCCCGATCAGGGCGTGCGACCCCTCCACCTCGTGCGTCAGCGACTTGCCGATGTCGTGCAGAAGCGCGGCGCGGCGCGCCGGCTTCGGGTTGAGGCCGAGCTCGCTCGCCATGACTCCGCAGATGAAGGCAGCCTCCACGGAGTGAGACAGGACGTTTTGCCCGTAGCTGTACCGGTACTTGAGCATCCCCAGGAGCTTGACCAGCTCGGGATGGACGCCGTGCACACCCACCTCGAAGAGCGCCTTCTGGCCGGCCTCGCGCACCACCTCCTCGACCTCACGCTCTGCCTTGCGGACGACCTCCTCGATGCGACCGGGGTGAATTCGCCCGTCGGAGATCAGCTTCTCGACCGCGACCCGGGCGATCTCGCGCCGCACAGGATTGTGGCACGACACGACGATGGTCTCCGGCGTGTCGTCGATGATCAGATCGACACCGGTCGCCGCCTCGATCGCGCGAATGTTTCGCCCCTCGCGACCGATCAGCCGCCCCTTCATGTCGTCGGTGGGGAGATGGACCAGGGAAATCGTCCGCTCGGCGACGAACTCGCCCGCCAACCGCTCGATCGCCACGGCCACCACCTTGCGGGCGCGGCGGTCGGCCTCGGCTTTCGCCTCCTCCTCGATCTGGCGAATGCGCCGGGCAGCTTCGTGCCGGCTCTCGGTCGTCATCTCCGCGATGAGCGTCGCCTTTGCCTCGTCTCGGGTGAGTCCAGCCGCCCTCTCGAGGGCCTGCCTCCCTTCCTCCGTAGCCTGCTCGAGTTGGGTGCGCAGGGCCTCGGCCTGCCGCTCACGCTCGCGCAGGCCCGTCTCGCGACGCTCGGCCTCCTCCATCTGGCCATGCATCGCCGCCGCCCGGCGCTCCAGCTCCAACTCGCGCGCGGCAACCCGCTTCTCGGTCGACTCGATCTCGCGGCGCTGCTCCCTGGCCTCGCGCTCGAACTCCGAGCGCAGCCGCAGCACCTCGTCCTTGGCCTGGACGTGGGCCTCGCGGCGAATCGTCTCGGCATCCTTGCGTGCATCGGCCGCGAGGCGGTCCCGCGTGGCCTCGGCCTCTGCGAGGAGTCGCACGAGCTCCCGCCGCCGCAGGAGATATCCCAGGGCCGCGAGCACCGCGGCAATCGCAAAGCCGACCAGTCCGGCTTGGAAATTGGTCACTTCCGCTTCTCCGAGATCGCTTCCGGCCCGCACTCGCTGCGCTCCGGGCGGTCTTCGATACCTTGGCGATCGACGTCGGCATGATGGTCAAAGTATCAGCGTAGGGGGCATGATCGGCGGGTGTCAAGGGATGCCCAGCCGGGGGATGGGTGAAGTGGCCGCGGCGATACCGGCCGCGGCGCCGTTCACCCCTCCCCGACGAGTGCAGCGGCGTAGGCATCCGCGTCGAACGGCTGGAGATCCTCGGCCCTCTCGCCGAGGCCCACGTAGCACACCGGAAGAGCGAGTTCCTGGCGGATCGCCACCACCGCGCCACCTCGGGCCGACCCGTCGAGCTTCGTGAGGACCAGCCCAGTCACGCCCACGGCCTCCGAGAACATCCGCGCCTGCGAGATCGCGTTCTGTCCGGTCGTCGCGTCGAGCACCAGGAGGACCTCGTGCGGGGCTCCCGGTATCAGCCGCTCGATCACCCTGCGGACCTTCTTGAGTTCCTCCATGAGGTCGACTCGGGTGTGCAGCCGCCCCGCCGTATCGACGAGGGCCACGTCCACCTGGCGTGCCACGGCCGCTTTGACGCCGTCGAAGACCACCGACGAGGGGTCTGCTCCCGGCTCCTGCTTCACGATCTGCGCGCCGGACCGCTGCGCCCACACGGAGAGTTGCTCGATCGCGGCTGCTCGGAACGTATCTCCGGCCACGACGAGGACCGATCGGCCCTGCTGGCGGTGACGCGCAGCCAGCTTGCCGATGGTCGTCGTCTTGCCGACTCCGTTCACCCCCACGACGAGCACGATCCACGGCCGGCTCGTCGGCTCGACCGGCGCCGGCGGGCAGGCCACGAGCCTCCGAATGCGCGTTTGCAGGGCCGCGCGGACCGCGGCCATCGTCTGCTGCTCGCGCGGGATGCCACGCAGGGCTTCCAGCAACCCCTGAGTCGCGCGCACACCGACATCGCTTTCGATCAACGCCTGCTCGATGTCCTCGAGGAGCCGCTCATCGAGGCTCCCCCTCCCGAGTACCGCGCCGAGCCGCGCCGACAGCGCCGAGCGGCTCCTCGCCAAGCCGGCGCGAAAGCGGTCCGCCGGCCCCGCTGCAGCGCCGGCACCCGTAGCCGTTCCGTCTCCGGCGACGGCCCCCGGACCCTCGACTCCGGCGTTTTCGCGGCGCCGCCGCCTCCAACGGAGCCACGCTGCGGCCGCCGCCAGCGAGATCGCACCCGCAGCCGCGATCCAGGGAACGACGTCGCCGTACGGCGGGGGCCACATGCGAGCGGTCGGTCGGCGCGGGGTCAGGCGGAAGCAGCGAGCTCGAGCTCACCAGCGTCGTCCTGGCTCGCCTCGCGAGAAGGCATTGCGACGGAGACGAGCTGGGAGACGCCCGCCTCGGCCATCGTCACGCCGTAGAGCGCGGAAGCCGTCTCCATGGTCAGCTGCTTGTGCGTGATGACGACGAACTGGGTCCGCTCGCTCATGCGCCGCAGCATGGAGTTGAATCGGCCGAGGTTCGCCTCGTCGAGCGGGGCATCGACCTCGTCGAGCACGCAGAAGGGGGTCGCTCGCAAGCTGAAGAGCGCCATGAGCAGGCTGATCGCCGTGAGCGCCTGCTCGCCCCCCGACAGGGCCTCGAGCGCACGCACACTCTTGCCCGGAGGTTGCACCTCCATCTCGACGCCGCTGTCCAGGAGGCTCTGCGGATTGGTCAGCTTGAGGCCCGCGCTCCCACCACGAAACAGCTCTGCGAAAAACTCTTGAAACTTGACGTTGGCCTGCTCGAAGGTCTCGCGGAAGCGCGCCCGGCTGGTGCGACTCAGCTCGGCGATGGTCCGCCGCAGGTCCTCCATCGACGCTTCCAAGTCCCGTCGTTGCCCGTCCAGGAAGCCCAGCCTCTCCTCCAGCTCCCGGGCGTCGGCGATCGCCGCGACGTTGACGTCGCCCAAGCGCACGATCCGCTCCTTGATCTCGCTGATGCGATGGGCCGCAGCAGCGCCGTCGAAGCCGGCCGGGATCTCCGCGGTAGCGACGTCGATGCCGTGCTGCTCGTGGGCATACGTAGCGAGCGCATCGATCTGCGCACTGCGCTCGGCGAGCCTGATCTCCTGAGCCGTGCAGCGCTCGCGCGCCTCATCCAGCGACTTGCGGGCCCGAGCGACTCGCCCGTCGTGCTCGCGTAGCTCGATCTGCAGCCGCTTGGCATTCTCACGCGCACGCTCGACCTCGGCCTCTCTCTCGGCGAGCTCTCGCTTCGCCGACTCCAGCTCCACCTCCAAGGCCGAGAGCGCGCGAACGGTTGCCTCTCGCTCCGAGCCCATTGCGTCGATCTCGCGCCGGACGTCCTCGCCTCGGCGCGCGATTGCCTGCCACTCACGCTCCCACCGCGAGCGCTCCGCGACCGCCGTGGCCAGCGATTCTCGCGCCGTCGACAGGGCTTCGCGACAAGCGTCGCGCCGAGCCACGCCCGCCTCCTGCGCTGCTCGTCTCGCCAGGAGATCGGCCGACGCCGCCTCCGCCCGCCTTTCGGCATCGAGCGCCCCCCGCTCGGCGCCACGCAGCTCCTCCGCGGCAACCTCGACGGCCTGGCCCGCCAACGCCATGGCGCGATCCGAAGCGCCCTCTTCCTCGCGGGCCTCGGCCAATCGCTGCTCGGCCGCGTCGATCTCGCGCC
This sequence comes from uncultured Enterobacteriaceae bacterium, assembly GCA_964529315.1. Taxonomy (GTDB): domain Bacteria; phylum Desulfobacterota; class Binatia; order UBA12015; family UBA12015; genus CAZGUU01. Next base: position 7,019 of record CAZGUU010000135.1, read on the forward strand.
GAGCCGTCTCCACGGCGTGGTCCGCCGCCACCAGATCGAGAGCCGCGGCATGCGCCTCTGCGTCGAGCCTGCGGAGGTCTTCGCCCAGAAGCGTGCATTCCTGGCGCACCTCGCCCAGCCGGCTCTCGACGGCCGCCTGACGCAGCTCGTCCTCTGCGATCTGAGCAGCCAGCTCGCCGAGCTCCCTGCGGCGCTGGAGAAGCCCCGCCGAGACCGGCGCAACACCGCCGGTCACGACCCCCTGACGATCCACCATCTCGCCGGCCCGGGTAACCCAGGTGAAGGAGCCCCCGTGGCTACGCCAGGCCGCGATGGCCGTGGCCAGGTCCGCAGCCACTGCGACGGAGCCGAACAGCGTCGCTCGGATGGACTCCCGCCCCGCGGTGACCCCGATCTGCGGAGCCAGAGCGGCGGTACCGGACGGCAGCTCCGTCGGTGTCCCACCCACCGAGCCGGCCAAGGGCACCAGGGCGACGCGACCCGCCTCGTCTCGACGCAGATGCTCGGCGATCTCGGCAGCATCGGCGAGGTCGTCGACCACCGCGCCGCGCAGCACGTCCCCCAGCACCGCCGCCACGGCCTGCTCGAGATCCGCGGGGATGAGGAGCCCGTCCACCACCAAGCCGCGAGGTGCCGGGGTCCCCTGCATCGCCGCCGCGAGGCCGTCGGCGTAGCCGTCGAGCGAGCGCTCCCGCTCCTGCAAGCCCTCGAGACGGCCACGTACGTGGAGCAACGCCTCGCGAATCGAAGCCAGCCCCTCCTCCAGCCTGCGCTGCTCCTCTTCCCGCGCGCGTAGGTCGGAGGCGGCGAGCTGCCGGCTCTCGGCCAGCCGGCCGTGGTTCGATTGCGCGGTGCGCTGCGCGGCAACGGCTTGCGCCGATCGCCCCCGCGACGCACCGAGATCCCCCTCGCGGTCGGCCAGGCGGATGGCGATCCGCTCGCGCTCCCCCCGAAGCCCTTCCAGGCGTGCCGTCGCCTCTGCCCTGCTGGACGACGCCGTCGCAACCCGCAACCGGGCCTCGTTCCAGATCGCCACCGAGCCCGCGTGGACCCGTTGCGCCTCTTCGAAGACGGGCACCAGACCCTCGACCGCCCCCTGCGCCGCCTCGAGCGCCTTGCTTTCAAGCGCCTCGCGTTCGACCCAGCTGGCGCGCTGCCCTTCGGCCTCGCGCATCGCCCGGCGCGCCTCCTCGAGCTGTCCATCGAGCGACTGCGCCTCCGCGCGCGAGCGCTCGATGCGTGCCCCGAGCGACGCGATCGACTCCTGCGCCGAGCCCTGGCGCTCGGTCGCCCGCACGACCGCGGCCCCGATCTCGGCAACAGCGGCGAACGCTCCTTCGATTGCGGCAGAGGCTCGCTGCTCGTCCCTCGCCGCGGACTCGCGATCCCGCAGCGCGCCGTCCATCTCCTCGCGGAAGGCTTCCACGACCCGCCGTGCCTCCGAGAGCTCCTGCGCGATGCCCTCGCGCTCCTGGCAGAGGGCATGCCAACGGGAGCCGGCGAGCGCGATCTCGGTCGTCTCGAGCTCCGCCTGGAGGCGCCTATACTCCTCCGCGCGGATCGCCTGCCGTCTCAACGACGCCAGCTGGCGTTCGATCTCCCGCATCACGTCCTGGACGCGAGCGAGGTTCTCGCCGGTCCGTTCGAGCTTACGCTCGGCCGCCAGCTTGCGGCTGCGGAATCGCGTCGTGCCAGCCGCCTCCTCCACGAAGAGGCGCAGCTCCTCGGGCTTCGCCTTGACGATCTGACCCACCCGGCCCTGCTCGATCATCGCGTAGGCCTTGGGTCCCACGCCGCTCCCGAGGAACAGCTCCGTGATGTCACGCAGGCGCGCCTGCGTCTGGTTCAGGAAGTATTGCGAGTCCCCGGAGCGAAAGATTCGGCGCGTCACCGTGAACTCGTGCTGTCGCGCCACGTGGGCTGCCAGGCCCTCGGCTTCCCCCGCGAGATCGAGGGCTCCGCCTTCCCCCTGCTCGAACGTCAGCGACACCTCGGCGAAGTTGAGCGGGGGGCTGCTCGCATTCCCCGAGAAGATCACGTCCTCCATGTCGCGCGCCCGAAGATGTTTGACGCTCTGCTCGCCCAGCGCCCAACGGATCGCGTCGGACACGTTGGACTTGCCACACCCGTTCGGGCCGACGATCGCGTTCAGCCCCGAGGAGAGGACGATACGCGTTGGCTCGCGGAAGGACTTGAAGCCTACGAGCTCGATCTGTCGGATGCGCACGCCCCACCTCCTCCACGACCCACAGGGGTAGATCCGCCTTCAGAGGCCAGCCCAACCCCAACCGGTGGTGCTTCTCGCTTCAATCGGGATCGGAGTCAACCTGGGCGCGAATGGGTCCCGTCGACTTGGCGAAGACCGGACCGTACGCTCGGTTGGGCGGGGACATCGGGCGCAAGGAACGCGCTCCATTCCACGTAGCGCTCGAGGCCGACCGCGCGTCCCATGAAAGGCGTCCACGCTGGGCGCGTCGGTCTGCGCAGGAGCCGAATGCCCGATTGCTCCGGGGTGCGCCCGCCCTTTCGCCGGTTGCATGGATGGCACGAGCACACGATGTTCTCCCAGGTCGACTTGCCTCCCTGGGAGCGGGGAATCACGTGATCCAGGTTGAGCTCGTGCCGGGGCAGCCGCCGCCCACAGTACTGGCAGGTGTTGCCGTCGCGCGCGTAGACGTTGAATCGCGTGAAGCGCACCTGCCGGCGTGGGGTCCGGTCGAAATGGATCAGGAGGATCACCCGCGGAACCGGGACGCTCCCGCCCACCACTCCGAGCCGGTCGTCGTCCATCCACGGCTCGCGTTGGCACCAGTCGGCGAAATCGAAGGTCCTGTACGTGGCGTCGACGGCTCGGGCGATACCCTGGTACAGCAGCACACAGGCGCGGCGCACAGAGGTGATGTGCACCGGAAGATACGAGCGATTCAGGACCAAGGCCTTGGACTGGAGAAGCCCTCCCGCTCGTCCGACCCGGATCGCCCCGGAGGCACACGCCTCCCTCCCTGCCGAGGCAGCCACCTCGCTCACTTCCATCACGCGCCGGGTCTGCTCGTCCGAGCCCTCCGTCGCGAGGCTAGCCGCCGGGGCTCGTGGAAGTCAAGAACGGCTGGCCCTTTGCCGAGTCGCTGTCGCTGCGTCGGTTGCCCTCGAGCAGCCGATTGGCTAGCGTCGGCCGCCATGGCAACCGCGCGATGCGCGTGGGCTCAGGGCTCGCCGCTCCGTGCCGCGGCGCCCCCCAGCTCGCCCCCCAATCGCTCAGCGGTGACGCCCTGCCCGCCAGCGCGCACCCGCTGCGGGAAGTCCGGGCGACTCGGCCGGACAACGGCTACCGGCGGGCCCTCCGTCGCGACGGCGGGGTGACGTGCAGAAGCGGATCATCATCAACTCGGCGGAGCTCGAGACCAGGGTCGCCCTGGTCGAGGGCAGTCAGCTCGCCGAGCTCCACGTCGAGAGCCGCAGCGAGCGTTCCATCGTAGGCAACATCTACAAGGGTAGGGTTCTTCGGGTCCTGCCCGGAATGCAGGCCGCCTTCGTCGACATCGGGCTCGAGAAGGCTGCCTTCATGCACGTGTCGGACTTCTGGCGTGGCGCGGGCGACGGCGTCGACGTCGAGGTCGCGATGCACGACGGAGACACGGACAGCGGGCTCGAAGAGGCACTCCAGCTCGAGCCGTCGCTCGGCGCCTACGTCGACGACCTCGACACGGCCGCCGAGCCCCAGATCAACCCCGACGAAGTCGAGCTCTTTCCCGAGCCTAGCGACGGCGTCACGCGGGAAGAGGCCCCGGGACCTGAGTGCGGAGGCGGCGCCGCAGCGACGGACGAAGCAGATCGCTCCCTGGCGCAATCCGGAGCCGACGTGCGACCCGGCATGGAGGAGATCTCCCGAGAGTCCGCGCCGCGGCTCACCATCGAGGAGGCTCTAGCCAAGGGGCAGGAGATCCTGGTGCAGGTCTCCAAGGAGCCAATCGGCTCCAAGGGTGCGCGGATCACCTCCCACATCTCGCTGCCCGGTCGGTACGTCGTCTACATGCCGACGACCGATCACATCGGCGTCTCCCGGCGCATCGAGGAGGAGAAGGAGCGCAAGCGACTTCGGGACATCGTCGCCGAAGGCCGAGGAAAAGTTCCCGGTGGATTCATCGTTCGTACGGCCTGCGAGGGCGTGAGCAAGCGCGAGATCCTCGCCGACATGCGTTTCCTCGCGAAGCTGTGGTCGAGCGTGGTCAAGAAGAACGCGGCCTCCCCGGCGCCGGCCCAGCTCCACGAGGATCTCGACATCATCCTGCGCTCCGTGCGCGACCTCTTCACCACCGACGTCGTGAAGGTCGTCGTCGACCGCGCGCAGGACTACTCCCGGATCATCGATTTCGTCGATAGCGTGCTCCAGCCGCGGCTGAAGTCCCGCGTCGAGCAGCATCAAGGCGTCGCGCCGATCTTCGACATCCACGGCCTCGAGAATCAGGTGAGCCGGGCCCTCGAGCGCCGAGTCTGGCTGAAATCGGGCGGCTACCTGGTGTTCGACCAGACCGAGGCGCTGACGACGATCGACGTCAATACGGGCCGCTTCGTCGGCAAGAAGACCCAGGAGGAGACCGTCCTCAAGACGAACCTGGAGGCGGCACGAGTCGCCGTGGACCAGCTCAGGCTGCGCAACATCGGCGGCATCATCATCATCGACTTCATCGACATGGAGAAGCCCGCCAACCGCAAGAAGGTCGGCGAAGCCCTTGCCGAGGCGGTCAAGCGAGACAAGGCTCGCACCAACATCCTGCGCATCTCCGAGCTCGGGCTGGTGCAGATGACCCGCAAGCGTACGCGCGACAACTTGCGCCAGCTCGTGACCGTCGCCTGCCCGACCTGCTCGGGGGACGGGCGCCTTCGGTCGGTGGAAGCCCTCGCCACCGAGGCACTTCGCGCGGTCCGGCGTACGGCGGCTGCCGTGCCCGGCGCCACGGAGATCGCCGTGCGGCTGATTCCCGAGGTGGCCCTGGCCCTACGTGGGCCGCTCCGTGGCGGCTTGGCCGAGCTCGAGGGCTCCCTGGGCACCCGCCTCGACGTCCAAGCCGATCCGCGGCTCGCTCGCGGGCAGTGCGACGTTCAAGTCGTGGCCTCGCGGGAGCTGCCAGGCGACGATGCCCAGGCAGCCCCCCCGGTGACCAGCGACACCACGGCGCCCTGACCAGCCCAGCGCCCCTCGGGCGGGCCATGACCCCGCCGATCCTGCGGCCCCAGCGTGCCCCCGCTGCGCGCTGCGTCATCCTTGATTTGCGCCAAGGCCTCGGCCTATACACCGGGGTGGCGGTGTCTGCCCCGAGGGAGGTGGTGCGATGGAGTTGCCGAAGTGCCAGAAGTGCAACAGTGGGCTGCTGATTCCGCTTTCCGACTACGGGCAGGAAGGCGCCACCGTGATGTTCAAGGCTTGGGTCTGCACCAACCCGGAATGCGGGTTCTCGCTGCGCATCGACAAGGGAGAGGTCACGTTCGGCCGCAAGGTGGAGCACAAGCACTGAGCGATCACGCGTCCAGGACACCGCATCGCGTCCGCCCCCCCCGTTCCGGCACGGCCCGGACGAGCACCGGATTCGCGGGGGCGGGCTCGATACGACCGCGATGACCGATTGGCAGCAAGAGCTCACGGCCAAGACGAAGTCGGCCGAGGAGTCGATCCGGCTCGTTCGGCCCGGCGACCATGTGTTCATCGGTTC
>CAZGUU010000136.1:0-9681 GCA_964529315.1 uncultured Enterobacteriaceae bacterium
CTCGCCTGGCATCTCGACCGCCTCGCTACGGACCCAGCTGTGGTGTTCGGGCTGAGCGGCCGCGCCGCCGGAAAGCCGGTCCGTCGCCCGGCGGGACTCGGGGTCGGGGCGCCGGCTCGGCGCTCAGACGCCATGGCCGCCCGGGGAGCTCAGCGGGCCTTCCAGCGCGGTGGGCGCTTCTCGACGAAGGCGCGCGGCCCCTCGGCATGGTCGTCGCTCTGCTCGACGATCTCCAGGTAGCCCGCGGCGATCTCCTCGGCCTGCTCGATCGGCAGACCCAAGCCGCGCAGGATGGCGAGCTTGGTGCCCCATACGGCCAGGGGGGCGTTCTCGCAGACCAGGCGGGCGAGCTCGCGAGCGCGCGCCAGCAGCCGCTCGTGAGGTACGACCTCGGTGACCAGGCCGACCGCCAGGGCGCGCTCGGCGCTCATCCGCTCCTTGGCTCCGAGTAGGGCCATGCGCAGGGCGACCGCCACCGGCACGCGCCGCGCCATGCTCACCATCTCGTGCGAGGACACGTAGCCGAGCGAGACGTGCGAGTCGAAGAACTGCGCCCGCTCCGAGGCGATCGGGATGTCGGCCTCGGTGACCAGGTCGAGGCTCACGCCGTTGACCAGCCCGTTCACCGCGGCGATCACCGGCTTCATGACCCCCATGCGGCGCGGCGTGGGCAGGGTGCGGATGTTGTCGATCATCGCCAGCTCCTGCCAGCGGTCGGGCCGGCGAAATCCGCCGGAGTCCAGTGACTCGACGTCGGCCCCGCTGGAGAAGGCGCGCCCCTCTCCGGTGACGATCGCGGCCCAGATCTCCGGGTCCTCCTGGATGGTTCGCCACGCGGTGCGCAGCTCGTCCTTCATCTGCTGGTTCAGCGCGTTCAGGCGCTGGGGGCGCGCCAGGACGATGGTCGCGATGCGCTCCTCGACCGCGAAGCGGATGGTCTCGAAGTCGGGCATGGGGCCTCCCTCCCTGCGGGCGCTCCTGCGCCCGCTCTGCTCGACGGTAGCCACGCGGCCCGCGGTCTGGCAATCTGCCGCCCATGCTGACCCGTGGCGACGACTATCCCGTACACCAGACCGCCGACCCGATCGCTTACGTGGCGACGGGCGACCGCAACTTCTACGACCGCTACTTCTTCAACGGCTACTCGCGCGATGGAGAGGTGTTCTTTGCCGTGGCGCTGGGCGTCTACCCGAACCGCAAGGTGATGGATGCCTCGGTGAGCGCGGTGTACCGCGGGCGACAGCTCGTCCTGCGCGCCTCGCGCATCGCGCCGATCGACCGCGTGGAAACCAGCGTCGGCCCGATCACCGTGGAGGTCGTCGAGCCGCTGCGCCGGCTGCGGGTGCGCGTCGCCAAGAACGACTCGGGCATCGAGCTCGACGCGGAGTTCGCCGTGCGCGGGCCGGCGATCGAGGAGCCGCGCTTCCAGCGGCGTGCCGGAACCCGCCTGGTGATGGACTACACGCGCCTCACCCAGCACGGCACCTGGGAGGGCAAGCTCTCGCTCGAGGGCGACACGATCCGCCTGGCGCACGATCGATTCTGGGGCTCGCGCGACCGATCCTGGGGCGTGCGGCCGATCGGCGAGCCGGACAGCGGCGCTCCGCCGGAGATGCCGCAGTTCTTCTGGCTCTGGGCGCCGATCAACTTCCCCGACACGCTGACCCACTTCGACGTGAACGAAGAGGGCGACGGCACCCGCTGGCACGAGATGGGCCTGGTCGCCGAGGCCGGCTCGCTCGACGAGGCGGCGGTGCGCCATGCCCGCACCGTCGAGCACCGGCTCGAGTTGCGGCGCGGCACCCGACACGCCGAGCGCGCGACGATCGGGCTCACGCTGCCGCAGGGCCGAGCCGAGATCCAGCTCAAGCCCCTGTACAATTTCTACATGAACGGAATCGGTTACCTGCACCCGGTGTGGGGCCACGGCACCTACCACGGTGCGCTCGAGGTGGCCTGCGAGTCCTTCACCCTGGCCGAGGTGGACGAGGCGGCGCCCCTCTACTTGCATGTGGAGGCAGTGTGCGAGGCGCGGCTGGAGCTGCCCGGTATCGCGCCGCAGACGGGGATCGGCGTCCTCGAGCAGCTGATCCTCGGGCCCCACGAGCCGCTCGGCCTCGCCGGGCTGTTCTCCGGCGCCGAGTGAGGGGCGGATCGCCGTTCGCGGGAGCGATCGAGCGACGGGACGAATCGCTGCGCGGCGCGTGAGCCGGGCCCGGCGGGCCTGGCCGCGCTACCAGCCGATGCCGAGCATCGCCAGGGCGGCGTGGCGCCGTTCGGCGTGCCGCACGAGGTATGCGTCGATCGAGGCGCGCATCGAGCGTGCCGGCTCGGGCTGTGCGGCGCTCCCGGCTGGCCCGTCGAGCAGCGCGATCGCGCGCTCGATGCAGCCACGCCCGTCGCGGTCCGCGGCCAGGACGACGTCGAGCGAGGTCTGCGACACGACGACGTCCATGGCGGCGAGCGCTGCGCGCGAGGCGGCAGCGAGCTCTGCCGCCGGCTCGTCCGGCCCCCGGACGAGGCCCTCGAGCATCGCGGCGAGCGTCGTGCGCAGATCGTCGTGCTCGGCCGCGACGGCGAGGTGCTCGCCGACCCAGGACTTGCGGCAGCACTCCAGGAGGAGCGAGGCGTAGGCGGCCTGCTCCTGGAGGAACGGATCGCTCAAGGCGGGAACGATCTCCGTCTGGAGCAGCCGCTGCACGCCGGCGATCAGATCACCCAGATCGGGTCTCATGCGGGCCCCCGTGACCGGCCGAGGAGCTGCATGATCTCGCGCATCAGGCGGCCGGTCAGGTAGCCCACCACCGCGAGCGTCGGCTCCGCGCTGCGTCCCTCGCAGTAGTTCTTCACCCCGGTGAGCGAGATGGCGAACATCTTGACCGAGCCGAGCACCTGGTAGAAGCGCAGCCGAGCTGGATCGACACGTGTGCCGGTGGCGCGCTCGTAGCGCGCCACCATGTCGGCTTCGCGCTCGAGGCCGCCTGCGCGATCCTCGCAGTACCAGTACGGCATGGTCGCCCAGCCGAGATCCTCGTGCGGATCGCCGAGATGCGTCAGCTCCCAATCGAGCATCGCGGTGATCCGGCCCTCGGTGTCGTGGAGATAGTTGCCGCTGCGGTAGTCGCCGTGGACCAGCGTCACGCGGTCGCTGTGCGGCACGTTCGCCTCGAGCCAGCCGAGCGCGCGCGCCATCACCGGGTTCGGCTCCAGGCGGTCCTGCTCGTAGATGGTGCGCCAGGTCTGGACGGCGCGGCGGGCGGCCGCTTCGCCGCTGCCGGGGTCGTCGAGGAAGTCGAAGCCCAGCGCTCGCCAGTCGGCGCCGTGGATGCGCGCCAGAATGTCGATGAACTGCTCGGCGACGCGAGCGCGCATCGCCTCGGGATAGGCACCCGGGAAAGTTGGTGGCGTCGGCACGCCTTCGGCGCGCTCCATGATGAAGAACGGCCTTTCCAGGGGCGCCGGGTCGAGCTCCAGCCAACGGGCCACCGGCACGGGAATGCCGATTCGGGCGGCGCTGCGCAGGACGCGGAACTCATGCGTCCGGTCGCTCTCCAGGAGGCTCGCCACGGGGTCGCGGCGCAGCACGAAGCCCTGCTCGCGCGCGGTCGGCCCTTCCTGCCAGCGGGCGTCGAACAGGTAGGTCTCGCGCGAGGCGCCACCGCTCTTGCGGACCAGATTGGCCACACCGACGGAGGTGCCGAGCCGAGCCGACAGGTAGCGCTCGAGACGTTCGTGCAGGGACATGCGGTGCCTAGCCCTAGCGTCGTCGCTCGTCCCTGACAACCGCAGATGGGTCCGGCCTGCGCGGGGTCATGGCGTCGGCTGGCACAGGTCAGCGTGGCCGCAGGGACCCTAGGAAGGTGAGCAGGGCCGCAGCCACGGCCGCCGGCTGCTCGACGTGCAGGTGGTGCGTCGTCGCGGGGATCTCCACCCCACGCGCGTGCGGGATGCGCGCGACCTGCTGGGCGTGCTCCGCAGCCGAGAGGATCGTGGACTCGGCACCGCGCAGGCAGAGCGTCGGAACCGCGATCCGCGTCAGCCGATCGGCGAAGTCGTGCAGCGGGTGGGGCTCGGGCGCGTCGCGCTGCAGGATCTTCCAGTGGAACTTCGCCGTGTAGCCGCCATCGTCGGTCGCCTTGAAGCTCGAGCGGCCGATCTCGGCGAGCGTATCGTGCGGCACGCGATGGGGCAGCGGGAACGGCTTGAAGGCGCGTACGGCGTCGGCGAGCGACGCGTAGCGGAGCTGCGGGACCTTGCGCAGCAGGCGCCCGGTGCGGCGCAGCGTCGGGCCGGCCGGGTGCAGGGGGATGTCGAGCAGCACCAGCCCGGCGACGGCAAAGCGCTCGCGCAGCGCGAGATCCACCGCGAGAAGGCCGCCCTGCGAGTGGCCGACGAGCACCCAGGGTCCGGCCTCGAGCCGCTCGACGATCGCCTCGATGTCGGCCAGGTCGCGCTCCCAGCCGTAGGTCTCGGGCGTGGCCCAGTCGCTGTCGCCGTGGCCTCGGCGGTCGATGGCGAAGGGGCGTGCCGCCGGCACCAGGCGCGGAGCAAGGGGATCCCACCAGTGGGCGTGTGACATGCCGCCGTGGAGCAGGAGGAGCGGCGGGCGGTCGCGGGTGGCGTCCGGTACCACCACCGTGGCGGCAGGCTCCCAGGTCCGGACGTGGAAGCGCAGACCGTCGACGGTGAAGAAGGCCGATCGCCCGCGGGCGGTGGCCGGCGCAGTGGCGGTGGTCGCAGCCACCTAGTAGCGCGGCACGCGCGGATCGACCAGGGACGACCAGGCGTCGATGCCGCCGACCAGGTTTGCGACCCGAGCGAAGCCCTGGTCGGCCAGGAATGCGGCGACCTGGGCGCTGCGCACGCCGTGGTGGCAGAGGACCACGATCTCCGCGTCGCGCCCGAGCTCGTCGACCCGAGAGACGATCTGGCTCATGGGGATCTCCACCGCCCCGGGAAAGCGTGCCAGGGCGAGCTCCTCGGGCTCGCGCACGTCGAGGACCAGCGGTGCGCCGGCGGTGTCGAGCCGCCCGCGCAGCTCCTGCGGGCTCATGCGGGTGGGGGCGGCCATCTCTCAGACATCGAGGTCGGCGACGCCGATCGCGCGCTCCATGATGAGCTGGAAGCGGGGCGCCACGTCGCGTCCCATCAGGGTCTGGATCGTCGCGTCGGTGGCGGCGACGTCGTCGATCGTCACGCGGAGCATGGTGCGCTTGCGCGGATCGAGCGTGGTTTCCTTGAGGGTTGCGGGGTTCATCTCGCCCAGCCCCTTGAACCGCTGCACCTGCGGTGTGGCGCGGCTGCGGCTGCGCGCGAGGATCACGTCCTTCTCCTCGTCGTCGCGGGCCCAGAAGGTCTCCTTGCCGACGTCGACGCGGTAGAGCGGAGGCACGGCCAGGTAGAGGTAGCCGCCGCGAATCAGCTCGGGCAGGTGGCGGTAGAAGAAGGTCATCAACAGGGTTGCGATGTGGTTGCCATCTGAGTCGGCATCCATCAGCAGGCAGATCTTGTGATAGCGCAGCTTGGTGGCGTCGAACTCCCGACCCATGCCGCAGCCGAGCGCCTTGACGATGTCCGAGAGCTCGTTGTTCGACAGGACCTTGGCCGCCGAGGCCTGCTCGGTGTTCAGCACCTTGCCGCGCAGCGGCAGGATCGCCTGGAAGTGGCGGTCGCGTCCCTGCTTGGCGGATCCTCCCGCCGAGTCGCCCTCGACCAAGAAGAGCTCGGACTCGCTGGGATCGGTCGAGGCGCAGTCGGCGAGCTTGCCGGGCAGGTTCAGGCGGTGTGACACCGCGGTCTTGCGCACCACCTCCTTGGCGGCTGCTCGTGAGGCGGTGCGGGCGCGCGCGGCGAGGACGACGCGGGCGGCGATCGCCTCGGCGGAGGATCGGTTGCCGTTGAGCCAGTTCTCCAGTGCGCTGCGCGCGAAACCGTCGACCGCCGCGGTCATCTCCGGGTTGTTCAGGCGCTCCTTGGTCTGACCCTGGAACTGCGGGTTGGGGAGGAAGCAGGAGAGCAGGCCCACCACGCCCTCGCGCACGTCTTCGGCGGCGATCTGCAGCCCGCGTGGCACCAGGTTGTGGATGTCGAGGTAGTTGCGCACCGCCTTGACCACCCCGCTCTTCAGCCCGTTCTCGTGCGTGCCGCCGGCGCTGGTCGGGATGCTGTTGACGAACGACGAGATCCGCTCGCTGGTGTCCTCCGTCCAGGCGAGCGCGCACTCCACGTGGATGCCCTCGGCGTCGCGCGAGGCGTAGAAGACCTCGGCGGGTACGCGCTTCACGCCATCGGCCCCGAGCAGCTTCTCGAGATACGCCCGGATGCCGTCGTCGTAGTGGTAGCTGTGCGTCGTGCGGGAGCGGCGCTCCTCGAACACCACGGTGAGCCCCTTGTGAAGATAGGCCTTGGCCTCGAGCCGCTCGGCGATCAGGCCGGGATCGAAGCGCACCGAAGGGAAGATCTCGGGGTCGGGGTGGAACTCGACCGTCGTGCCGCTGCCACGCGCGCCGCCGAGCTTGCGCAGCTTGGTCGTCGCCACCCCGCGGGCAAACCGTTGCTCCCAGTGCGCTCCGTCGCGCTTGACGTGCACGGCCATACGGTCCGAGAGCGCGGTGACCACGGAGGCCCCCACGCCGTGCAGGCCACCCGAGTGATAGTAGTTTTTCGACTCGAACTTCCCGCCGGCGTGCAGCGTCGTCAGGATCAGCTCGAGGGCGGGCTTCTTGTACTTCGTGTGCTGGTCGACCGGGATGCCGCGCCCATCGTCCTCGACGGTGATCGTCTCGCCGTCCTCGTGCAGCGCGACGCGGATCGACCGGCAGTGGCCGTTCATCGCCTCGTCGACCGAGTTGTCGACGATCTCCCAGAGGAGGTGGTGCAGGCCCGAGGACTCGACGGAGCCGATGTACATGCCGGGCCGCCGGCGAACCGGCTCGAGACCCTCGAGAACCGTGATGTCCTTGGCCGTGTAGCTCTTCGCCACTCCACCCCACCTGTGCCGCGATCTCCGCGCGGCGCTCCTCGAGGCGCTCGACCCCGCGCACGCGGCTTGGCCGCCTCCCCACGCCGGCGCCGGACCACCGATGCGCGGTTCGTACGGAGCGCTCGACGGCCTGTCAACCTCTCCCCCTCCGGAGCCCGTTGCGTGCGAGCACCTGGGCCGAGGGCTGGGGTGGTGCAGGTGCCCCGGCGACGATCCCGGGATGAAGAGGGGCATCCGTCGCGGCCCGAGCCGAGTCGGCCCGCGCGTCTGATCGCGGACCTGCTATACCGAGCGCCACCATGGAAGCAAGGCGGGATCGGCCGAAGCCGCGGGTGGGGCACGCGCGAGCCGACGAGCGTGCCGGAGCCCATCGGGTCTCGCGCCGGCCGCCTCGTGGCGGGATTTCGGGAGCCGACGGGCGCACGGCGCCACGTGCAACGGCGCAGGCGCGAGGTCGGCGCGAGACAGGCGCTGCGGCATGCCCCCACTTCCCGGCTTGCGTCGGCTGCCCGCAGGTCGCGAGCCCCTATGCCGAGCAGCTCGGGCGCAAGCAGGCCGCGCTGCGTGCCGCGCTGGGTGGGCATGCGGAGCTCGGGGGCGTCGCACTGGAGGCCCCCTTCGGCAGCCCGAGCCCCTTCGGCTACCGCAACCACGCCAAGCTGGTCTTCCGTGCGCGACGCGGGCCGGCCGGCGAGCGCCAGGTGATGCTCGGGGTGTACCGGCCGGGGACGCACAGCGTGGTTCCCGCGCACGGCTGCATCGTGCACCACCGACTCCTCCAGCCGGTGCTGGCGGAGCTGCGGCGGCTCGTCGAGCAGATGGCCATCCCGATCTTCGACGAGCGGTCGCGAGCCGGCGCGCTGCGCTACGCCCTGGCGCGCGCTTCGACGGCGGCCGGCGAGGTGCACCTGACGCTGGTCTCGGCGGTCGCCGACCCGCCGCACCTCGACGATCTGGTGCGCGGTCTCAGGCGCGGCTGCCCACAGCTCCGAGCGGTCTTCCTGTGCGTCAATCCGACGTCGGGCAACGTGCTCTTGTCCCCGGAGATCCGCCCGCTGATGTCCGGGAGGCCCCTGGTCGAGCGCTTCGGCGATCTGATGCTCGAGTCTCGCCCCGACGCCTTCCTCCAAGCGAACACGGCGGTGGCCGCACGCCTCTACGAGAGCGCGGCCCGCTGGCTCGAGCCGAGCCCGCGAGACACGGCGGTCGATCTCTACTGCGGGGTCGGTGCGATCGCGCTGCGCCTGGCGCCGCACCTCGCTCGGGTGCTGGGCATCGAGGCCGCCGAGCCGGCGGTCGCGTGCGCCCAGGACAATGCCCGGCGCAACGGTGTCCGCAACGCGGCCTTTGTCGCTGGCGAAGCCGAGGCCGCGCTACGCATCGTCGCCGAGCACGGCCTGGCTGGCCCGTCGATCGTCGTGGTGAACCCGCCGCGCCGGGGCCTCGGCGCCGCGGCTTTGGCCGCGGTGATCGAGCTCGCCCCGCAGAAGCTGCTCTACGTGTCGTGCGACCCGACCACGCTGGCGCGCGACCTGGCCGCCCTGGCCCGAGCCGGTTGGGCGACGCTCCGCCTGCGCGCCTTCGACATGCTGCCCCAGACTCCCCACCTCGAGGCGCTCGCCCTGCTCCAGCGTGGGCGGCAGGCGGTCGGGGCGTGCAGCGACGCTCCGCCGGCGGGCGGCGCCGCCGCTCGGGAGGTGGGAGCCTGATCGCGCTCGGAGGAAACATGTCGTTCGAGGTACGATTGCTCGCGTATCGCCTCGCCAAGCCCTTGCAGTGGCCCACCTCGCGCGTGGTGCCGATCCCGCGGCCGACGACCTTCGTCGGGCCCGGCTCGGCGCGCAGGCTGTGCGACAGCGTCGCGCAATTCGGCTCGAGGCGCGTGCTGATCGTCAGCGACGCGGTGCTGGTTCGGCTCGGGCTGGTCGAGCCGCTGCGCGGCGCACTCACCGCCCGAGGGGTCGACGTCGCCATACACGACGGCATCACGCCCGATCCGACCTACGACGTGCTGCAGCGCGGCTACGAGGCCGCCCGGGCCCATGGCAGCGAGGCGATCCTCGCGGTGGGTGGCGGATCGGTGATCGACGCGGCCAAGGTAATCGACGCGATGCTGGTGAGCGGCAAGAGCCCGGCAAGGCTCGTCGGCATGCTCAAGGTCGGCAAGCCCATGCTGCCGTTGTTTGCCATCCCGACGACCGCGGGCACCGGCTCCGAGGTGACGGTGGCTGCGGTCGTCACCGACCCCGTCCGGCATGCGAAGGCGGCGGTGATCGACCCGAAGCTCGTGCCGGTGGCGGCGGCCCTCGATCCGCTGCTCTGCAAGGGGATGCCGAGACCCATCACCGCAGCCACGGGCATGGATGCGCTGACCCACGCGGTCGAGGCTCACACCAACCGGTGGCCGCACGCGGAGACCGCGTTCCACGCGGTCTCCGCGGCGCGCATGGTCTTCGCCAACCTGCCACGGGCCTGCGCGAACGGCGACGACCTCGATGCGCGCGAGGCGATGCTGCTCGCCTCGTTCTACGGCGGGCTTGCGTTCACCAAGGCCTACGTCGGCTACGTGCACGCCTTCTCGCACAAGGTCGGGGGCAAGTACGGCGTGCCCCACGGTCTGGCCAACGCGATCCTGCTGCCCTACGTGCTCGACTTCCTCGCGGATGCGCCGCTCGCCGAGCAGCGGCTCGCCGAGCTCG
>CAZGUU010000136.1:9691-12704 GCA_964529315.1 uncultured Enterobacteriaceae bacterium
CTCGCCATCGGCGCCGGCCACGCGGGCGAGCCGCCCGCCGCGCTGGCGCGGCGCTTCGTCGAGCGAGTTCGAGAGCTGAACCGCTCGGTCGGGATTCCCGAGAAGCTCGATGCCTTGCAGCCCGACGGCATCCCGGAGGTCGCGCGAGCCGCGATGATCGAGGCGCACCGCGACTACCCGGTGCCCAAGATCATGCGCCTCGCGGAAGCGGAGTCGCTGCTGCGGCGCTGCCTGCCCTGAGAACCTGGGCAGGCGCGGCAGCGCCGGCTCCGCGGGGGCCGGCGCGCGCGTGCGTCAGTCGATCTCCTCGACGGCGAGCGGCAGCTTGGACATGGTCTCGCAGCCGCCATCGCGCAGCAGGATCGGGTTCTCATAGCGAAAGCCGATCTCGTCCTGTGGGCAGACGTATTGCATGGCCGCTTGCACGTCGCGGATTCGTTGCCGGCAATCGACGAAGAAGGGATCGGCGGGATCGGTGATGGCGAGTCTTGCTGCCATGGCGCGTGCTCCTTCGAATCCTACCAGGGGGTCTCGACGTCGCCCTTGCGCAGGCGCTGCGCGATCAGGATCTGCTGTACCTCGGAGGAGCCATCGTAGACCCGCACCACTCGCGCGTCGCGCCAAATGCGCTCGAGCATGTACTCACCCCGGATGTAGCCGTACCCTCCGAGCATCTGCACCGCGTCGTCGACGGTCTGCCAGACGGCCTCGCCGGCGAAGAGCTTGGCCGTCGACGACTCGCGGATCGCCGGGGCGCCGCGATCGATCAGCCAGGCGCTGCGGTAGACAAGTCCGCGCGCGGCTTCTGTGCGGGCGCTCATCTGGGCCAGGCGGAAGGCCAGGGCCTGGTGGTCGAGCAGCGGCTTGCCGAAGGTGTGGCGCGCCTCGCCATGCTCGATGGCCAGCTCCATCGCCTTCTGCGACGCACCGACCGAGCGCGCGCCGAGCAGGGTGCGTCCTTCGGAGAGGCAGCGCTTGGCGATGTCGAAGCCCTTGCCCTCCTCGCCGACCAGGGCGCTGGCCGGGATGCGGCAGTCCTCGAGCACCAGCTCGCAGATCGCCGAACCCTGGTGCCCGAGGGTGTCGAAGATCTGGCCGACGGCATAGCCCTTGGTGTCGGTGTCCACGAGGAACGCCGTGATGCCCTTGGGCGAGCGGGCGAAGATCATCACGTGGTGGGCGTACGCGGCGTTGGTGATGAAGATCTTGCGCCCGTTGAGCACCCAGTGGTCGCCGTCCCGCTCGGCGCGGGTCTGGAGGTTGCCCGCGTCGGAGCCGGCACCCGGCTCGGTCAAGCCGAAGGCGCCCAGCCACTCGCCGCTGGCCATCTTGGGGAGGTAGCGGTCCTTCTGCTCCGGCGTGCCGAACAGCTTGATGCCGATGCAGCCGATGCCGGTGTGCACGCTGACGTAGCTCGCCAGGCCCCAGGGGCCGCGGCCGAGCATCTCGTGCACCAGCGCCTTCTGCACCACGGAGAGGCCGAGCCCGCCGTACTCGGGCTCGATGGTCAGGCCGAACAGTCCGAGCTCGCGGGCACGAGCGAGGACCTCCTCGGGCAGGCGATCCTCCTTGTCGATCCTCTGCCAGACCGGATTGACGACGTCCTCGACGAACTCCTTGACGCCATCGCGGAGCTGGCGGTCCTCCTCGCTCAGGGTGAAGTCCATGACATACCTCCGGGGAGAGGCTCTAGCGTTGCCCCGGCGCAGCCGGCAAGGGCTTGCGCCTCCGGGCGCGCTCGACGGAGAGGCGGCGCCTCGGGTGAGCCGAGCGTCCGTGCTGGCCCGCGCACCGAGTCGCTGGGCGCACCATGGCATCGGGTGCGGCAGCCGAACTCGAGGCCCCTTGCCCTGCTACTTCGGCGATGCGAGCGCCAGGCCAGCGGGCTGCCCGCGCTTGACCACCTTGGCTCCCTTGGCGCCGCGATGGCTGGCGGGGAAGTCCGATGCATCGAGCTCGCGCTCGCCTGCGCCTTCGATCGTGGCGACGAGCTTGGCCTTGCGCGGCGCTGCGAGGGCCCCGATCAGGCGGTCGGACTCGTCGAGGCGCATCAGGATGACGCCTCGGCCGGCGCCCGCGAGGTCGGCCACCTCGTCGAGCGGGAAGCGCAGGCCCTTGCCCGAGTGCGCGAGGCAGAAGGCCTCGGGGCCGGTGGGCTCGTAGGCGGCGATCAGATCGTCGCCCGGGAGCACCCGCGCGAAGCGCCGCCCGGCCCGCGTGGTCACGGCCAGGTCGGGGGTTGTGCGAAAGCCGTAGCCGCGGGCCGAGGCGACGAGGATGGTCCGCGTCTCCTCGGTGAGCTCGATTGGCGGTCGCTCGCGATCGAACAGATCGCGCTGCCCGGAGGGCTTGCGCTCACTGGCCTTGCCCGTCGCATGGTCCGCGCGCGCCGGGGCGGGACCTCCGGCAGCGGCGGCCGTGTCGCCCTCGGCGTCCCCGCGCCCGGGAACGAGCAGGCTGGTCAGCACTCGCTCGCCGTCGCCGAACTTGAGCAGCGACTGCACGGGCTCGCCGTAGCCGGTCGTGGACGGCACGTCGCTCACCGGCAGGACGTAGAGCACGCCCTTGCTCGAGAAGAGCGCCAGCCGGTCGCGGGTCGTCCCGACGTGCACCGCGGAGAGCGCGTCCCCCTCGCGCAGCCGGGCGGTGGAGGGATCCTTGATCTCGCGCACGCGCCGCAGCCAGCCGTCGCGGGTGAGCAGGATGGTCGCCTCCTCGTGGACGATGTACGCCTCGGGGTGGTAGGCCAGCTCCTCGCGGCCGCCCGCGGACACCGCGGTGCGCCGCTTGTCGCCGTATTTCTCTCGGATCGCGAGGATCTCCGCGCGGATCAGCTTCCAGCGCTCGCTCTCGCGCTTGAGCAGCCGCTCGACCTCCGCCAGGCGCTCGAGCTTCTCCTCGCGCTCGCTGCGGATCTTGTCGATCTCGAGGCGGGCCAGCTGGTAGAGGCGCAGCTCGAGGATCGCGTCGACCTGGAGTTGGTCTAGGCCGAAGGTGGCGGCCAGCTTCGCCG
>CAZGUU010000137.1:0-2687 GCA_964529315.1 uncultured Enterobacteriaceae bacterium
CGACACCGCACAGCCCGACCCCTCGAAGGTGAGCTCGCGCAGCGTGTCGCCGTCGCCGTCGAGCGCGACGTGGACCAGCAGCCGGTCGCCGCACAGCGGGTTGTAGCCCTCCGCCGTGCGTGCCGGGCCGTCCGGGCGGCCGAAGTTGCGCGGGTGTCGGGCGTGCTCGACCACCACCGCGCGGTAGAGGTCCTGCGCCGCGGAGCTCATCCGAGCAGCTCCCGGGCGCGTTGCAGTGCGGTGGCGAGCGCGTCGATCTCGGCGGCCGTGGTGTGCAGCGAGAGCGAGACGCGGACGGTCGCCGCGACGCCGAAGCGCCGCATGAGTGGCTGCGCGCAGTGGTGGCCGGCGCGCACCGCGATGCCTTCGGCGTCGAGCACCGTGCCGACGTCGTGGGGGTGGATGCCCTCGAGGACGAACGAGGCGATGTTGGCCCGCTCGGCGGTCGCGCCGAGCAGGCGCAGGCCCGGGACGGCGGCGAGGTGGCGGTCGCAGCGTGCGAGCAGCTCGCGCTCGTGCGCCCCGATCGCTTCCAGGCCTGTGCCCGAGACGTAGTCCAGCGCCGCGCCCAGGCCCACGGCGCCGGCGACGTTCGGCGTGCCCGCCTCGAAGCGGTAGGGGATGTCGTCGTAGGTGGTGTGCGCGAAGTCGACCGAGCGGATCATGTTGCCGCCGCCCTGCCAGGGGGGCATCGCCTCGAGGATCGCGGCCCGGGCGAACAGCACGCCGATGCCGAACGGGCCGTAGAGCTTGTGGCCGGAGAAGGCGTAGAAATCGCAGCCGAGGTCGGCCACGTCGACCGCACGGTGCGCGACCGCTTGGGCCCCGTCGACCAGCACCGGCACGCCGTGGCGGTGCGCCATCGCGACGATCTCGCGCACCGGATTCACCGTGCCCAGCGCGTTGGAGACGTGGGTCACCGCCACTAGCTTGACGCGCGGCGAGAGCAGGCGCTCGAAGGCGTCCATGTCGAGCTCGCCCGCGTCGTCCACCGGCACCGCGCAGAGCTCGGCACCGCGCTCCTCGCAGACCAGCTGCCAGGGGACGATGTTCGAGTGGTGCTCCATCTCGGTGACCAGCACGCGGTCGGCGGCTGCGAGGCGCGGACGCAGGTAGCTCTGTGCGACCAGGTTGATCGCCTCGGTCGTGCCGCGCACGAAGACGATCTCGCGCGCCTGGGCGGCGCCGAGGAAGGCGCACACCCGCTCGCGCGCGTCCTCGTAGGCGCGTGTGGCCCGCTCGCCGAGCTCGTGCAGGCCGCGGCGGGTGTTGGCGCAGTCCTCGGCGTAGAAGCGGGCGATCGCGTCGATCACCGCGCGGGGCTTCTGGCTGGTCGAGGCGCCGTCCAGGTAGATCAGCGGGTGGCCGTGGACGCTCTGGGCGAGGATGGGGAAGTCCTCGCGCAGGCGCACCGGATCGAGCCGGGCGGGCGTGTCGTGCGGCCGGGACGGTGCGGGTCGGGTCAAGCGCGCCGCTCCCGCTGCCGGGCCCGCTCGCGCAGGACGAACTTGGTCACCTTGCCCGAGGCGTTCAGCGGCAGGGCATCGACCATCTCCACGGCCCGCGGCACCTTGTAGTTCGCCATGCTCTGCCGGCACCAGGCGACGATCGACTCGGGCGTGGGCGTGGTGCCCGGTGCGGCGACGACGAAGGCCATGCCCACCTCGCCGAGCCGCTCGTCGGGGACGCCGATCACCGCCACCTGCGCGACCTCGGGGCAGCCGAGCAGGATGCCCTCGATCTCCGCCGGGTAGCAGTTGAAGCCGCCGCTGATGAACATGTCCTTGATGCGGTCGGTGATGCGCAGGTAGCCGCGCTCGTCCATCACCCCGACGTCGCCGGTGTGCAGCCAGCCGCCGGCATCGATCGCCTCGGCGGTCGCGGCGGGGTCGTCGAAGTAGCCGCGCATGACGTTGTAGCCGCGGATCACGACCTCGCCCGGCTGGCCGCGCGGCACTTGGGCTCCGGCGGGATCCACGCAGCGCACCTCGACGTCGGCGATGGCTCGTCCCGAGGTGGTGGCGATCGTCTCGGGGTCGTCGCCCTCGCGACACATCGTCGCCACGCCCGAGGACTCGGTCAGCCCATAGCCGGTGATGACGGTCGCGAAGCGCAGCTCGCGACGCATGCGGTGGATCAGCTCGACCGGGATCACCGCGGCGCCGGTCACCGCCAGGCGCAGGCTCGAGAGGTCGTGGCGCTGGCGGTCGGGCTGGGCGAGGATCATCTGGTAGAGCGTCGGTGGCCCGGGGAGCACCGTCACCCGGTCACGGGCGACGCGCTCGAGTACCGCCGGGACGTCGAACACCGCCTGCGGCAGGACGGTCGCGCCGCGCAGGATCGCCGACAGCCAGCCGGCCTTGTAGCCGAAGCTGTGAAAGAACGGGTTCACGATCAGGTAGCGGTCGCCGGCGCGCAGGCCGACCATCTCGCTCCAGGTGCGGAAGGTGCGCAGGTTCTGCCCGTGCGTCGTCATGACGCCCTTGGGCTTTCCGGTGGTGCCCGAGGTGAAGAGGATGTCCGAGAGATCGTCCGGGGAGACGGCCGCGGCGCGCCCGCGCGCCGGCGCGACCGCGTCGTGGGCCGCCCGGGGGCGGGAACCCACCCCCGAAATGGTGCGTGCCCGGGTGCGGGCGGCCCCACCACCCGGCCCCGCCCTGCACGTCCCCTCGCCAACCCCATCGCCA
>CAZGUU010000137.1:2697-12698 GCA_964529315.1 uncultured Enterobacteriaceae bacterium
GGGGAGACGGCCGCGGCGCGCCGGCGCGCCTGCGCGACCGGGACGTGCTCGGCCAGGGCGAGGAAGCTCTCCCAGGAAATGGTCCGTGCCGTGGAGCGGCCGGCCCCACCTCCGTGCCCCTCCTCCGGGCCGGCTCCGTCGGGTGCGCTGCCGCGCAGCAGGACGATGCGCTCGAGCTCGGGCAGCTCGGCGATCGGCCGCCCGCCGGCGGGCCCGCCCAGCGCCGCACGGAGCAGGTCGAGGTAGCGGTTGCCGAGGAACTCCTCGACCGTGAGCAGGATGCGCGCGCCGCTCTTGCGCAAGACGTAGCCGGCCTCCGCCCCCTTGAGCCGGGTGTTGAGCGGCACCAGCACGGCGCCTGCCGACTGCAGGCCGAGCGCGGCCAGGATCCACTCGTGCAGGTTCGGCGCCCAGATCGCCACCCGGTCCCCCGGCTCGATCCCCGCGGCGAGGAACGCGCGTGCGACGTGCAGCGTGCGCTCGGCCAGGCCAGCGAAGCTCAGCGCGACCGGCCCGTCCTCGATCGCCGTGCGCTCGGCGAAGAGCTGGCCGGCGGCATCCATCAGCCGTGGGATCGTCTGCGCGTCCTGGGTCATCGTCGCTCCACTGCCTCCGCGAATCCTCGGGTCCGAGCCGCTTGGCACAGCGCAGAGCCGCTCGCCATGGTACGGACGCGGGATGTCGCGATGATACCATGCAGACGGGGCGCTGGCCTCGGTCATGGCAATCGGTGCCTGAGTTGAGCCAATGCTTCCGGCAGCTCGCGACGAGCCAGGAGGAAGACGTATGCCGGCCATCGACATCGAGGTGAACCTGTCCCCGGAGGACCTGAGCATTCGCGAGACGGCGCACCGCTTCGCCATCGAGGTCCTGCGGCCCGCCGGGACGGCGCTCGACAAGCTCTCCGATCCGGCCGAGGTGATCGCCCCGGGCTCGATCCTCTGGGACGTGTTTCGCCAGTACCGCGAGCTGGGCATCGGCGGGCTGCTCGAGGACCAGACGATGGATCCGGTCGCCAAGGCCCGGCTGGTCTCGGTGGTCAACGAGGAGCTCGCCTGGGGCGACGTCGGCCTGGCGATCACGCTCGGCCTGTCCCACTTCCACCAGCCGTGGGTGCAGCAGACCGGCGACGCGGGGTTGATCGAGCGCTTCTGCTCGGCCGCGAAGCCGACCATCGGCTGCTGGGCGCTGACCGAGCCCGACCACGGCAGCGACACCGTCGGCCTCTCCGAGCCGCACTTCGACGATCCGGACCTCGTGCCCAACTGCGTGGCGCGCCGCGAGGGCGACAGCTTCGTCATCACCGGCCAGAAGGCCGCCTGGGTGTCCAACGGCTCGATCGCCGACATCGCCGTGCTGTTCTGCACGCTCGACCGCAGCCAGGGCCTGCGCGGTGGTGGCGTCTTCCTCGTGCCGCTCGACTCGCCCGGCGTCTTCCGTCCCAAGCCGCTCGACAAGCTCGGCCAGCGCTCGCTCAATCAAGGCGAGATCTACTTCGACGAGGTGCGCATCCCCGCCTCGTACATGGCGGTGCCACCCGAGCTCTACTCGATGGCGCTCGAGGTCCTGCTCGGGCACGCCAACGCCGCGATGGGGCAGCTCTTCGTCGGCGTCGCGGCGGCGGCGCTCGACCACGCTGTGGAGTACGCCAAGCAGCGCGTCCAGGGCGGCACGACGATCTTCAACCACCAGAGCGTCAAGTCACGCCTGTTCAAGATGTTCATGAAGGTCGAGGCGGCGCGCGCCCTGGCGCGGCGCACCGCCCTCTACAACGCCACCGCGATGCCGCTGCTCCAGTTCTCGGTCGCGACCAAGGTCTTCTGCACGAACACCGCCTTCGAGGTGGCGAGCGAGGCGCTGCAGATCTTCGGCGGCAACGGTCTGAGCCGCGAGTACCCGATGGAGAAGCTGCTGCGCGACGCGCGCGCCTCGATGGTCGAGGACGGCTGCAACGAGGTGCTGGGCATCATGGCCGCCTCGAAGCTCTAGGGCTCGGCGGCGCGCTCTCAGGCCGCGGCGCATGCGACCCCGCGCGGGGCGAACCTCTCCAAGGTTTCGGCCAGGAGCGCGCGGTCGAGCGGCTTGGTCAGATAGGCGTCCATGCCCGAGGCGAGGCACGCTTCGCGGTGCTCCTCCATGGCGTTGGCGGTGAGCGCGATGACCGGCAGGCGCGGGCCGCCGTTCTCCCGCTCGCGCAGCCGGTGGGTCGCCTCGATGCCGTCCATCACCGGCATCTGCATGTCCATCAGGACGACGTCATAGGCCTCGCCCGCGAGCATCTCGAGGGCGACGGCGCCGTTCTCGGCGTGGGCGACTCGGTGGCCGAGCCGCTCGAGCATCCGGGTGGCCACGCGGGTGTTCACTCGGTCGTCCTCGACCAGCAGGACACGCAGGGGGTGGCCGGCGGCTGGCGGGGAGGTGGCCGTTGCCTCGCGGGTACGGCTCGCGCTCGAGCCGCAGCCCGCACCCTGGCCCGAGCCCACGCCCGTGGCGCAGCCGGCAGCGACGACGGAGCCCGCGCCTGCGCCCGAGTCCACGCGTGCGTCGGGTCCCGCACCGGTGGTCGGCAGAGCGATCGGGCCAGCCTCGACCGGCAACGCCAGGGTCACGCGGAACGTGCTGCCTCGGCCCACCTCGCTGTCCAGCTCGATTCGTCCGCCCATGCGCCGGACCAGGTCGAGGCTGATCGTGAGGCCGAGCCCGATCCCGCCAAAGCGCCGGGTGATCGAGCCGTCGCCCTGGGCGAAGGCGTGGAAGATGCGCTCGCGGTGCTCCTCGGGAATCCCGGGCCCGGTGTCGCGTGCGGTGATCCGTAGGCCAGCTGGGTCGGGCTCGAGGCGGAGCGCCACTTCGCCCGTGGCGGTGAACTTGATCGCGTTGTCCAGCAGGTTGGTCACCACCTGGCGCACCCGGGCCGGGTCGCCGCGCACCAGGCGTGGCAGGTCGTGCGCGGGCTCGAAGCGCAGCTCGAGCCCCTTCTCCGAGGCCAGCGGGGCGAGCGCGTGCACCGCCTCGCCGATCTCCGCGGCCGGCGAGAACGGGATCTCTTCGAGCACCAGCTTGGCCGCCTCGATCTTCGAGATGTCGAGGATGTCGTCGATCACCCGGAGCAGGCGCCGTGCCGAGCTCTGCACTCCGCTCAAGTACTCCTGCTGCTCGGCGTCGAGCGGAGTCTCGAGTGCGAGCGAGGTCATGCCGAGGATGCCGTTCATCGGCGTGCGAATCTCGTGGCTCACGTTGGCGAGGAACTGGGACTTCAACCGCGAGGCCGCCTCGGCGGTCTCGCGTGCCTCGACCAGCGCCTGCTCGGCCGCCTTGCGCTCGGTGACGTCGTTCATCGTGCCGATGATGCGCACGGGTGCGCCCGATGCGTCGCGCACGGCCTGGCCACGGTGCAGAAGCCAGCGCAGGGCGCCGTCGCGGCGCAGCACGCGAACCTCCACCTCATAGGGCCGGCCGTCGGCCAGATGGCGCTCGAAGGCCGCGCGCACGTGGGGCAGATCCTCGGGGTGGACGTGTTTCGCGAGGATGTCGGTGTCGTTCTGCAGGAAGAGCTGCTCCCCGGGCGGGTAGCCGAGCTGCTCGAGGGCCAGGTCGGAGAGGTAGATCTGCTCGCGGACGACGTCCCAGTCCCAGATACCCTGGCTCGAGGCCTGCACCGCCAGATCGAAGCGCTCCTCGCTGCTCCTCAGATGCTCGCGCGAGGCACGCAGGTCCTCGGTCATGGTGAGCGCGAGCTGCTCGGCGCGCCGGCGGGTGCGCCGCGACGATCCGGCCAGGAGTGCGGCCAGCGCGGCGATCAGCGTGCCCGCCACCGCCACGACCAGGGGCGCCACCCAGTGGTCCTGGCGGTCGAACTCGGCCCGCGCGCCGGTGAGCAGCGTCCAGCGGCGGTTGGCCACGTCGAAGCCGAGGGCGTTGCGATGCGGCATGCCGTCGAGCGGAGCGCTGGCGAAGACCTTGGAGTCGCCGTCGCGGATCTCGAACTCGACCTGGCGATCGGGAGCCTGGGCGAAGCTCGCCATCGCGTCGTCGATGGGAATCGGCATGTACACCCAGCCGGCGAGCTTGGCGACGCGCTCCGCCTCGCTGGGCGGCGTATTGCTGCCCTCGTACATCGGACGCAGGTAGAGGAAGCCCGCCTGGCCGCTTGGCGGGAGAGGGATCAGCGGGGTGAGCGTCGCCCGTCCGCTGCGCATCGCCTGCTCGGCAGTCGCCCGGGCAATCGGCGCGGTCGCGATGTCGAGGCCCAAGGCGGCCGGGTTGCGATCGGCGGGCTCGATGTACTCGACGACGTAGCGGTCGGCTCCCGGCGCCCCTTCCGGGTGCAGGCGGAAGCTCGCCTCCTTTGCCTGGGCGCGGGCGAGGAAGGCATCGAGGTCCTGGGGCCGGACGCGGCGGATGAAGCCCAGACCGAGTGCACCCGGGAATTCCAGCTCGAGATTGCGTGCGGCGACATAGGCCTCGAACTGCTCGCGCGACAACCCTCTAGAGGTGAGCGCGGCATTGGTGCCGCTCAGACCGTAGGCGTAGTAGTTGAGCTGCTGCGCCAGCCGCTGCTGCAGATGCTCCGCCTGCAGGGCGAAGTAGGCGTCGTCCGCCTCCTCGAGACGCCCGTGCAGCAGGCCTGCCGCGGCCACCGAGAGCAGCGCGCCGCCGACGAAGATCGCCAGGGGCAGGAGCAACGCGAATCGCCCTGAGGAGCGCGCTACGGCGTCCTTCGGGTTGCGGTGGCGACTCGGCGCGGGGTCGAAGTCGGGGATGGTACCAGTCGCCGGCGTTGCTCTCTCGCCGGACACGTCACCTGTCTATCGACAGCAATCGGGGCGGCCTGTAGGGGCTCCGGCTGGCGTAGCCCATGGCGTGTGCGCCCCGGAGGCCGCAGGAGCCAAGCTCCCGAGGCGCCCGACCGTCGTTTGACAATGTTGGTGTGCGGCTCGATACGGCGCCGGTGCGGCCGCGCGCCCGCTGGCCGGACCCCGTGCGAAGAGGGCTTGCCCCCATGCTGAGACAGATCGATCGGGACATCTGGGTGGTGGAGCGGCCGCAACGCTTCTTCGGCCTCGAGGTGGGTGCGCGCATGACCGTGCTGCGCCTGGCCGGCGGGAGTCTCCTGCTGCACTCCCCGGTGGCCCTGGACGGCGCGCTGCGCAGCGAGCTCGACGCGATCGGGGCGGTTCGCTTCGTGGTCGCGCCCAATCGCTTCCATCACCTCCACGCGGGCGACGTGGCGCGGGTCTATCCGCAGGCCCGCCTCTGGGTGGGGGCCGGCGTCGAGCAGAAGCGTCCCGACCTGGCCATCGCCGGTGTGCTCGAGGACCGGCCGCCCGAGCAGTGGCAGGGCGAGGTGGATCAGCTCTACTTCCGCGGGCGCCCGCTGGAGAACGAGGTCGTCTTCCTGCACCGCGCAAGCCGCACGCTGCTGCTCTGCGATCTCGCCTTCAACTTCGGCCCCGCGGCGCCGCCCTTCACCCGTCTGGTGATGCGCCTGCTCGGTGGCTATGGCCGCTTCCGCCCGACCCGCATCGACCCGCGGCTGATCCGCGACCGCGCCGCCGCGCGGCAGAGCCTCGAGCGCATCCTCGCCTGGGACTTCGATCGCATCGTCGTCGCGCACGGCGAGATCCTCGAGAGCGGCGGCCCGGCTGCACTGCGCAAGGGGTACGCCTGGCTGCTCGCCTGAGGTCGCCTCAGAGCAGCACCCACTGCGGCAGCGCGACGTCGTCGGCGAGCCGGCGGAAGGCGACGCGCACCGCGGCGCCGATCGCGAGCCTCGCGGGATCGACCTGGTCGATCGGCCCGTCGTCGGTGCGCACCACGTTGCCCACCATGCGCAGCCGGGCATCCTCCTCGAGCTCGACCACGACCACCGCGTAGGGGGCGTGTGCGGCGAAGGCCGGAAGCAGCGGCGGGTGCGGGACGCAGAACGACCAGATGCGCCCGCGGCCCGACACGGGCGACCAGTCGTGCTCCGACGAGCGGCACTCGGGGCACATGGGCCGCGGCGGGAAGCGCCATGCGCCGCAGGCGCGGCAGCGCTGCACGACCAGCTCGCCGCGCAGCGTGGCCTGCCAGAACGGGGCGTCGAGTGGGTCGTCGGTCGCCGGCAGGGGTACGCCCTCGATCACCGCTCACCTCCGTAGCAGGAGCGCGCCGTTGGGCACGGGTGCCGCGCTGGTCACCAGGCAGACCCGGGCATCGGGCACCTGGGAGGTCGACGTGCCGCGGATCTGGCGCACGCCCTCGTTGATCAGATTGAAGCCGTGCACGTAGGCCTCGGAGAGGCTGCCCCCGGAGGTGTTGACCGGCAGCCGGCCGCCGAGCTCGATGGCGCCGTCCTCGGTGAAGCGCCCGCCCTCGCCCGGAGCGCAGAGGCCGTAGGCCTCCAGCGAGAAGAGGATCAGCGGCGAGAAGGCGTCGTAGATCTGCGCCACGTCGACGTCGGCCGGCTCGAGGTCGCTCTGCCGCCAGAGGTTGTGCGCCGTCGCCCACGAGCAGCCGCGCAGCGGGCTCTCGCCGTGGAAGTCGGTCATCGTCTGGTGCTGCCGGCGCAGGCCCTGCGAGAAGGCGTGCACGTAGGCCGGGGGGTGCGGGCAGTCGCGCGCGCGGTCGGCGCGCACGATCACCACGGCAGCCGCGCCGTCGGTCTCCAGGCAGTTGTCGAACAGGCAGAGCGGCTCGGAGATCCAGCGCGCGCGCATGTACTCGTCGCGCTCGAGCGGCCGCTCGTGCATGACGGCACGGGGGTTGCGGTTGGCGTGGTGGCGGCAGGCCAGCGCGACGTTGGCCAGGTGGTCGCGCGTGGCACCGGTCTCGTGCATGTAGCGCCTCGCGAGCATCGCCAGCTCGTCGACCGGGCGGAGCAGGCCCGAGGGACGCGACCACTTCCAGTGGTCGTGCACGCGCGGCGCCACCTGTGCCCAGATGCGCGAGCGCGCATCGCCGCGCTTGCGCGCTCGCCAGGCCACGCCCACGTTGGCCACGCCCGTGGCCACCGCCATGACGACGTGGCCGACCGCGCCGCAGGCCGCGCCGCCGCCGTAGCCGACGCGGCTGAAGAACGAGAGGTCGCCCAGGCCGAGGTTGCGCGCCACGTCGACCTCGAGCGTCTCCTCCATGGTGAAGGAGCCCAGCGCGTCGACCTCGGCGGGGGCGATGCCGGCGTCGTCCAGGGCGGCGCGGATCACCGTGCAGGCGAGCTCGAGCTCGCTCTCCTCGAGCCGCTTGGCGTAGCGGCTCTCGGCGATCCCGACGATCGCCGTGGCGTCCTGCAAAGGTGGCTTCAGGGCGCCCCCGCAAGCGGCTTCAAGCGCACCGGGATGGCCGTTTGCCGTGGAATGCCGACGAACGGGTCGTAGTGCCGATCGGTCGAGACCAGTCGGCTCGTGTTGCTGCCCACGCGCCGCACGTCGGCCTCGATCGACGGATCGCCGCCGAAGGCGTGCGCCATGGCCACCACCCCGGGGCGCAGGTCGGCGTCCAGCCCGACCACCGCGGCGATGCGATCGTGCTCCGAGGCGATCTCCACCAGGTCGCCCGGGCGCAGGCGAAGCGCCGTCAGGTCGTCGGGGTGCAGGAAGGCCGGGTTGTGCGGGCCGTGGGTCAGTGCCGCGGGCAGGTCGTGGCCGACCGAGTTCATCACGTGGCGCAGGCGGCTGCAGATCAGCAGGTGCGTGTAGCTGCCGTCGTCGCCGTGGTGTCCGGGCTCGGGCAGGGCTTCGGCGCGCACCTCGTGCAGCTCGTCGACGATCCCCTCGGGGGTGAGCTGCAGGCGGCCCTCGATCCCGGGGATGGGTGGCGAGACCGTCACCGCGGCCTCCTCGAAGACGTGGCCACCCTGGTGCTGCGCGATCGTGCGGATCGGGACCTTCGCGCCGGCGAAGGCCAGGTCGAGCACGTCGAGCGTGCTCGCCGAGCCGTCGAGCGGCAGCGCACCGCCGGCGAGCCGGATCTCCGTGCCCATGCGGCGCGCCAGGCCGGCAAAGAGCATC
This sequence comes from uncultured Enterobacteriaceae bacterium, assembly GCA_964529315.1. GTDB lineage: Bacteria > Desulfobacterota > Binatia > UBA12015 > UBA12015 > CAZGUU01. Next base: position 10,689 of record CAZGUU010000137.1, read on the forward strand.
CACTCCTCGACGACGTCGCCCTGCGGCGGCAGCACGGCCCGCGTGTAGTGCGCGTAGGGCCGCTCGTAGAGCCGGTCCTGGAAGCCGGTCAAGTCGTCGCGCTCGAAGGGGTGCGCGCAGCCGATCACGTAGTGCGCCCGGCGGCAGGTCGCGCTCGGCTGGACGTCGAGGCAGACCAGCAGGTCGAGCGCCGCCAGAGCGCGCAGCGTCTTCTGCTGATCGGGCCAGGCGGCGACCGGGTTGCCGCTGACCACGATCAGCGCCCGCACCTGGCCTTCGCCCGGCTCGAGGATCTCGTCGGCCAGCGCCGCCGTCGGCATCTCGCCGAAGAGCTGGCGCAAGCCCCGCACGCGCGAGCGCTCCGTGTTGAGCGCCAGGTTGATCTCCGCGGGCAGCATCTCCGGCGGGAAGGCCTGCGCCGGGCGCGGCAGGGCGGGCGAGAGGATGCTCGGCACGTTGACCAGCTCGCCCTCGCGCGCCCAGCGACCGCAGACCGTGTTCAGGCAGGAGATCAGATGCTCGGTCAGGTTGGGGTGCGGCGCCATGTCGGGGCCGGTGCCCGAGCTCACGCAGCCGCGCGGGCCGGCGGCGAACAGGCGTGCGGCCTCGACCATCTGCGCGGCGGGGACGCCGGCACGGCGCTCGACGTAGTCCGGGGTGAAGCCGTCGATCGCCTGGCGCAGCCCGTCCAGGCCCGCGGCGTGGTCGCGGCAGAAGGCGACGTCGTGCAGGCCCTCGTCGAGGATCACTCGCAGCATGCCGGCGAGCAGCGTCGGGTCCTGGCCGGGAATCACCTGCAGGTGGATGTCGGCCAGGCGCGCGGTCTCGGTGCGCCGCGGGTCGATGCAGACGAGCTTCAGGCCGCGGCGCTTGGCCTCGCGCAGCGCGGGCGGGTCGAAGCCCGGCGGCCCGCCCATCTGGTGGAGTGCCGAGACCAGCGGGTTGTTGCCCACCAGCATGATCACGTCGGCGGTGGCGAAGGCGTGCGGGCCGCCGCCCCAGAAGCCCTGCCGGCCGACGGCGATGATCTTGGCTGGCTGGTCGATGGTCACGCTGCTCGTGTTCATCGGCGAGCCGATGCCGCGGTGCCACGCCTGGACCACTGGCAGGGTCGCCGCGTTGAAGTAGGCGGCGGTGCCGCTGTAGCTCGCCACGCTGCGCGGCCCGTGGCGGCGGATCAGCTCGGCCAGGCGCTCGGCGATTTCGTCCATCGCCTGCGCAGTGGCGATTGGCTCGAGCGCGCCGCGTGAGCCCTTGCGCGCCAGCGAGCCGCGCAGGCGCGCGGGGTGGTGCACCTCGTCGGGTAGCTGGCGGCCCTTGATGCACAGGTGGCCGCGGCTCATCGGGTCGTTGCGATCGCCGCGCACGGCGACCACGCGGTCGCCCTCGACGTCGACCTCGAGGGCGCAGAACGCTTGACAGATGCGGCAGAACGAGCGGCAGGTGCGCAAGGCGGGACTCCCTTGCCCGGCTCAGGCGCCGGTGATGCTGGCGAAGGTCTTCTCGAACTCCCAGAAGGCGCGCAGCGAGGCCAGCTTGCCCGCCGCGTCGACCGCGTAGACGAACACGCCGTGCGTCAGCACCCTCATCCCGCCGGGCATGACGATGGTGATGGTCCCGACGTTGGCGCACTCGTTGCCGCAGGCGTAGGAGTCGCGGATCTCGAAGTCGATCTGGTTGGGGGCGATGTTCGCCTCCCAGAAGGCATCGATCGCGGCCCGGCCACGATGCCCCTTGCCCTCCGGGTCGAGCGGCGAGGCGCCGACCGGATCCTCGATGATCGCGTCGCTGGCGAACAAGGCGAGCCAGGCGGTCTTGTCCTTGGCCCGAACCGCCGCCATCGAGCGGTGCGAGGCGGCGCGGGCGGGGTGCTCTTCGGTCATGGTCGTCTTGCTCCCAGATTCGGGCGCCCGGTGGCGCGGCGTGAGCGATATATCACACCCGGGACGCCCCGGGTCGAATCGCCCGGCGGCTCGGGCCGATCCCTCGCTCGGGCGGCGCGCGCGGCCG
>CAZGUU010000138.1:0-12629 GCA_964529315.1 uncultured Enterobacteriaceae bacterium
AGCGACTCGCCGGCCGCGAGCTGCACGTCGGCGCGCCCGGCGCGGCGCATGGTCGCCAGGGCCTCGGCGCCGGCGAGCAGGGCCAGGCGCACGCGGCCGGCGGCGATCGCCTCGGCGGTGCGGTTCACCGCCCACTGCGGCGAGTTTCCGCCGATCGTCGTGTAGAGCTCCTCTCGCGGGTGGGCGCCGATGCTCTCGGCGAGCAGGCGCGGCGCGTTGGCGTAGGCCCAGGAGATGAAGCTCACCACGGCGACCCGATCGACCGAGGCCAGAGCTGCGGCGCCGAGGCCCGCGTCGGCGGCGGCGCGACGAGTCGCGTTGAGCATCAGGCCGAGCGGGTCGAGTGCTGCTGCGGGGTCGGCGTCGTGCTGCGTGATCTGGCCGGTGCCGATCAGGATGGGGGTGCGGTCTTCGCTCATGCTCGGGTCCTCTCCTCGGGGATCGCGGGCGCTCACGCCGGTCGGGGCGACGATCGCGTGCGCGCCTGCTTCCCGCGCGACCGACGACCCCATCGGGCGACTGTGCTAGAGCCGGTCGCCATGGGCAAGGCTGCGATCATCACGGGGGCGACCTCGGGCATCGGGCGCTCGCTCGCCCTGGAGCTCGCGCGCCGTGGCTGGGCGCTCGGACTGACCGGGCGTCGCGCCGCGGTGCTCGAGGAGGTGCGCGAGGCGATCATAGCGGGGGGAGCGCCTGCTGCGGTGAGAACCGCGACAGCGGGAGCACGGGCGCCAGCGAGTGCTGCCGCGGCACCGCCCGCGGACACTGCGCCGAGAGGCCTGGCGGGAGCGGGCACGCCAGTGAGCCCGGGCGGGCAGCCGGCCTCGGCGCAGGTCGAGCTACGCGCGCTCGACGTGCGCGACAGCGCGGCGGTGCGCGCGGCGATCCCCGAGCTCTCGGCGAAGCTGGGCGGCGTGTCGCTGGTGGTGGCCAACGCCGGCATCGCCGCGCAGCGCCGCGTCGGGACGGGGCGCTTCGAGCTCGACGAGGACATCATTCGCACCAACGTGATCGGCGCCATGGCGACGGTCGACGCGGCGGTCGAGCTGTTCCGCGCGGCGGGCGGCGGGCACGTCGTCGGCATCGGCTCGGTGGCCGGCTTCCGCGGCCTGCCGAGCAACGGCGCGTACAGCGCCTCGAAGGCGGCGCTCGCCACCTATCTCGAGAGCGTGCGCGCCGACGTCGAGCCGCTCGGCATCGCCGTGACGACGATCTCGCCCGGCTACATCGACACGCCGATGAACGACAAGAACCCCTCGCGCCCCTTCCTGATCTCCGCCGCCGACGGCGCGCGTCGCATCGCCGACCTGATCGAGCGCCGGGTGCGCCAATCGACGGTGCCGGTCTTCCCCTGGGGTCCCCTCGGCGTGATCCTGCGCTTGCTGCCCGAGGCGATCTGGCTGCCCGCGGTGCGCCTGGGGATGTCCGGCCGGCGCTGAGAGGCGCGCAGGCCGGGCGACGCTGAGACGGCGCGCAGGCCGGCCGGAGCCGGCGCGGGCGCGCGCGCCACGCCGCGAGAGCGAGAAAGGGACCGACGATGGGCTACACGACGGGCATCGTGATCTTCGACGAGGCCGAGGAGCTCGACTTCGTCGGCCCGTGGGAGGTGTTCACCATGGCGGCGCAGGCGAGCGGCGAGGACCGCGTCGTGCTGATCGCCGAGCGGCCCGGGCCGGTGCGCTGCGCCAAGGGGATGCGCGTGCTGCCCGACCACTGCTTCGCCGACGCACCCCCGCTCGACGTGGTGCTCGTGCCCGGCGGCATGGGCACGCGGCGCGAGCAGCACAACCCGGCGCTGCTCGATTGGCTGCGCCGGGTCGGCGCCACCTGCGCCTGGGTGACCAGCGTGTGCACCGGCGCACTCGTGCTGCACTCCGCGGGTTTCCTCGCCGGCCGTCGCGCCACCACGCACTGGGCGATGATCGACGGCCTGCGCCAGATGGGCGACGTGACCGTGCTGGAGAAGACCCGCTGGGTGCGCGACGGCAACGTCGTCACGGCGGCCGGCGTCTCGGCGGGCATCGACATGGCGCTGTGGGTCGTGGGGCAGCTGCGCGACCCCGAGTTCGCTCGTCTGGTGCAGCACGCGATCGAGTACGATCCGGCGCCGCCCTACGCGGCGGCGGTGTAGGGGGCCAACGCGGGCGTGACGGCCGTGCCCCCGCCGCCGGTGTCGGCCGGGGCGGGGGCACGGCGCACGTCGGATGTCGGGGCCGTCAGGTCCGTCGCGGCGGCCTCATTGGCACTGGCAGCTGATCGTGCCCTGGATCTGCGTGCAGGTCTGCGGCGCGGGGCAGGAGCCGCCGCAGCTCGAGGCCGCCGGGTCCCAGTGGCAGGGCTCGCTGGTCGTGGGGAAGCAGCCGCAGATGTCGGTGGTCCCGGGCCGGCACTCGTCGGTCGTATTCGGGCAGGTGCCGCTGCACATGTGCGGCGCCGTCGGCTCGCACGGCGGCGGCGGCGTGTCGATCTTGTAGGCCGGCACGAGCAAGTAGCGGGTTGGGGGCTTGCGCCGCACGTTGCCCACGCCCTTGACGAACTGGTCCTGCACGCCCTGCTCGAGATCCTCCTGCGAAGGGCACTTCATCTTGTAGACCAGGAAGTCGTTGTCGATCTGCGTGCCGCTCGGGCTCTGGCGCGGCTTCTTGTCGACCGGCACGCAGAACATCACCGGCTTGGGCTTGCCCGCTGGCTGCAGCCGGCAGCCGTCCTCGACGGCAAACGGAGGATTCTGGAACGGCGTGAGCACCAGCGGGTCGAGCGCGTGGCCGTCGACCGTCAAGTTCCCTTTCTTGAAGGTGATCGAGTAGCACTTCAGGTGGTCGAACAGCGTGCCTGCCTGGGCGTGCGATTCCCGCACTCCGGCGCAGACCACCAGCGCCACAATGAGCGCGACGACCATCACCGTGCCCGGCATCGCTTCTCTCGCTCGCATCTTCGCCTCCGTTCTGGCGGTACCCCGGGTGGAGCCGCGCCCGCGCGGTGGCCGGGGCTGCCGAAGGCGCGACCATTGGCAAGCAGTGGCCACCATGTCAAGCGAAACGAGCGAGTGGACGCACTCGTCGTCGCTCCGCCGGCGTCGTCATGCCCGAAGTCCGTCCCGAGGGGCCGCCCCGAGACCTCGAGCCACGGCATGCGACAGCGACGTGAGAAGAGAGGCCTCGGGCTGTCGGGCCGCGGGCGAGGTTGATCTCGTGCCGCGCTTGCGGGAAGGAGTCGGGAGAGCCGGCTCGCGCCGGGCCGGCCGAAGCTCTGCTCCCGGCTCGCGAGGTGAACGCATCGCGGGCGGGGATCCCTGCAAGCTCCGAGGAGGTCACATGATCCAGCGCATCGCCGCCGAGCCGACCCTGTACGATGCGAACGCCGCCGGTGTGCCGCCCCTGCACGGGCGGCGCTGCACGGCCTGCGGGCGAGTCTTCTTTCCCCCGCAGGACTACGGGTGCGAGGGCTGCGGTGCGGAGCCCGAGCGGATCGCCGCGCTGGACTTGCCGGGTGCGGGCCGCGTGGTCGCCTCGGTCGAGCTGCCGGGCTCGCCAGCCGTGGCAGCCGGATCGCCGCCTGCCCGCCAGCGCCTGGCCACGATCGTGCTCGACTGCGGTCCCGCGGTCCACGCCGTGCTCGACGCTCCGCCCGGCGGTGTCTCGCCCGGAGCTCGGGTGCGCAGCGCGCTCGTGGCGGTGGGCGAGCGCGACGGCCGAGAGCTCGTCGAGCTGCACTTCGTCATCGCGGAGGGTGAGTGATGGGCGTCACGCTTGCCGAGCTTCGCCCGGTCCACGTCGTCGGGATCGGCCTGCATCGCTACCAGCGGGGCAGCGAGACCACGTTCGTCTCACTCGGTCTCGCGGCGCTGCGCGCGGCGCTGGCCGACGCGGGCCTCCCCTGGCGCGAGGTCGAGGCGGCGTACACCGGTACGGCGCTGCTCGGCTTCGCGGCGGGCCGCACCATGCTTCGCTACCTCGGTGCAAGCGGCATCCCCATGGTGCAGGTGGAGAACGCCTCGGCCTCGGGCTCGACCGCGTTTCGCATGGCATGCCTCGACGTCGCGACGGGCGTGAGCGATGTCGCCGTCGCGGTCGGCGTCGACAAGCCCGACGTGCCTCGGCTCGCGGCCGCCAAGGCCGGGGTGTGCGACCTCGCCGCGTCGCGCATGCTCCCGGTCACCCACTTCGCCCTGCTCGCCGACGAGTACATGCACCGCTACGGGGTCACGCGCGAGCAGCTCGCGCTGGTCGCCGTGAAGAATCACGCCAACGGCGCGCACAACCCGTTTGCCCACCGCCAGAAGGCGCGCTCGCTCGACGAGGTGCTGGCCGAGGCGCCGCTCGCCGGCGTGATCACGCGCCTGCAGAGCTGCCCAATCGGCGAGGGGGCGGCGGCGGTGATCATCGCCTCGCAGGCCGCGATCGCCCGCCTGGGCCTCGATGCCTCGCGCGCCGTGCGGGTCTTGTCCTCGGTGCTCACCTCGGAGCGCGTCTATCCCGGCGCGGCGAACTGGGACGCGGAGCTGACCCGAGAGACCGCGGCGCGCGCGCTCGCCGAGGCCCGGGTCGCGCCCGGCGCCCTCGACGTCGTCGAGGTGCACGATGCGTTCTCGATCGAGGAGCTGCTCTACCTGGAGGCGATGGGACTCTGTGGCCCCGGCCAGGCCGCGGGCCTGCTCGCCGACGGCGCGTGGAATGTCGGTGGACGCTGCGCGGTGAGCCCGTCGGGCGGCCTTCTGGCGATGGGCCACCCGATCGGCCCGACCGGTGTCGGGCAGGTGGTCGAGATCACGCGCCAGATACGCGGCGAGGCCGGCGACCGCCAGCAGCCCGGCGCGCGCCTGGGCCTGGCGCACATGGTCGGGCTGGGCGCGGTGTGCGCGGTGCACGTGCTGCGCGGCCACGAGTAGCCGGGCCGCGCGGCGGGCGGTATGTCAAGCAAGGGCGGAGCGCAGGACGTCCTCGGCCCGCGCGTGCATCACCAGGTGCCCGAGCCCGCGCAGGATCTCCAGGCGGGCCCGTGGCAGGCGCGCCGCGAGCTCCTCGCCGTGCGAGCGCGGGCAGAGGTGGTCCAGCGCGCCGTACCACAGGCGGACCGCCCCGGGGACGGCTTCCGGGGCGAAGCCCCAGGGGGCCGCCAGCACCCGGTACTCGGCGACCATGCCGCGCGCTCCCGGGCGCAGCGCCTCGCAGTAGGCGAGGCCGAGCGACGCCTGGCGGGTGTCGGGGCCGGCAAGCGCCGGGGGTGCGGTGTCGGCGAGGGCCAGGGGCGAGCTGGTGGCGGGCGCCTGGTGCGTCGGGTCGCGACGCGCCAGGGCGGCGCGGTCGGCAGGGATCAAGAGGCGGCGAAACACCCACTCGACGCGAGCCGGCCCGAGTCGCGCGACCAGCCCGAAGGCCAAGGCGGCGACGCTCGGGGCGTGCGTCGCAAGGGCGGCGAGCAGGCGGTCGGGCAGGTCCATCTCGCGCCACGCGGCGCGGCTCTCGGCCGACACCACGCCGGCGATCACGCCGGCGGCCGCGACGCGGCCGGGCAGGGCGTAGGCGCAGGCCAGGGCGTAAGGGCCGCCGGCCGACCAGCCGAGCACCGAGAAGCGCGCGATGCCCAGGGCGTCGGTGAGCGCGCGCACGTCCTCGGGCCAATCGAGCAGGCGGCGGCCGTCCTGGTGGGTCGAGCCGCCCAGCCCCGGGCGATCGGGCGCGAGCAGGCGCACGCCGGCCGCGCGCGCGGCCGAGTCGGCGTGGGCGACGTCGAGCCGGCAGGAGAGCCCACCGTGGCACCACAGGACCGGGAAGCCTCGCGGGTCGCCGTGCTCGTCGAAGGCCAGGACGCGCCCGTCGGAGAGGCGGATCTGCTGCGGCGCTTGCGAGACGGTCGGCATCCGTGCCTCCTTTGGGGGTGCTCCGTCGACCGACGAGGTCGTAGCACGAGGTCGCAGCATGCCCACCGACATCGAGATCGCCCGATCGATCCGCACGCGGCCGATCGCCGAGGTCGCGGCGCGGCTCGGCCTGGTGGCCGACGATCTCGTGCCCTACGGGCGCGACGTCGCCAAGCTCCCGCTCGAGGTGCTCGAGCGGCCACGCCGCCGCGACGGCGAGCCTCGCCTGGTGCTGGTCTCCGCGATCACGCCCACGCCGGCGGGCGAGGGCAAGACGACCACCAGCATCGGCCTGGCCCAAGCGCTCGATCGGCTCGGCGAGTCGGCGTGCCTGGCGCTGCGCGAGCCGTCGCTCGGGCCGTGCATGGGCATGAAGGGTGGTGCCACGGGCGGCGGCCGCAGCCAGATCGTCCCCGCCGACCGCATCAACCTGCACTTCACCGGCGATTTCCACGCCGTGACCGCGGCGCACAACCTGCTCGCCGCGCTGCTCGACAACCACATCCATTTCGGCAACCCGCTCGACATCGACCCGCGGCGCGTGCTGTGGCGGCGAGTGCTCGACGTGAACGACCGTGCCCTGCGCAACGTGATCGTCGGCCTGGGCGGGCCGGCGCAGGGCGTGCCCCGCGAGACCGGCTTCGACATCACGGCGGCCTCCGAGGTGATGGCCATGCTCTGCCTGGCCACGAGCGTCTTTGACCTGCGCCAGCGCCTCGACCGCACGCTGGTCGCCTTCTCCCGCAGCGGCGCGCCAGTGACCGCCGCCCAGCTCTCGGCCTCGGGTGCGATGCTCGCCCTGCTGCGCGATGCCCTGCAGCCCAACCTCGTGCAGACGCTCGAGGGCACGCCGGCCCTGGTGCACGGCGGCCCGTTCGCCAACATCGCACACGGCTGCAGCAGCGTGCTCGCGACGCGCATGGCCATGCACCTGGCCGACTGGACGATCACCGAGGCGGGCTTCGGCTTCGACCTGGGCGCGGAGAAGTTCTTCGACATCAAGTGCGCAGGTGCCGGGCTCGACCCGGATGCCGTCTTGCTGGTGGCGACGGTGCGCGCCCTCAAGATGCACGGCGGAGCTCTGCAGGACGAGCTCGCGCGCCCCGACGCGCAGGCCGTCGAGCGTGGCCTGCCCAACCTCGAGAAGCACGTCGAGAGCATCGCCCACTTCGGCGAGGTGCCGGTGGTCGCGCTGAACCGCTTCGCCGGCGACACGGACGACGAGATCGCCGTCGTGGCGGCGCGCTGCGCGGCGCTCGGCGTGCCGTTCGCCGTCTCCGACCACCACGCGCGCGGCGGCGCCGGGGCCGTCGAGCTCGCCCGCGCGCTGCTCGCCCACGCACAGAGCCACCGGCCGTTTCGCCCCCTCTACAACCCGCGCCAGCCGGTGCCCGACAAGATCCTCGCCGTGGCGAGCAAGATGTACGGCGCGCGCAGCGTCGTCCTGAGCCGCAGCGCAGAGCGCGACCTCGAGGACGTGCGCCGCCTGGGCTGCGAGCACCTGCCGGTGTGCATCGCCAAGACGCCGAGCTCGCTGTCGGACGACCCCGTGCTGCGCGGCCGGCCCGAGGGCTTCGACGTCACCGTGCGTGGCATCCAGATCAACGCCGGAGCGGGCTTCCTGGTCGTCCTGACCGGTGAGATCCTGCGCATGCCCGGCCTGCCGCGCCGCCCGCTCGCCGAGTCGCTCGACCTCGACGGCGACTCGATCGTCGGGCTGTGCTGAGCGGGGCGGGCGGCGAGCCCCCGGCCCCGATGAGGGCTCGGCGACGAGAGCGCCGGGAGTGATCGAAAAGCAGCCCGTGGCCGAGCTCAGGCCGCTTCAGGAGAGGATCCGCTCGCGCACGCGAGGCAAGCCTTCGCTTTCAGTCTCCGAGGTCCGCTCGGCTCGCGGTCCCGCTCCGGCCCGGAGAGCAATTCGATGGCCTGCGCCACGGCGAAGAGCGCGACGGCCATGCGAGCCTCGGGCCGCGCTGGCTCTCCGACGGGTCGAGCCGACCGCGGCCGGCACGCGCCGCCGAGATCAGGCTTGCGGCGCCGCCTGCGCACGCGCACGCAGTGGGTTCCCGCCGCGGAAGCGGCGCACGTGGCGCATGCGCAGCAGGCGCGGCAGCAGCCGCCAGTAGGGCGGGGCCACGCCGGCCAGGTGGAAGAGGCGATTGTGCAGCCAGGCGTGGGGCGACTCGCGCTGCTCGGCGGCGTGCACGATGCACGGGTTCGTCGCGATGGCGCGGTGGATGCGCGCGAGCAGCCAATCCTCTTCGACCTGCGGCGAGAGGTAGAAGGCGGGCCGCACGAGGTCGGCGTCGGGCGGCAGGTAGCCGCTCTCGCGCGCCTGGCGGGCGAGCTCGGTGCCGGGCAGGATGCGGATGCCCGTGGCGATCACCGAGAGGCAGGTCTTCCAGTCGAGGGTCCGCTCGATGAACGACACGGTCGTCTCGGCGGTCTCGCGCGTCTCGCCCGGCCCGCCGAGCATGAAGAACCACAGGGTGGCGATGCCCGAGCCGCGCACCAGGCGTGCCGCGCGGTGCACATGCTCGGTGGTGAAGCCCTTGCGCAGGTTGCGCAGCATGGTGTCGTCGGCCGCCTCGGCGGTCAGCACCATCGAGCGGAAGCCGGCGCGCTTCATCAGCGCGAGCAGCTCCTCGCAGACCGTCGCCGCGCTCACGCTCCCCACCGTGAGGTTGACGCGCAGCCCGCGGCGGATGATCGCCTCGCAGAGCTCGAGGGCGGGCTCGAGCGGCACGTTGAACGTCGTGTCGGCGATCTCGAAGGTGCGCGGGCGGCGCGTGCGCATCACCCGCTCGATCTCGTCGACCACCTCTTCGACGGGGCGACGGCGCGGCACGCTGCCCTCGATGCCGGGGAACGGGCAGTAGATGCAGTGCAGCGGGCAGCCGCGCTTGGTCTGCACGGCCCACGTGCTGCCGCCGTGCTCGTAGGCGCGCCAGTCGAGCCAGTCCTCCATGCGCGAGGCGCCGAAGCGCTCCAGGCGCGAGAACGGCGTGTAGCGCACCTGCGCGCCGTCGCGCCGGCAGACGCCGGGGATGCCGTCGGCCGAGGCGCCGCTCTCGAGCGCCGAGAGCAGTGCCGGGAAGGCGACGTCTCCCTCGCCGATCACCGCGAAGTCGGCATCCAGGTGCTCGAGCGCCGAAGGTCCCAGCACGGTGATCGCCGGCCCGCCCAGCACGATTTTGGCCGAGCTCGCCTGGCGCACCGTGGCGATGCGGCGCGAGAGCTCGGCCAGGTGCCACTCCGGGCGCTGGCGGGAGAGGTTGTCGATGTGGCGTACGGAGAATCCGACCAGCTCGGGGTCGTGGCGCCGCAGCTCGCGGCGCAGGGCGGAGTCGGCGTCGCCGGCGTGGGGGAGGTCGAGCAGCGCCACGGCGTGGCCGGCGGCGCGCGCGGCGTGGGCGACGTAGCTCAGGCCGATCGGCGGCGCCGGCAGAAGGTAGCCGGTCTGGCTGAAGTATGCGAGCAGCGTGCGCATCGGCCTCCCGCTTGACGCATCGGTCCACGGCAGTCCATACGCGAAGGAGAGGCCGATGTCCCGCGCTCCGAGGGAGGCTCGAAACGTGGGGGCTCGCGCAGGGCGAGCCGGGCGCGACGAGCTTGCTCGAGGTGCGAGCGGTCGGGGTCGGCTGGGGAGCACCATGGCCAGGACGTATCTGTTCGAGACCGAGGAGCACGCCGAGCTGCGCGCTCAGATCCGCCGCTTCGCCGAGGCGGAGATCGCGCCGCACGCGCATGCCTGGGAGGAGGCCGGGGAGTTCCCCCGCGAGCTCTACCGCCGGGCGGCCGACGCCGGCGTGCTGGGCATCGGCTACCCGGAGGAGGACGGCGGCTCGGGCGGCGACTTCACCCACGTGCTGGTGGCCTCCGAGGAGATGGTGCTCGCCGGAAAGTCGGTGGGCACCTGCGTCGGGCTGGGCAGCCACGGTATCGCCCTGCCGCCGATCCTGCGCTTCGGCACGCCCGCCCAGCGCGAGCGCTTCGTGCACCCGGTGCTGCGCGGCGAGAAGATCGCCGCGCTGGGCATCACCGAGCCGGACACGGGCAGCGACGTCGCCGGGGTGCGCACCCGCGCGGTGCGCGACGGCGACGATTACGTGGTCAACGGCGCCAAGATGTTCATCACCTCGGGCTGGCGCGCCGACTTCGTCGTCGCCGCGGTGCGCACCGGCGGCGCACGCCACGCCGGCATCTCCTTGCTGGCGATCGAGCGCGGCACGCCGGGCTTCACCGCCTCGCGCAAGCTCGCCAAGACCGGCTGGTGGGCGAGCGACACCGCCGAGCTCTCCTTTGCCGACTGCCGCGTCCCGGTGACCAACTTGATCGGCGAGGAGAACGCCGGCTTCGTCTCCATCATGATGAACTTCGTCACCGAGCGCCTCTCGCTCGCCGGCCAGTGCGTGGCGATCGCCGAGCTCGCCTACCGCGAGGCGGTGGCCTATGCGCGCGAGCGCCAGGCCTTCGGCAAGCCGCTCACCGGCTTCCAGGTGCTGCGTCACAAGCTCGCCGACATGGTGACGCGCATCGCCGCCGCCCGCGCGCTCACCGGTGAGGTCGCCGTGCGCTGGACGCGCGGCGAGCAGGATCCGGCGCTCGCCGCGATGGCGAAGAACACCGCGACCGACATGTGCTCGTTCGTCGTCGACCAGGCGGTGCAGATCCACGGTGGCTACGGCTTCATGCGCGAATCGGTGGTCGAGCGGCTCTACCGCGACGCGCGGCTCTACCCGATCGGCGGCGGCACGCGCGAGATCATGAACGAGATCATCTCCAAGGTGGAACGGTACTGAGGTGGGGCGGCGCTGACGTCGCCGTGGCGCGGACGCGCCGCGCCACGGCGCAGCCGGCCCGCGGCGGGACATCCACGGCCTTCCTGCTCACGTGGGCCTCGGGCGCGCCGCCCGCCGGCTACGTCTTCGACGTGCAGGTGCGACGTCCGGGCCAGGCGACGTTCATCGCATGGTCGACCGGCACCTCGCTTGCGAGCCAGACGTTCACCGCCGACGCCGGGCCGGGCAGCTACGCGTTTCGCGCGCGCCTGCGCAACGTGTCCAATGGCAGCGCTGCGCGGTACTCCGTGCCGCGGAGGATCGCCGTGCAGTGAGCGGGCCGTCGGCGAGCGTCATTCGGCCGTCATCTGGCAGGCTCCTCTCGCGGCCGATAGAGCGAGGCTCCGGCGAGCCCTGCGAGGAAGGCGATCGCGGCGTCGCGCTTCTCGCGTGCGGCACGGATGCAGGGCGGGCAGCGGGCCTCGCTCGGGCGGCCCGGGGCGATGCGGCGGGCGGCCTGGTCGCAGGCGGCGAGGTCGAAGCTCCTGCCGGCGAAGGCCGCTTCCACGGCGCGGGCGCGGCAGAGCAGGGCGTCGCGCAGCAGCAGCGCGGTCCTCTCCGCCAGCGAGCAGCGCTCGGCATCGATCGGCTCGGGAGCGCAGGTGACGCTGCGATCGAGCACGTCGAAGAGCCCATCGACGGCGATCCCGGCGAGGTGGGTGGTCGCGGCGCGATCCGCGGCCGGGCAGCTCCGCGCGTCGGCGAGCTGGGAGGTGACGTGGACGACCGCCGTGGCCCGGCAGGCCGCCAGCGCAGCGCTCGTGTCGTCGCCTCGGCCCTCGACGCCGGCGTTGCTTGACGGGGCCGGGCGCTCGCCTCTGGCCTCTCCGTCCCCTCGAGCGCGCGCCCAGCAACCCGCCGCCGCGCGCAGCGAGAGTCCCAGGGCGGCGGCGTCGTGCCTGGCGCAGGCCAACACCGCGGAGCTCGCCGGCGTCGAGCCGCCGGCAGCGGAGCCTCGCGTGACCAGGGCCAGCCCCCACGGGGCGCGCAGCGGCGCGCCGGAGGCGATGGTGGCGATGCTCCCTTCGCGCGTGATGCGCAGCACCGCCGCGGCGCCGGAGTCGGCGACCAGGAGCTCGCCGCCTTCGGCGAGGACGACGTTGCGCGGATCGACCAGCGGGCTGCCGGCGGCGATCGTTGCGACGCTGCCCGTGGCCGGATCGATGCGCAGCACGGCGGCCTCGCCCGGCTGCGGGTTGGTCGCCTCGGTCACGATCAGCTCGCCGCTTGCGGGATCGACGGCGACGCCCGAGGGGTCGAGCAGGGGCACGGAGGTGTGGATCGCCGCGCTCGTGCCGGTTGCGCGGTCGATGCGCGAGAGGCCGCCCTCGGCGAGGAAGACGCAGCAGCCGAGATCGGCGGCGTAGAGCTCGCCCCGCGCGGAGAGCGCGAGCGCGGCCGGGTTCCACTCGCAGCAGTCGCGGGCCAGGGGAGCAACGGCGCCGCTCGCCGGATCGAGGGAGAAGATCGCACCCCGGCGGAAGACGCCACCACCGAGCAGCGGCAGGTGGCTACCGGCGTCCAGGTCGCCCACGAGGATCGTGCCGTCGGGCTCGACGACCACGGCGTGCGGTGTGGTGAGCGGCGCGCTGCTCGCCACGGTGGTGACCGCGCCGCTTGCCGGATCGACGCGAAAGACGCTGCCCGGAGGGTTGGTGGGCGCGTGCCAGTCGGCGACCAGCAGCGTCCCGTCGCGGTCGACGGCGACGGAGGTCGGCAGCGAGAGCGGTGCGCCGGCGGCAAGGGTGGCGACGAAGCCGCTCTGCGGATCGACCACCAGGATCCGCGCATGGTCGGTGACCACCAGGCTGCCGTGCGGGAGCTGCGCCGCGGCCGGTCGGGCGAGCAGCGCACCGGCCGTGGTCGAGGCCAGGAGCGCGCAGAAGAGGGCCGCGCGGCGGGCGACGGAGCCACCCCGGCGGGTCGCC
>CAZGUU010000139.1:0-5686 GCA_964529315.1 uncultured Enterobacteriaceae bacterium
GGGCCAGCCGACGGTGGTCGGCGACCCGCGCATGGGTTCGAGCGATCACGAGATGGCACACGGCCTGCAGCTTCCCGTGCAGGTCTACCCGCTGTTCGAGAACGCACTGCGCGCCCGGTCCGGGCGCGGCATCGCCGCGCACCAGGCGTATCTGGGAGAGCTGTACGCTCGTCTCTCGGCGGTCGCGGCCGAGCACCCGCACGCCTGGTTCCGTGAGGCGCGCAGCGCCGAGGAGATCGCGACCGTCGGGCCGCAGAACCGCATGATCGCCTTCCCGTACCCCAAGTACATGAACGCGATCCTCGAGGTGAACCAGGGAGCGGCCGTGCTCATGACCTCGGTCGCCGTGGCGCGCGAGCTCGGCATCCCGCCGTCGCGCTGGATCTACCTGCTCGGCGCGGCCGACGCGCACGACCACTGGTACGTCTCCGAGCGCACCGACTACACGGGCTCGCCGGCGATCCGCGCCGCCGGGGCCGCCGCCCTGGGAGCGGCGGGCGTGGGGATCGACGACGTCGCGCACCTCGACCTGTACAGCTGCTTTCCCTGCGCGGTGCAGATCGCGCGCCAGGCGCTGGGCATCGCCGAGGACGACCCCCGGCCGCTCACCGTGACCGGCGGCCTCGCCCACTTCGGCGGCGCGGGCAACGACTACAGCATGCACGCGATCGCCACGATGGTCGACCTGCTGCGCCGCGACCCCGCGGCGCGCGGCCTAGTGAGCGCACTCGGCTGGTACATGACCAAGCACGCCATCGGCGTCTACGGCGCCGAGCCGGCTGCACGGCGCTTCGCGCCGGTCGACGGCGCCGCCCTCCAAGCGCGGATCGACGCCGAGCCGCACCCACCGCTCGAGCTGGCACCCGCCGGGCGCGCCAGCGTCGAGACGTACACCGTGGTCTACGACCGCGACGGCGCCCCGGCCAGCGGCATCGTCGTCGGCCGCCTGACCGACGGCCGGCGTTTCCTCGCAAGAACACCCGAGGATCGCAGCGTGCTCGAGGCCCTGGTCAGCGAGGAGGCCGTCGGCCTGCCCGGGCGAGCCTCGTCGCAGGGCCCGGTCAACCGCTTCGACCCCGCCTGAGCATCGCAAGCCCTTCTGCGCCTGGTGGGCTCGAGGCGGGCTAGAAGTCGACGTACTCCTCGGCGAACAGCGCCGGGGCGCCGCCGGTGTGCCAGAAGACCACCGTCCCACCGACTCGCCCGTCGCGCGCCGCGGCGATCAGGCCGGCCATCGCCTTGCCGGTGTACACCGGGTCGAGCACCAGGCCCTCGCTGCGCGCCGCGAGCCGCACCGCCGAGCGGCACTCCTCGGTGATCGCGCCGTAGGTCGGGCCGACGTGGTCGGCGACGATCGCCTGGCGCGGCGGCGACGGCCGCCCCGCCAGACGCGCGGTCTCGGCGGCGAGAGCCGGGACCAGCTCCGCGAGCGGCACCGGCGGGCGCGACACGTCGACCCCGAGAACCCGGACGTGATGTGGCAAGCCGGCGAGCAGCCCGGCGTGGGTGCCCCCGCTGCCATCGGCGATGACCACCCAGTCGATCGGCTCGCGCGCCTGCTCGAGCAGCTCGTCGGCAGCGTACACGTAGCCCAGGGCGCCGACCGCCGAGGCACCGCCGATCGGCATCGCATAGGCGCCCGGACCGATCTCCGCAGCCAGGTCCGCCACGCGCCGCTCGAGCTCGCCCCAGTGGCGGGTGCCGGCGAAATGGAGCGTTGCGCCGAAGAGATGGTCGAGGATCAGGTTGCCCGAGGCATGCTGCGGTGCGTCGCCAGCCAGAACCAGGTGGCAGCCCAGGCCGTGGCGCGCCGCGGCCGCCGCGGTCATGCGAGCGAAGTTCGACTGCGCCCCGCCGGAGGTGACCAGCGTGTCGCAGCCCCGCTCGAGCGCGTCGCCGACCAGCCACTCGAGCTTGCGCGCCTTGTTGCCACCGAGTGCCAGGCCGGTCTGGTCGTCGCGCTTGACCAGCACCCGCACGCCGAGCTCTGCGGAGAGGCGCGGTGCCTCTTCGAGCGGGGTCGGCGTGATGGCGAGCGGGACGCGCTCGGGCTTGCTCATCGCCCGACCCCGTATCGCGAATCGGTGCTCCGGGCGAGCCGGCCGCCCTTGCCGAGGTGCGAGCGCGCAGGCCCCTGTCGCGCACGCCCTCTTGCCGAGGCGCAACGTGGCGCGCTACGAGATCGCGCCGCGCTGGAGCGCCGCCGCGGAGCACCGCAATTGAGCTTGCCCCCGATCGCACTGACCGTCATCGCGCTCCTGGCCTTCGCCTACTTGCGCTACGGTCGCTTCCTCGCCCGGCGCTACGAGCTCGACGCCGCGGCCCGCACCCCCGCCGTGGCCTACGACGACGGCGTCGACTTCGTCCCGACCCGTCCCTTCTACCTGCTCGGCCAGCACTTCAGCGCGATCGCCGCCGCCGGCCCCGTCGCCGGCCCGATCCTCGCGGCACAGCAGTTCGGCTGGCTGCCCTGCGTGCTGTGGATCGGCCTCGGCGTGGTGCTGATCGGCGCGGTACACGACTTCTCGACGCTGGTCGCCTCGGTGCGCCACCAGGGCCACTCGATCGCCGAGATCGTCCGCCAGCGCCTGGGCGAGCGGGCCGGCCTGGCGATGATGGCCTTCATCTGGGTGGCGCTGGTCTACGTGATCATCGCCTTTGCCGACATCACCGCCTCGACCTTCGTCGGGCGCAGCGAGGACCTGGCCGGGACGTCGTTCAGCTTCGACCTGGGCGGCGCGGTGGCGATGTCCTCCCTGCTCTACCTCGGGCTCTCGATCGTCATGGGGGTGTGGGAGCGCCTGCTCGCGCCGCCGCTGTGGCTCTCCACGGTGATCTTCGTCCCGGCCACGCTGGGCGCGGTGTGGCTCGGCACGCAGTGGTCGATGGTCCTGCAGCTCGGGGCGCGCAGCTGGGGCGTGCTGATCCTGCTCTACTGCTTTGCCGCCTCGCTGCTCCCGGTCTGGGCCTTGCTCCAGCCGCGCGGCTACCTGGGAGGCTTCGTCCTGTACCTGTCGCTCCTGGTCGGCGTGGTCGGCATCTTCTTCGGCGACTTCCCGATCCGCGAGCCGGCCTTCGTCGCCTGGCAGGTGCCCGGGCCCACCGGCGCGCTGTTTCCCTTCCTCTTCGTCACCATCGCCTGCGGCGCCTGCTCGGGCTTCCACGGCCTGGTGTGCTCGGGGACCACGTCCAAGCAGATCGCCCGCGAGCCCGACTGCCGGCCGGTGGGCTACGGCGGCATGCTGCTCGAGGCGTTCGTCGCGCTGATCGCGCTGTCCACGGTGATGACCGCCGACCCGGCGAGCCTCGCGGGCAAGGCTCCCGGGACGATCTACGGCGAGGGCCTGGGGCGCTACCTGGCCCTGGTGATCGGCCGCGACCGCCTGCTCTTCGCCACCACTTTCGGCGCAATGGCCTTCTCGACCTTCGTCTTCGACACGCTCGACGTGACCACCCGCCTGGGCCGCTACATCGTCCAGGAGCTGCTGCGCTGGCCGGGCCGCGCCGGCGCGGTGGTCGCCACGGCGATCACCGTGGCGCTGCCCATGGCCGTCCTGCTGCTCGCCGAGGAGGGCGCCTACCGGCTCTTCTGGACGCTGTTCGGCACCTCGAACCAGCTCCTGGCCGGCCTCTCCCTGCTCGCCGTTTGGGTGTGGCTCAAGCGCAGCGGCAGGCCCGCGGGCTTCGCCCTGGGGCCGATGATGTTCGTCCTGGCGATCACCCTGTGGTCGCTGGGCCTGCAGATCGCGGCCGCCGGGCGCGGGCCGGGCTGGCTGCCGCGGCTCGACGTAACGACGCTCAACGCCGCGGTCGCCCTGCTCCTGGTGCTGCTCGCCCTGGTCGTGCTGCGCGAGGCGGCACGGGTGCTGCGCGAGCCGCTCCCGGCGGAAGAGCCGAGCTGAGACGGCCCGCAGGGCGGGCGACGCAGGCAGCCCCTCTCACCATCCCCCGTGCGAGCCTGCCTCGCGCCGCCGACCCAACGGAGTGGGTCCGCGGCGCGGCCTCCCCCCCACCGGGTGTGGCCTCGCCCCGGGACCCGAGGCCCCTCTCGGGGGCCGCAGGCGCCCGCCGCAGTCGCGTGAAGCCGGCGGGAAACCCCACCGAGCACAGGCCTCCTTCGTGCTACCGGGATCGGCCCGCGGAGTGAAACTCGCGGCAAAGCGCACGTGCTGGAACTTTTTCCGTTGACCGCGCTGCAGCGGGTGACCTAGAAGCATCCCTCATCACGACTCGAATGCGCCACGGCGGCGCGCCTGAAACAAAAGGGGGAAGAAGATGCGAAGGGAATCGTTCACGGTCGCAGGACGCACGATCGTGGCGGCGGCAGCCGCCCTGGTCGTCTTCGGCGGCACGGCTTCCGCGCTCGTCTTGACGGAGAAGACCGAGGAGCAGAAGCTGCGCGCCGACATCTTCAAGCAGCAGTCGAAGTACGTCGACTGCCTGGTCAAGGCCGATCTCGCGTGCGAGAAGACCTCGACCACCGTCGGCAAGGACTGCACGCTGGCCACCGGGACGGCGATCAACGGGGGCGACGAGAAGGTCAAGTTCGTCGCCGCGATCGCCAAGTGCGACAGCAAGCTCGCCTTCATGAAGAAGGCCAAGACCCTCACCGCAGGCACCGCCTACACGGCGATCGGCTGCCCGGGTGACTCCGATGGCATCTCCGGCAATGGCGACCAGCCCTGGGCCGACATGACGGCCTACCAGGGCGGCCTGCCGGCGAGCTCCAAGACGCAGATCGACACGCTCGCCATCGTCGTGGGCGCGGTGGCCGGCGACGCAGCGATCTGCGGCCCCATCGTCCCGCCCGCGACCGACGACCAGCTCAAGTGCGGCAACGCCTTCACCAAGGAGATCGGCGGCTACTCACAGGGCCTCTACAAGTGCCTGCTCGCCTGCGAGAACGACTACAAGGACAAGAAGGGCAACGGCGGCGGCACCGACTCGCTGACCAATTGCGCAATCGACTCGCTCACGCCGGTCGACGGCACGAACACCTCGGGCAACGTGAACTTCAACGCCTGCGTCGACAAGGTCTACGCCAAGCTGCTCAAGAAGGTCCCCGGCATCAGCACGGCCGCCCTGGGCTCGGTGATGCTCGGCCAGATCAACCTCGCCCTGCAGGACGCGAGCGACGACGTCCACAACCAGAACGACTGCCCGTGACCGACGCCTGAAAAGGCACACCCCGGGACGCCCACGCGGCGCCCGCGGCGGGAGGGGCGGCGGCCTTCGGGTCGCCGCCCCTCTTCGTTTGGCGAGCCACGTTGCGCGTCTCCTGTATGTCGCACCCCGGCCGGTGCGCGACGACGAGCCGACGACCCGCTCCGAGGGGTCGACATGACGGGCTTGTCGCCCGAGGTTGCCCCGTGGCAAGCCTGGCTCACAGGGAAGGAGGCACGAGCGAATGACCGACGACGTGAGCGCGCGCCTGGGGCGCATCGAGGACCGCCTGGAAATCGAGGATCTGCTCACCCGCTACTGCAGGGCGATCGACCAGCAGGACTGGGAGCTGCTCGACACCGTGTACACGCGCGACGCCTGGGCAGACTACACCGCCTCGGGCGGAATCCAGGGCCACTACCCCGAGATCCGCAAGTGGCTCGCCGAGGTGCTGCCGATGTTCCCGATGACGCAGCACTTGGTGACCAACAAGGAGATCCGGTTGGACGGCGACCGCGCCACC
>CAZGUU010000139.1:5786-10267 GCA_964529315.1 uncultured Enterobacteriaceae bacterium
TCGATCACCCGGTTGGGCGGGATGCCGAAGTAGGCCGTGGCCGGTGGTGCGTTGCGCGACAGGAAGGAGAACAGCGTCTTGCGCCACCTCGCCATGCCCGAGCGGCCCGTGGAGAGCAGCGTCTCTCGGCCCAAGAAGAACGTGGTCGCGCCCATCTCCATCGCCAGGCCGCGCGAGCGGCAGAGCTGCAGGATCAGCGGCACGTTGGGCGTCTCCAGGAAGCCGAAGCGAGCGACCACGCGGTAGAAGCCCGAGCCGAGCTCCTCGAGCTCCACCCGATCGCGATTGGCCACCTCGGGCTGGCGCACCGTGACGATCGACAGGAGCACGACTCGCTCGTGCAGCACCTTGTTGTGCTTGAAGTGGTGCAGCAGCACCGGCGGGATGCCCTCGGTGCTCGAGGTCATCACCACGGCCGTGCCGGGCACCCGGTGCGGCCGGGTGTGCTCGAGGTCGGCGAGGAACAGGCCGAGCGGCAGGCGTCCCTGGGCGAGCACCCGCGAGAGCTCCGCTCGGCCGCGCTTCCAGGTGGTCATGGCGGCGAAGATCACCGTCCCGACGGCCAGCGGGAACCAGCCGCCGTGCATGAACTTGAGCAGGTTCGGCCCGAGGAAGGCCACGTCCACCGCAAGGAAGAGCGCCACCAGCGCGCCTGCCGCCGGGCGCGACCACCCCCAGCGCTCGCGCGCGCAGGCGTAGAACAGCAGCGTGGTGATCGACATCGTCCCGGTGACCGCCATGCCGTAGGCCTCGGCCAGATCGGCCGACTCGCCGAAGGCGATCACCAGGACCACGCACAGCACCATGAGCGCGCGGTTCACCGCCGGCACGTAGATCTGACCGTGCGCGGTCCCCGAGGTGTGCACGATGGTGAAGCGCGGCACGTAGCCCAGCTGCACCGCCTGCTGGGTGAGCGAGAACGCCCCCGAGATCAGCGCCTGCGAGGCGATGATCGTCGCGATCGTGGAGAGGGCGACCAGGGGATAGAGGCCCCACGCCGGCGCCAGCTCGAAGAAGGGGTTGCGCAGCGTGTCGGGGTGCTCGAGCAGCAGAACGCCCTGCCCGAAGTAGTTGAGCAGGAGCGACGGCAGAACCACGGCGTACCAAGCCCAGCGGATCGGCCGCGCGCCGAAGTGGCCCATGTCGGCGTAGAGCGCCTCGCCGCCGGTGATCACCAGGACCACCGAGCCCAAGACCAGGAAGCCGTGCAGCCCGTGCTCCCACAGGAAGCGCAGCCCGTGCAGGGGGCTCACCGCGCTCAGCACCGAGATGTGGTCGCCGCGCTGCGCCAGGATGCAGGAGAGCCCGGTGGCGGCGAGCACCAGGAACCAGAGCAGCATCGCCGGGCCGAAGATCGCGGCGACGCCCGCCGTGCCGTGGCGCTGCACGGCGAACAAGGCGACCAGGATCCCCGTCGTGATCGGCAGGATGTAGGGGTCGAAGGCGCTGGTCGCCACACCCAGACCCTCCACGGCCGAGAGCACCGAGATCGCGGGCGTGATGATCCCGTCGCCGTAGAGCAGCGCCGCGCCGAACAGGCCGAGCAGCAGGAGGGCGAAGCGCGGCACGGGGCCCGAGCGGTCCGCTTCGCTCGCCTTGACCAGCGAGAGCAGGGCGAGGATCCCGCCCTCGCCGTCGTTGTCCGCGCGCATGACGAACGCGAGGTACTTGACGGAGACCACCAGCAGGAGCGCCCAGACGATCAGCGACAGGACGCCCAGGACGTTGGCGTGCGAGATCTCGAGCGAGTGCTCGCCGAGGAAGCACTCGCGCAGCGCGTAGAGCGGCGAGGTGCCGATGTCGCCGTAGACCACGCCGAGGGCGCCCAGCGCCAGCATGCGCAGCGACCCGTGCACGTGGCCGCCGCCGGCCGCTCCAGCCTCGCCCTGGCCCCGGTGCTCGGCGTCCTGCGGTCCGTGCGTCTCCCGGCCCGTCGCGCGCTCGGGCGAGGCGGCGCCTCGCGCCCGCTCAGCCACGGCTCACCAAGCCCTCGAGCTCGCCGAGCAGCGCACGCACCTCGGCGAGCAGCGCCTCGCCGCGCGCCTGGGTGGGCACGGAGAGCGTCCCGTCCGGGGCCAGGGCGAGCCGCCCGCGGGCGGCGCCCACGGCCGAGGCCAGCGCCGCCGGTGCGACCTTCGACGAGGGATGCAGCTTGAGCGCCAGCCTGGGGCCGCGCAGCCGTGCCTCGACCGCTCCGAGCGCCTTCATCCGCCTGCGCACCTCCATCACGTCGAGCAGCACCTCCACGATCGCCGGGAGCGGTCCGTAGCGGTCGCGCAGCTCCTCGGCGAGCAGCACCCGGTCCTCGGCTCGCCGCAGCGCCGCCATGCGCTTGTAGCAGACCAGGCGCTGATTCACGTCGTCGATGAAGGAGTCCGGGATGTAGGCGGGGATGCCGAGCTGGATCTCGGGCTCGACCTCGACCTCGAGCGGCTCGCCGCGCAGCTCGTGGACCGCCTGCTCCATCATCTGGGTGTAGAGCTCGAAGCCCACCGCCGTGATGTGGCCGCTCTGCTGCTTGCCCAGCAGGTTGCCCGCACCGCGGATCTCGAGGTCGTGCGCCGCGATCTTGAAGCCGCCGCCCAGGTCGTCGAGCTCCTGGAGGACTTGCAGGCGCAGGCGGGCCTCGCGGGTCAGGATCTGCTCGCCGGGCACGAGCAGATAGGCGTAAGCGCGCGCCGGCGAGCGCCCGACGCGGCCGCGCAGCTGGTAGAGCTGGGCCAGGCCGAAGGTGTCGGCGCGATCGATGAAGATCGTGTTGGCGTTGGGGATGTCGAGCCCCGACTCGATGATCGCCGTGCACAGCAGGACGTCGAACTCGTGGTTCATGAAGCCGAGCATGACCTTCTCGAGCACGTGCTCGCGCATCTGCCCGTGGCCGATGGCGATGCGCGCCTCGGGGACGACTGCACGTAGCCGCTCGCCGACGCGCTCGATCGACTCCACCCGGTTGTGCACGAAGAACGCCTGTCCGCCGCGGTGCAGCTCGCGCAGGATCGCCTCGCGGATCACGTTCTCGTCGAAGCGCGTGACGTAGGTGCGGATCGCCTGGCGGTCGAGCGGCGGCGTCTCGATCACCGAGAGATCGCGGATGCCGGTGAGCGAGAGCTCGAGGGTGCGCGGGATGGGCGTGGCGGTGAGCGTGAGCACGTCGACCAGCTTGCGTAGCTGCTTGATGCGCTCCTTGTCGCGCACGCCGAAGCGGTGCTCCTCGTCGACCACGAGCAGGCCCAAACGAGCGAACTCGACGTCCCCCTGGAGCAGGCGGTGCGTGCCGACCACCACGTCGATCGCCCCCGAGGCGAGCCCAGCGGCGACCTCGGCATTCTCCTTGCGGCTGCGAAAGCCCGACATCGTCTCGATGCGCACGGGATAGCCGGCAAAGCGCCTGCGGAAGCTCTCCAGGTGCTGTTGCGCGAGCACCGTGGTGGGCACGAGAACGGCCACCTGCTGGCCCTCCATCGTGCAGACGAAGGCGGCGCGCAGCGCCACCTCGGTCTTGCCGTAACCCACGTCGCCGCACACCAGGCGGTCCATGGGGCGCGTCTTGCCCAGGTCGGCCAGGACCTCGTCGATCGCCCGCTGCTGGTCGGGGGTCTCGTCGAACGGGAAGCGCGCCTCGAACTCCTGATAGAGCGGGTCGCCGGTCGAGAAGGCGTGGCCCTCGTGGCGCTCGCGCGTGGCGTAGAGCGCCAGCAGCTCGTGGGCCATCGCCAAGATCGACTCGCGCGCCTTCTTCTTGACGCGCTCCCAGGCCACGCCGCCGAGCTTGTCGAGCAGCGGGTGGGCGCCGTCGCCGCCGACGTACTTCTGCACCAGGCTCACCCGGTCGACCGGCACGTAGAGCCGGTCGCCGCCCTGGTACTCGAGGTGCAGGAAGTCGCCGTCGGTGCCCCCCACGCCGAGGTGGGTCAGACCGCGGTAACGGCCGATCCCGTGGTCGAGGTGTACGACGTAGTCCTCGGGGTGGAGCTGCTCCAGGCTCTTCATCACCTGGTCGAGCGTCAGCGCCACCGCCTTGCGCCGGCGCGTGCGGCGGTGCTCGCCGAACAGGTTCGACTCGGCGACGCACACCAGGGCGTCGTCGGGCAGCTCGAGCGACTCGGAGAGATCGCCCTCGAGGATCAGCGGGCCGGGCTCGGGGTGGAGCGCCAATGCCTGCGGGAGCGGCTCGCCGCAGACCGGCACGAGCAGGTCCTGGCCCTCGAGGATGCGCCCGAGGCGCTCGGCCTGGGCGGCGTTGCCCACCGCCAGCGCGACCCGCGCTCCGGCGCGCGTCCACTCGCGCAGGCGCTCGGCCAGCGCGGCAAAGCCCTTCTCCTCGCGCAGCAGGCGGGCACCATGCACACCGTCGGGGCGGCGCACGGCGACGCGCAGCGCGACGGCCGCCTCGCCGTCGCTGTCGAGCGTGGTCAGGTCCTCCAAGGAGAGCGTGGCGAAGCGCGCCAGGCCGGCGCGCAGCTCGGCCGGGGTCGAGTAGA
>CAZGUU010000139.1:10277-12617 GCA_964529315.1 uncultured Enterobacteriaceae bacterium
GCCCGGCGCGGGGGACAGGCGGCGCTCCTGGGCGGCGAGCGCGGCGTGCGACTCGATGCTGCGCCACACCTCGTCGGCAGCCTGCTCGAGAGCGGGTGCGTCGTCGAGCACGACCAGCGTGTCGGGCGGCAGGTAGTCGGCCAAGGGCACCAGCTCGACGAAGTAGGGTGCCAGCCCCTCGATGCCGGGGAAGTGCACGCCCTCGCCGAGCGCGTCGAGCAGGTCGAGGCGGTCGCGGCGGCGCATCTCGAGCTCGCTTGCCCGCTCCTCGATGCGCCGCACCACGCCCGGCTCGCGCATCGCCCGGGAGGGGAACTCGGCGGCCGGCAGGATCAGCGCATCCTCCTGCTCGGCAATGCGCCGCTGCGAGCGCGGGTCGAAGGTGCGGATCGATTCCAGGACGTCGCCCACCAGCTCGAGGCGCAGCGGATCGCCTTGTCCGGTGACGAAGACGTCGACCAGGCCGCCGCGCACCGCGACCTCGCCACGGTCCTCGACCAGAGCTCGGCGCTTGTAGCCCCAGGCGACCAGCCGATCGGCGAGCGCCGCCAGGTCCACCTGGTCGCCCTGCACGAGGTAGGACACCGACTCGCGCAGCACCGCCGGCGCCATCGCGCGCTGCAGCGCCGCCTCGGGTGTGGTGACGACGATCGGATTGGGCGTCTGGGCGAGGTGGTAGAGCCCCTCGATGCGCTGCGCGATCGTCTCCGGGCTGGGAGACATGGGCGCAAACGGCGCCACGTCCCAGGCAGGAAGCACATGGACGCGCTTTCGCAGGGCGTCCTGCGCCGGCTCCTCGCCGAGGAAGAAGTGCAGGTCGCGGGCCAGGGACTCGGCCTCCCCTGCGTCGCGCGTCAGCACCACCACCGGGCGGGGGCGAGCGCCGTGCAGCGCGGCGACGAACGCCGCCCGCGCGGGGCCGCGCAGGCCCTGCACGCGCAGCGCGGCTCGACCCTCGGCTGATAGGCGCGCAGCAGCGGCCAGGGCGGCGCTCGCCAGGGGGTATCCCGGCGGGCCGGGCTGGTCTTGCGTGCTGGAGCTCATCGAAAGCGAATCGAGGGCGGTCGCCGCGGCCTTGTCATCCCCCGGATCGGGCCCGGCACCGTCGACAGCCCCGGTGCTGGTCCATGTGCGGCGGCCCGTCCGCGGCCTTGTCGCTATACCATCGCGCCTGCTAGCGCTGTTTTCCAGTGGTGTCCCCGGCCGAACCCCGCGACTTGCTCGCCGAACGGATTCGCCGGCTCGAGGCGCGCCTGGTCGCGGTGGGTGAGGATCTGGTCGCCACGCGCCGCGACCTCGGCCAGGCGACCGCCCTGCTCGACGCGTTGGTCGATCTGGTCGGCCGACTCACGCGCGTGGTGGACGTTCAGGGAACCTCTCTGCACGGCGAGGAGACGGTGCTCGAGCGCAAGGTCGGCTCGCTCGAGGGGCGGATCACCGAGCTCGTCGGATCTCTCTCGGTCGCGCTCGAGCGCCTCGAGGCGATCCACGCTCGGCTCGAGCCCGCGGCCGAGACCCAGCGGCGCTGAGCAGCCGCGCAAGGCTCCCCGGACCGCGCCGGGCGGCCGAGACGCGGCGCCCGGCGCGGCGTGCGCACCCTGGCCGAAGCCCGCCTATGGGTGGCCGCTCGGCGCACCCGCCGCGGCACGCCGCCGCACGCCGCCCGCCTCCACCGAGGCGAGGACCGGGATGCGGATCTCCGGCTGGCGCGAGCTGGTCGTCGAGACGACCACCCGATCGTCGAGCCGCCCGGCACCGGCACCGCTGCGCAGGGTGAGCAGGAGCCGCATCCCGCGCAGCGGAGGATCGAGCGGCGCGACTGCGACCTCGACGCGCCCGCCCTCGCTGCGCACCCCGGTCAGCGCGACATCGGGCTCGTGCACCACGACATTGACCACTCGGGTCTCGATCTCGCCCGGCGCGAGCCGTCCGAGGAAGACCCGCTGCGGCTCGGCGCTGACGTCGGACTTGACGCTGCCGTGCAGCGTGAGCTCGATCTCCGCGACCGCCGGGTCGTTGGTGCGCACGCGCACCGCCTTGGACTGCTCGCCGGCCAGGCCCGAGGTGTCGAGCGCCACCTCGACCACCGTCGTGCCCCACGACGCGACGCTCGAGCTCGCCAGCACCGTCGCCGTGCAGCCGCAGCTCGGCACCAGCGAGGCGATCTCGAGCGGCTGGTCGCCGACGTTGGCGATCTCGAAGCGGTGGCGCACCACGGCTCCCGGCTCGACCTCGCCGAAGACGTGGCTCGGCTCGCGCACCAGCGCGCGAGGCCCGCCACCCAGGGGCACGCCGTACCCGGTGCCCGCGCGGCTCGCCGCGCACGCCGAGGCCAGCGCC
>CAZGUU010000140.1:0-12614 GCA_964529315.1 uncultured Enterobacteriaceae bacterium
CGCCTTCAAGCTGCCGCGCGCGCTCGTCGTGGTCGACGCGCTGCCCAGGACCGGCACCGGCAAGGTCAGGCGCGCCGAGCTGCGCGAGCGCTTCGCGACAGGGTCCGGCCGAGAGGCCGCGGGACCCGACGAAGCGGCGTCGTGACGCTCGCTGGCGAGACCAGCCTCATCTCCGGTCGGCGTCGCGCGGCTCGAGGATCTGCCCGCGCGACACCCGGCGTACCGCGCTGGTTGCATGTCCGTCAATGACTCGCCAGCGGGACCCGCCGATCGGGCGCGCTATGCCGGGAGCAGGAACTCGCAAGCGGGCCCGGAGGAGCGGGCGAGGCGACGGTCCAGGGTCGCGAGCGGCAGGTCGGCGGCCTCCGCGACCGCGACGTACCAGGCATCGTAGCTGCTGACCGTTCGTCGCAGCTCCCATACCCGATCGGCGAACGGCTCGAACGGTGCGAGGAGGATTCGGAGGCTCACGACATCGCGCTGGGCGGCGCTGGCCTCGAGGTGCGTCAGCTGCCTGCGGATCTCCAGCCGGCGCAGGATGTTGGTCGCCTCCACCAGGACGAGCTGTGGCGCGACCAGGTCTCCCTCTGCCAGCAGGCTCTCGGCCCAGGTGCCTTCGGGGCCGGCGTCGGTCGTTGCCGCCACGAGCACGGAGGCGTCGACGACGACGCTCATCTCCGGTCGGCGTCGCGTTGCTGGAGGATCTGTCGGCGCGACACCCGGCGGCCGGTCAGGCGCTTGCGCTCGCGAACCCGCTCGAGCCAGGTGTGCAGGGAGGGGCGAGCGGCCAGGCGCTCCAGCTCCTGCTTGAGGTACTCCTGCATGGACTTGCGCTCGTTAGCGGCGCGGCTCGCGAGCTCGTCGCGGACCTCCTCGGGGACATCGCGAATCGTGATCTGCACGGGCATGATGGCAATCTGCCAGCAGCATAGGCATCATGCAAGCGCCTGGGGGGAGCGGATCACCTGCGGGCGCCGGCGCTCGCGGAGGCCGCGCACGGGGATCCCATCACGGTGTCGCGAGCCGCTCGCTGACGATCCGGCCGCTCGCGCTCGAGCCGGCGGAGCGCACCACGAGGTCGAGCGATTCGCGCACCAGGCCGACACCTGGTGCGAGCCACTCCTCCCCCTCGACCTCCACGGTCAGTTCGACGGGCAGCCCCAGAACCTCGATCGCCGCGCTGCCGGTCGCCGTGAGCGCGTAGCGCACCGCCCCGGCGAAGCTCCCCGCGGGCACCTCGACGCTGGCCACCTCGATCGGCGTGCGCTCGGCGTGCCCGACGAAGCGCACCGGCCGAACGACGGTCGAGCCTTCGGCGGTCACCGCGATGTCCACCGTCCGCACGAAGCTCGTGCGCAGCCGCTGCTGCGCGATCACCGGCGTGCGCACCAGGATCGCCGGTGGATCGAGCGCGACGCTCTCTTCGGCGTCGCTGCCCGGATCGGTGACCACGCGCTCGATGGCGATCTCGTCGCCCGCGTCGCGCGCCTCGATCCGCGCGCGCCGTCCGTCCTCGAGCAGGTGCTCGGTCGCGAACTCGCCCTCGGCCGAGCTGCCGCTGACCGTCGCCGTCGAGGTGGAGGTCAGCGCCTCGCCGGTCGTGCTGGCGGTGCTGCGAAAGCGGGCCACGGAGCCGTCGGCGTGCGGCAGCAGCTCGCGCGCCGATCCCTCGAAGAGCACGAGCGGCTGCGTGGGCTCCTGGTCGGAGTCGGAGCCGGCCGAGCCGCCCCCGCATCCGACCAGGCTGCCGCCGAGCTGCGCCACGAGGGCGAGGTGTAGTGCGAGCGCGACCCAGGGGACGCGGGTGCGCCGGAGCGCGCGCGCGGGCCAGGGCGCGAGCCCACGCCGCGAGGTCGGGATTCGCGCGAGGAGCCCGCGCTGGCCGGGATGTGCGAGCCCTGGGATGCCGGGCCTCGAGCCTCGTCTCGCCATGGTGGTCGCCTCCATGGCGGCGCCTGCGGCGGGATGCCGGGGCGGGCCGCCACGGCGGAGCCAAGCACGGTCGGCCGCTCTCGCGCCATGTACGCGGCGTCATAATCGGCGGGGGGCGCCGACGAGGCAATCATCGATGGACGCGGTTGCCGCTTGGCGTACCGGTCGAACGTGAGCCGAAGGGTCGAGTGGCCGCGAGTGTCGCATTGCTCCGCGGCGGCACCGCAAGCGCTCATGAGACGCGAAGAGACGGCGAGTCAAGCCGTTTTCCTGGTGTGCCCGGCGCACAACCGTTGCAAGCTCGCGGCGGCTTGATGGGAGGGTCGCCAGCGACTGCACCGCACCGCGCTCCTAGGCGACGCTTTGCCCGTTCCCTCCAGCGGCTCGAGCTGACCCTACCGCGCGGCGAGGGTCGTGGTCGGAGGCGAGAGCGCGGCGCTGAGTTGGGCGAGGCCCGCCTCCAGGCGGTCCCGGTGAGCTCTCAGCGCCGCTGGGCACCGGTGGAGTCGATTGCGAGGGCGAGCTCTGAGGTCAGGTCAGGGCCGCTCGACCAGCGTCCGCTCGCACGGCGCGAGCCACCCGGAGAAGGTCGTGCAAGCGTCGCTGCCCGAGCCGCCGTCGAACCAGTTGAGCCACTGCTTGTCCCAGAGGAGATCGTTGCCCTCGCCCCCGAGGAGCGTGTCGACGCCGGCGTCCGAGGCATTGTCGGTGCTCTCGGAGTCGCCAAAGATCACGTCGTTGCCCGAGCCGCCTTCGAGATGGTCGTCGTCGTTGCCGCCGACGATCTGGTCATTGCCCGAGCCACCGTCCACGACGTCGTTGCCGTCCTCGCCGTCGATGGCATCGGCGCCACTTCCAGCGTCGATCTCGTCGTCGCCGCTGCCTCCGGCGATCGCGTCGTTGCCCGATTCGCCCTCGATGTAGTCCGCCCCGCCGTTGCCGTCGATGTCGTCATTGCCGCCGCCGCCGTAGATCTCGTCCGCAGCGCTGCCGCAGGTGCCAGGGTTGGCGCAGTAATCGAAGTCCCCATGGAGCTCGTCGTCACCTTCATCGCCGTAGAGGACGTCGCTTCCGTGACCGCCGACGATCAGGTCGTCGCCGGGCCCGCCGTGGACCTCGTCGAAGTGGCCCGTCGCCTCGCGGCCCTGGTCGGCAAAGGTCTCGCCGTGGATCACGTCGTTGCCTTCGCCGCCCCAGATCTCGTCGTTGCCATCCGCGCCAACCAGGTTGTCGTTGCCTTCGCCGCCATCGATGAGGTCGCCAAACGGCCCGCCGTTGATCACGTCGTTGCCCGCTCCGCCGCAGATCACGTCGTTGCCGGAGAGGCCCTCGATGGAATCGTTGCCGCCGAGGCCGACGATGACGTCGTCGCGCGAGGTGCCGACGATGTGATCGTCGCCTTCGGTGCCGACGATGGTCGGGGTGCGGCCGAAGCACGGCGGAGGTGGGCTGGCGAAGGGCGTTTTGAAACCGGGGTTGCGGATGTCGAAGCCGGTCGCCGACCACGCCGACTGAGACGAAAGAACGAGGGCCAGCGCGGCGCCGAGCGTCAGCGCCCACCCTGGGCGGAACGGGCTCGTGGCCGAGCGGTTCGGCGACGCGGCAATGATGCTCTGATCGTCGAGTCTCGTCTTCGTAGTCATGGTCGGCTCCTTTCTCGCGTGTCGTCTGGGCCTTGCGGCCTCGCCTTCTCGTGTGCGACGAATCGCAACCCGTGTGCCCGTCGGGGCGCGACCGCTCGGGGCGCGGTTTGCGAAGCGGAAGCCACGGAGAAAGCTGACGATTTCGGTCTGAAGGCCCGGTGGCCGACGGTCCGGCCGAGCGCTTTGCCGGGGGCCGGCGCAAAGCCCGAGCAGCGCAAGGCGCAAACCGGTGCTTGCGCGCCTTGGCGAGGTCGGCTCAGCCCGGTCGTCGTTCCGGGAAGCCGGGGCGGACGCCCTCTCGACGCTTCGTGCCGATGATCGGGGTCGCGGCGCTCCGGTGGTTACGTCGGCGCGACGTGGAACCGTCGGACCGTGTGAGATATGGTGGCTCGGCGTGGTCGCCTGAAGGACATGAAGCTGGAGGCAGCAGCGCTGTCGAACATCGGGCTGGTGCGGAAGTCCAACCAGGACTCGGTGGGCTGCTACTCCGATCTCGGCCTGTTCTTGCTCGCCGACGGCATGGGCGGGCTCGCTGACGGTGAGATCGCGAGCCGACTCGCCGTCGACGTCGTTTACGACCGCATTCGTGCAAACGACGCCGGCGGAGGGGCCGACGCGGACGGCACTGCCCTTCTCGGCGCGGCGATCGAAGAGGCAAATCGGCGCATTCTGTGCGAGGGCGAGCGACGGAAGGAGCCGACCGGCACGCAGCCCGCGATCGGCGCGACGATCGTTGCGCTTTGGCTCTCCTCGAGCGGTCGTGCCGCCTGGGCGCACGTCGGCGATAGCCGTCTCTACCGGCTGCGCGAGGACAAGCTCACATTGCTCACCGCGGACCACACGGTCCCGGGCGCGCGCTATCGCGATCAATTGAGCGTGCCTCTCGACCTGCCACACACCAACGTGCTGATTCACGCGCTCGGCGTCGGACCCGACGTCGAGCCCTCCCTGCGCAGCGAGGAGCTGCGCGCCGGCGACCTCTACCTGCTGTGCAGCGATGGGGTTTCGGGTCCGATCTCTCCCGCCGCGCTCGAGCAAGAGCTCGGCTACGGGCGAGGTACGGTGGAGGAAAAGGCGTCGAACCTCATCCAGCTCGCGCTCGACGGCTCGGGCCGAGACAACGCAAGCGTCGTGCTGGTGCGGGTGCTCGCCGCATGAGCAACAGCCACGAGAGCATGAGCGGCCGGGTCGAAGACGACGGAGAGATGCGCCCTGGCTCCGGAGAGCCGGCATGAGGAGCGGTGAAGCACCCAGGCTCGTGTCTCGCCGCTACGAGGTGCTCGAGCAGCTCGGCCGCGGCGGCATGGGAGCCGTGTACAAGGTGCGCCACGCCGTGCTCGGCAGCATCTCCGCGCTCAAGGTCCTGCCGCGAGACCTGATGCAGGATCCCGACCTGGTCGCACGCTTCTACCGAGAAGCCCGCATCATGGCCAACTTGAAGCACCGCAACATCGTCCGAGTGCTCGACATCGACCACGACGAGGCCCTCGATTTCCACTACTTCGTCATGGAGTACATCGAGGGCCAGACCCTCAAGCGGCACCTCGATGCGAGGCGAGCGCTGCCGCTCGGAGAGGTTTTGGACATCGGTGCCCAAGTCGCGAGCGCGCTCGCGTACGCGCACTCCCATTGCCCCCCGGTCATCCACCGCGACATCAAGCCCTCCAACGTCATGATCGAGGACCGCACACACCGAGTGGTGGTGATGGACTTTGGCATTGCCAAGGAGCTCGATGGCCAGGACGCGACGCGTCCGGGCGTGGCCCTGGGGACGCTCAGGTACTGCGCACCCGAGCAGATGCGGCAAGAGCCGCTGGACGGCACCGCGGACATCTACGCCCTCGGCATGGTTCTGTACGAGGCTTACGCGGGAACGCATCTGCTCGCGGGCCTCGGCGAGCGCGAGCTCGTGGCCGGGATGCTCACCGATGCGGTCGAGAACACGCCCAGGTTCCCTCCGGGAACGCCGCGGTCGTTTTCTGGGCTCGTCACGCGGGCGATGGCGAAGTCGCGTCGCGACCGGTACTCGAGCACCGCCGAATTCATCCATGATCTGGACACCTGCCGAAGCGAGATCGCACTCCTCGACTCGACGGAAGACGGCCCTCATCCGGCGAAGGTGTACGCTCTCGAGCGCGACGCGGTGATCGGCACGACGGTCACCACTACGGGGGACGCTGGGACCGACACTACGCGCAGCACGGCGCTGTATGTGCTGCGCGCGTTTCCGTGGTGGCTGATGGTTGCCGGAATCGTCGGAGGTGCGCTCCTCGCGCTGGCCCTCGCCGTGCGTCTCTCGCGCGCTCCGCTCCGGCACGAAACCGCGCCACGAGCAGACATGAGGGACGGGGCAGGCGGCGGTGTGGGCTCGGTGGCAAGAGGTGCGCCGGCCGCCGAGCCGGCGGCACCTGGCGTGGCCGCGGAAGGCTCTGCGGAAGCGCCGCCGGAGGGCGCTTCCGCCCCGTCTGCCGAGGCGGCGGGGACCTCGTCGGACGAGTCCATTGCGCCCTCCGCGCAGGTCGCGGCGGGGATGCTCGAGAACGCTCCCCTCGGGGCAAAGGACATCGAGCCAGTGCCTCCTGTCCGCCTGAGCGAGGTCGGGGCAGTGGTTCGCTATACCGGATCGCCGAACGCCGAGGTCGCCGTGCCGCTTCTTGCCGAGGCCGACGCGTATCTCGACGACCGGCTCGAGCCGCCCGCCGTCGGCGGGGTCGCCAAGGCGACTCTGGCGAACCTCCCCGTGGGCGAGAGCAGACACGTCCTCCGCCTCGTCTTGCCGGGCGGCAGGGCGCAGCAGGAAATCCCCGTCACCGTCGTCTACTACCCGGGCTGGGAGATGCGACGCCTGCCCGAGGCAGGTGGCGAGGTCTACGCGGTCACCGTCTCCCCGGACGGGGCACGGCTCGCAGTGGGCGATCGGAGCAACGGCATCACGGCTTACGACCTGGCGAGTGGTGCCAAGGAAAGGACGCTTGCCGGGCATACGGACTGGGTCAACGACGTTGCCTTCTCGCCCGACGGCCAGCGCGTGATCTCGGGCAGCAAGGATCACACGCTCAGACTCTGGGATGTCGCAACCGGCGCCGCACTTCGCACGCTCGTGGGGCACACGGGCTGGGTGAACGCAGTTGCCTTTTCCCCCCAAGGCGGGCTGGCGCTCTCGGGGAGCGATGACCAGACGGTCAAGCTCTGGGATGTCGACGCGGGAAGCGCCGTCCGGACGCTCACCGGGCACGAGGACTGGATCCTCGCAGTCGCCTTCTCACCCGACGGGCGCGCAGGCGTCTCGGCCGGCCGAGACAAGCTGATCAAGCTCTGGGATCTGGAGACCGGCACGGAGCTTCGCACGCTGGAGGGGCACCGCGACTGGATCAATGCCGTCGCTTTCTCGCCTGATGGCAAGCGGCTCGCGTCTGCGAGCGACGATCGGACGATCAAGCTGTGGGACGCTGAGACGGGGAAGCTGCTGCGTACGCTTTCGGGCCACACCGACTGGGTCGTGGGTGTCGCGTTCTCACCCGACGGTGAACGTCTCGTCTCGGCGAGCCGCGACCAGACGGTGCGCGTCTGGAACGTGGAGAGCGGGGCGGAGCTGCGCAAGCTCAAGGGGCACAAGGGGCTGGTCGGCGACGTCGCGTTCTCGCCCGACGGCAAGAGCGCCTTCTCGGGCGGGCGCGATCGGACGCTCCGCCAGTGGTGGGTTGCGCCCGAGATCGAGCCGGGGACGGAGAGCCAAGGCAGCTCATAGGAGAGAGCACCTCGAGCTAGCCCGATACTCTCACCAGGTTTCGTCGCGAGCCGGTGGAGAGGCCGCGAATGCAGGGTGCGCGACGGGGAGGCCGACGCAGGCGTACTTGAAGAGTACGTCGAGCAGACCGACCGCAAGGCTTGAGCCGAGAGCCTATCGGCCGCCGCTGCTACAAGCCGATGAGAAAGGCGGGCTAGACCGTGTCGTGTGCCGCGTGCAAGCTCGCTCGCCTGCCGCGCAGCCACGAGTGGTCAGCGGATCCCGTAGTCCTTCAGCTTCTTGTGCAGCGCGACCCGCGAGAGACCCAGGGCACGTGCGGTCTTGCCGATGTGGCCGCCGCTCTGGGCGAGCACCTCGGCGATGAAGCGCGCTTCGAAGGCGGCGCGCGCCTCACGGAGATCGCTGGAGGCAGCCTCGGTGCTCGTCTCCGGGGCACAGGCGAGGTCGCTCGGGGGCGAGCCGTCCGGCAGAGCCCGAGGCTCGGGCTGTGCGGAGCCCGACGTGCCGGGCCCGCCCTCGGAGGCGAGCGGTGCAGCTCGACGATCGGCGGCCTGCGACGGCTCCGCTCTGATGACATCGGCGCCGGGCGAGGCCGTCCGGTCGGTGGAGGAGGATGGCGCCTGGCCGTGGGCGGCGCCTCGCGGTGGGACGACCCTCTCGGCGATGCGCTCGGAGAGATGGCGGAGCTGGATCGTCTCGCCGTCGCGAGCGAGCGCGACCGCGCGCTGGAGCTCGTTGCGCAGCTCGCGTACGTTGCCCGGCCAGGAGAAGCGCTGCAGGGCCTCGCGCTCGGCGGGGGCGATGCCGGGCACTCGCTTGCCATGGCGCTGCGCGGCGCGGAGGACGGCGTTCTTGGCGAGCAGCGGGATGTCCTCACGCCGCGCGCGCAGCGGCGGGAGATGGATGGGGAAGGCGGCGAGGCGATAGTAGAGGTCGCCGCGGAAGGTGCCCCGTTCGACCTCTGCGTGCAGGTCGCGGTTGGTCGCCGAGATGATCCGGACATCGATCTTGCGCGGTCGAGTCTCGCCCACCGGGACGATCTCGCCCCCCTCGAGAACGCGCAGGAGCTTGGCCTGCATGGCGGCGGACATCTCACCGACTTCGTCGAGGAAGATCGTTCCTCCGGACGCAGCTTCGAAGTGGCCGCGGTGATCCTGGCTGGCCCCGGTAAACGCGCCGCGCCGATGCCCGAAGAGCTCGCTTTCGAGGAGCGTCTCGGCCAGGGCCGCACAGTTGACGGCGACGAACGGCCCGTTGCTGCGCGCTCCGGCGGCATGGATGCCGCGCGCCACCAGCTCCTTGCCCGTCCCCGTCTCGCCTTCGAGAAGGACGGGGATCGGTGAGCGTGCGGCGGTGTCGACGAGGTGGAGGATCTGCGCCATCTGAGGGCTCGCCCCGAGGACCAAGCGCTCGGGCACGGGCCGGTGGGCCAGGGTCAGGTCTTCGGCGTCGTCGAGAAGGGGAGCGCTCACCTGCTCATGGTGGAATGCCAGCGTCATGGAGCCCACGCCGACGACGTCTCCGTCGCGTAGTCGAGCCGGCATGGTGAGGAGTCGCCCGTTGATGTCGGTTCCGTTCGCGCTCCCCAGGTCGATGAGCGTGTAGCCGCCGTCCTCATCGCGACGGATCTCCGCGTGATGGCGGGAGACCTGTTGGTCGTCCACGACCACGTCGTTGTCGGCGGCTCGGCCGAGCCTGAGCCGCGGCCCGAGGTCGAGCTCGGTTGCTGCTCCGTCCGGCCTGCGGATGATCGCTCTTCCACGCGTTGTGGACGTGTTTGACCCCCTGGGCTGCGCTCCGGTCTGGGGACCGCCCGGGTCTCGCCATGGGCAGGCCCGCCCGGAGAAATGCGCGTACGACGGGCGGCGCCCGGGAGTCAAGGGGCCCTCCCGAGGGCAAGTTTCCTTTACATCGCCTCGAGATTGGCTCCGGCCCGACGGTAAACCGCGCTTTTCGACGGCTCTGCACCCACCTGGCGATCGCGCGCGAAGCCGAAGGATTCCGGGGCGCTCTCCCGGCATCCAGGGCCGACCGCGTGGTGGTACGCGCGTTGCTGGAGGACATCCCCCGGAGGTGTCGAACATGCTCTCATCGATCCAAAGCGCGGGCCGCGGTCGGGCTACCCAGCAGCTGGTGGCGGCGGCGCTGCTCCTGCTGGCGAACACGGCTCCGGCCAGCGCGGGCGGGCTCCTCGACGAGCCCTGTCACGCGACCTGCGGTAGCTACAAGTGGTTTCTCAACCACTCGCGGGTGGTGCGTGAAAACGCCCAGTGCTGTCTGTCGCACATCTACCTGGCGAAGAAGAAGGAGGAGCGCGCGCTCGACCTGTTCGAGGCATCGCGCGAGCCGGGCCTCGAGTCCTGGGAGAGGAACGACCTGCGGCGCGAGGGGAACCGTATGATTGGCCAGCGGGGCCGGAAGATCAGCCGGTTCATCGACTGCGTGAATGGCGTGGGGAGCGCGCTCAACATGAAGAAGCGCGGCCTCGACCCGATGGCGGAGTATGCCGCCGCGTGCGGCGTTGCGCTGCTCTGCGAGGAGGACCAATGACCACTTTGCGATCACGGACCTCGGGCTTCGCCATCGCGCTGGCCGCCGCTGCCGGGCTCGCGCTCGCCGTCGGCCACCGGCCCGCGCTGGCACAATCCACCCCACCGCGCTTCGTCTCGGGCACCTACGACTCGTGGTACCGCAAGACCGACGGCAGCAACCTGCTCGTGCAGACTCCGCGCAGCGTGCAGCTCAAGGTGCTCAAGTCCGGCGCGCTCATGATGACGAGCTACGTCAATAATAAGCTGCAGGGCTCCCAGATCCTCGTGCCGACCTGCGAGATCCGCTACGATTGGCAGCTCACGCACTGGTATCGGACATTCGAGACCAGCCCGGCGGACCCGAAGGTTCCGCGCGAGCGCGTCAAGTTCGCCTTCCGCATCAACCAGTTCGGCGACTACGACGTCTACTACCCGCAGCCCGGCGGTCAGACGCTGAGCGAGATCCTGGTCAAGCAGGAGCACCCCTAGCGCGACCGCGCCTCGGGGTCGTCGGAGCAGCGGACTGCGACGCGCGAGCTCGGGTGCGCGCGCAAGACCGTCGAGGGCTACTTCGACCTCCTGGACGACCTGCTGATCGCGGTGTGGCTGCCGGTGCTCACGCCGCGCGCGAAGCGGTCGATGACGGCGCACCCGAAGCCCTTCTTCTTCGACGCAGGCGTGTACCGGGCGCTGCACCCGGTGGGCCCGCTCGATTCCGCCACGGAGATCGACGGCCCGGCGGTGGAGACCTTGGTGATGCAGGAGCTGCGCGCCACCAACGACAATCTCGGCCTCGGATACGAGCTGCTCTGCTAGCACACGCGGGACCACACGGAGGTCGACTTCGTGCTCTACGGCGTTGACGTCGTCGACCGCCGTATGTATTGAATACTGACGTGAAACGCCGCCTCGTACGCGCAGGGAACTCGCTCGCCGTGACCCTTCCGGCGGAGGCCGTGGAGGCCTTCGGCCTGCGCAAGGGACAGGAGGTCGACGTCTCCGTGCATCCACAGACGGGAGCCGTCACCATCCGGCCTGGAGCTCCCTTGCTCGAGGGCGGCCGGCTGACCCGGCGTTTCTCGAAGCGCGTCGACGAACTCCTGGCGCGGCGTGCAGAGCTCTATCGCCGGCTCGCGCGGTGATCCGCTACCTCTCCTCGCGGCAGATCATCGCGCTCCACCACTCTCAGCTGCGGGCCTTCGGCGGCGCCGCAGGCGTGAGGGATGCAGGCGCCCTCGAGGCGGCTGTCGGACGGCCCGCCGCCACGTTCGCAGGGGAGGACCTGTACGCCGATCTCCCCTCCAAGGCCGCGGCGCTCATGCATTCGCTCGTGCAGAACCATCCGTTCGTCGATGGGAACAAGCGCGTCGCCGTGGCGGCGGCCGAGCTCCTGCTCGAAGCCAACGGCTCCCTGCTGCTCGCGACCGACAACG
Organism: uncultured Enterobacteriaceae bacterium; assembly: GCA_964529315.1. Classification (GTDB taxonomy): domain Bacteria; phylum Desulfobacterota; class Binatia; order UBA12015; family UBA12015; genus CAZGUU01. The sequence goes on from CAZGUU010000140.1 coordinate 11,288, forward strand.
AGCTCGAGGAGATGACGCTTGCCACGGCGCGCGGCGAGCTCTCTGCCGAGGCGATGGCGGTGTGGCTGCGGCAGCGGATTCGCCCGGCCGGACCCTGACGCGGAGACGCCGATCCGCGAGCAAACGAAGGGCCGGCCGGGAATCGGATGCGCGGCGGCTCGACCGCGGCCGCGCGGTCGTGCCCAAGCTTTGGCGGCGGCATCGCGCCTTCGCCGGGTCCCGCTGGACAGCGGCCCTCCCAAAGGGGTTTCACCTCGCAGTGGTCGATCGCGATCGCCTCGTCGGGGGACCGGTGCGGCTGGCGACCTCCGCAGCCGCCGTGGCCCGGCTGTGCATCGTCGCCCTGGCGCGAACAGGCACGGCTGGTCGGAAAGGAGTCGAGGATGCGATGGCTCGATGAGATTGCGTTCGTCGTCCAGCGGGTGCGAAACCCGCCCGGCCAGGGGTGAGCCCGCCCGGGGAAGGTCGCGAGCCTTGCGACGGAGGCGGTAACGCTGCGACCCCACGCGACGACCGTCTACGGCTCCGGCCTACGGGTTCTGCACGTCCCCGTAGGTCGTGCCGACGATCGCGACGACGTGGTTCTTGTTCGCGCCGGAGCCGACGCAGGCCGGATCGTTGTCGCCTCCGTCGACGTCCACGTGGCCGGTCGCGCAAAGCGGCCCGGCGCCCCCCACGTCGTGGTCGGCGTGCAGCTCGCGGATGCGGGCGTTCACCTGCCCCTGCTTGCCGTCGACCAATCCGACACTATAGTTGACAACTCCGGCGAGCTGATAGGCGGTGAACTCGCAGCGGCCGATACGCGGGCCGTCGCAGAGCGGCTCGCCCGCCTCGCCGCACCCGCCGGGTCCGGGTAGGCCGCCGTCGGGCGGCAGCACGCTCGAGTGCGGGTCCACCGTGCACTTGCCCGCCGCGTCGATGGTGAAGGTCGCGAAGATCTGCAGCGTGACCGGTGCACCGGCCGACAGCGGCGCCTGCAGGTCGACGACGTATCGGCCCGGCGCGAGGCCGACGGGGGGCTTGGCGAAGCGCATCTTGACGACGCGCGCGATCGGCGGGCCGCCCGGTTTGGTATCCTTGGGGAGAGCCTGGAAGACCCCCATCGCCTTCGATCCCGGAGCCGGAGTGCAGATCCCGGTCATCGCGTCCGCCGCGCAGGGAACGATGCTCACGACCATCTTGCCGGCGCCGACCGCGGCGCGGCCCGCGCCGGCGGTGAGTGCGAGCGCCGCTGCGAGGATCGCAAGGGCGATGCAGGTGCGTGAGCGGATACGGTGGGTCATGGCGGGTCTCCCAAGGGGCGCGTTGCGCCTGTGGCGTTCTCGAC
>CAZGUU010000141.1:0-5874 GCA_964529315.1 uncultured Enterobacteriaceae bacterium
ACCTGGCTCTAGAAGATCACCTTCGCCTCGACGAGCCTGCGGTACGACTCGTCGGCGATTCCCATCAGCTCCTTGAAGACTCGCTCGTTGTCCTGCCCCATCGTCGGCCCCGGGCGCACCTCGGGCGAAAAGCCGCTGGTGCCGACGTAGGGGCCGTAGATCGTCTCGGGGAAGCCGAGCGGGTGCTCGACCTCGACGAAGGTGCGCCGCGCGGCGTGCTGCGGGTCGTCGAGCAGCTCGGCGACGCTCAGCACCGGTGCCGCGGCCACGCCGTGCTCCTGGAGAAGGCGCGCCAGCTCGCGGTGCTCGAAGCCCCGCGTCCACGCGGCCAGGCGCTCGTGCACGTACGCGACGCGCGCGACCCGCCCGGCGGCCCCGTCGAGCTGCGGCTCCCGCGCCCACTGGGGGGTGCCCATCGCGCGCACCAGACCCTGCCACTCGCGATCGGTCAGCACCGCGATGCTGATCCAGTGGTCGTCCCCGGCGCAGGGGAAGACGCCGTGCGGCGCGCCCGCGGCCAGCGGGTGGCGGTTGCCGATCGGCCCCGCAACGCGGCCGTTCATCACGTAGTCCATGAACGCCGGCGCAACCAGCTGCAGGATGCCCTCTTGCTGCGAGAAGTCGACGTGCTGGCCGCGGCCGGTGCGCTCGCGGCGGCACAGGCCGAGCAGCGCCGCCAGGGCGCCGATGATCCCGCCCAGCGGGTCGGCGAACGCGTTCTCCACCGGCATGGGCGGCTCGCCGACGTAGCCCGTCAGGCTGTCGAGCCCGGTGATGCTGCTCAGGCTCATGCCATAGGTGCGGATGCCCGCGAGCGGCCCGAACAGGCCGGCGGCCGGCATCGACACCATCACGATCTCTGGATTGACGGTGCGTAGCTCATCGTAGCCCAGGCCGAGCCGCGCCATGACCCCCGGCCCGAAGTTCTCCAGGGCGACGTCGCAGTGCGCGACGAGCCGGCGCGCCAGGTCGATCCCCTCGGGCTTCTTCAGGTCGATCGTCACGCTGCCGTTCATCGCCCAGGCGGCGTGGTTCATCAGGCTGCGGTCGGGATCGCGGATCCCGCCGCCGAAGGGCGGCAGCGTGCGATTGATGTCGACGCGGGTGCGCGACTCGATCTTCAAGACCTCGGCGCCGAGGAAGCCGAGCGTCTGCCCGCAGACCGGCCCGAGCCAGCCCCAGCCGAAGTTCGCGATGCGCACCCCGGCAAGCGGCGGCTTGCCGGTGCGGCGCGGGGGCTTCGCCGGGGCGGCGCCCGTCTCGACGCTGGCGCTGCCCCGGCCCGGCGTGGTTGCGGTCGCGACCCCCGCCGGGTGCGCGCCACCGCTTGCGTTGCCCAGCGCGCCCAGCACCTCAGCGTTGTGCTCGCCGAGCAGCGGTGCCGGGCGGGAGGGGCCGCCCGGTCCGTCGCTCAGGCGGATCGGAGCGCCCATGGTGCGCACGTGGCCGAGCACCGGGTGCTCGAGGTCGACCAGGTAGCCGCGGGCCGCCAAGTGCGGGTGCTCGGCGACCTCCCCGACGGTGAGCAGCGCCGTCGTCGGGCAGGCGTTGGCCTGGCAGAGATCCATGATCTCCTGCTTGGTGTGCTCGCGCGTCCACTGCTCGATGAGCGGGTAGATGGCCTCGGCGTTCTGTGCGCGCACGAACATGTCCTGGAACATCTCGAGGTCGGCCCACTCGGGATCGCCCATCGCCCGGCGCAGGCCGTTCCACTGCCCGGGCTCGAGCGCCAGCATCCAGACGTGGCCGTCCTTGGCCGGCAGGATGGTCGCCGGCGCGCCGAGCGGCATGCCGATGCCCGTGCGGCTCTCCCAGCGCCCGTCCTGCGCGTAGGCGCCGATGCTCTGCGCGCCGACGAAGAGCGCTGCCACGGCCTGCGCGCAAGAGACGTCGAGCTGCTGGCCGCCGCTCTGCTCGCGCCCGTGCACCGCGGCCAGGCCCCAGACCGCTGCCACGTAGGCGCCGAAGAACTCGGCGGAGAACGTTCCGTGCTGCAGCGGCGGCTCGCCCGGCCGCCCGCAGTAGCGGTGGCCCGCGGCGGAGAGGTGGTAGGCGTTCAGGTCGTAGGCATTCCACTCCGCGTAGGGGCCGGTCTGGCCGAAGGGCGTGATCGAGACCATCACCAGGCCGGGGTTCACCCGGGCGAGCGAGGCGTAGTCGAGGCCCCAGTCGCGCAGCCGCTGCGGCGGCTGGTTCTCGATCAAGACGTCGGCCTGCCCGATCAGGGAGAGGAAGGCGCTGCGTCCCGCCGCCGTCTCCAGGTCGAGCGTGACGCCGCGCTTGCTGGTGTTGAGGAAGAAGAAGAGTCCGCTCTTCTCGGGGTGCGGCTGGTCTGCGGGGAAGGGGCCCCAGCGGCGCGTGACGTCGCCCTCGGGCGGCTCCACCTTGACGACGTCGGCGCCGTAGTCGGCGAGCAGGCGCGCACAGAAGGGCGCGCAAACGCCGTGGCCGAGTTCGACCACCTTGAGGTTCGTCAGTGCGCTTCCAGCCATGGCGATGTCGTGGAGGGGGCCTCGCGGCATCGCACGAGAGCCATGGTCAGCGATGGCAGAGGAAGGGCATCGTCGTCAAGGACGGGCTCCAGCGGGCAGGGTGCCGTGCTCCCTCGTGGGCCGGCCGATGAAGGCAATTCGCACCGAGCTTGCGCAGCGACTTCCATGATCTCGGCTAGGCCGTGCGTGGGTCCGCTCGGGCTAAAGGTCTCCGCCGGCTGGCTCGATGTGAGAGGGAGGATGGCCAGCCACCGGCTCGCGCTCGTCGGGGCCGCCGCAGCGGCGGTGGCTCTCGGCAGCGTCGGAATCGCCCGCGGCGCCGAGGCGTCGTCGCTGCTCGAGGCCGATCCGCTGGGCTATGACCTCGACACGCTGCGTCGGCTGGCGCGTGCGGTGCGCGATCTGCCGGAGATGGTCTCGCGCGAGCTGCCGGCGATCGTCGCGCGGGGCAAGGCCGCGGGCCCGGTGTCGACGGCGCTCATCCTGCTGCTCTTCGCCTTCATCCTCCTCTGGGCGATGATCGGCCGTCGGCGCTTGGCCAGCCGGATCGAGGCCCGGGCCGGGTGGCTGTCGCCGAGCGTTGCGGGCGCCGTGGCGCCCTGGCTGGTGGCGGCCCTGCAGGTGCTCGGAGCGGCAGGGCCGCCGTTCCTGCTCTGGCTGGCGCACGACGCGCTGGCGCGGGCGACCGGATTTCGCGGCCCCGGCTTTCTCCTCACCGGTGTCCTGCTCGGGGCCTGGGCCCGCTACGCGTTGGTCGTTGCGGTGCTGCGCGAGCTGCTCTTGCGACCGCTCCTACCGCTGCCGGTCGAGCACCGTCGCTATCTGTGGGCGGTCGGCCATGGCCTGGCGATCTACGGGCTGCTGATCCGCGCCTCGCTCGACGTCGGCGTCCAGGCCGGCCTGGCCCCCGACATGGTCGCGCTGCTCGAATCGCTCTCCGACCTCGCGCTGATCGTGATCCTGACCGCGTTGGCCACGCGCAAGGCGGCCCTGCTCGTGCTGCTGCCCGTGCTGCCCAACCGCCTCTATCGCGGCTTCGTCGCCGGCCTGGAGCACGCGTGGGGGCTCGTTCTTGCCCTCACCGCGGCCACGGCGCTGGCCGCCTGGGCCGGCTACGGCCGTCTCGCCGAGTTCGTCTGGCTGCGCACCTGGGCCCTGGCCGGGCTGTTCGTCGGTACGCTGCTCGCGCTGCATGGCGCGCATGGGCTGCTGCGCCGCTGGATCCTCGCCGGCTCCGCCGGGCGCGGCACGGCAGAGCGCTTCTACCGCTCGGCCACCCGCATGCTCGACTACGTCGCCGTCCTGGCCGCACTGCGCGGCGCGCTCGAGCTCTTGGGCCTCGCCGGACCGCTGGGCAGCTTCTTGACTCGCCCGCTCTACGCGCTGGCCGATCACCCCGTCTCGGCGCTGATGCTCATGCAGGCGGCGCTGGTCGTGGGCGCGTTCGTCGTTCTCTCCAGGCTGCTGCGCGACTTCCTCGACTACCGTGTCTATCCGACCCTGGGCGTCGACCAGGGGATCGCGCACGCGGTGAACACCTTCATCGCGTACTCGATGTCGATCGTCGGCGTACTCTTCGCCCTGGAGTACGTGGGCCTGGGCTTGGGCGCGCTCACGGTGTTCGCCGGCGCGCTGGGCATCGGTCTGGGCTTCGGGATGCAGTCGCTGGCCAACAATCTCTCGAGCGGCATCACCCTGGTGTTCGGCGGTGCCTTGCGCAAGGGCGATTGGGTGACTGTCGGCGACACGATCGGCGTGATCGAGGACGTCGGCATGCGCGCGACCACGCTGCGCACCCGCGACTCGATCGAGTACCTGGTGCCCAACGCCGACTTCGTGAGTGGCACGATCGTCAACTGGACCCGATCGAGCCCGCTGGTCTGCCAGCACGTGCCGGTCGGGGTGGCCTACGGCTCCGATCCCGAGGTGGTGCGCGGCCTTCTCCTCGAGGTGGCGGCCGAGACGCCGGGTGTGCGCCCGCTGCCCGAGCCCGAGGTGCGCTTCACCGGATTCGGTGCGAGCAGCCTGGACTTCGAGCTGCTGGTCTGGGTGGACGTGAAGGAGACGGTCTGGCCGCGCATCCGCAGCGACGTGAACTTCGCCGTCTTCCGCCGCTTCCGCGAGGCGGGGGTGAGCATTCCCTTCCCGCAGCGCGACCTGCACGTACGCTCGGTTGCGCCCGAGGTGCTCGAGGCGGTGGCCCGGCCGGCGGCGCTCAGCCAGGCGGCGCGCCATCTGCTGGATCGCGCCGCCGACCGTCGGCTCTGACGTACCGCTGGCCGCGGAGCGCCGTCCCTGTAGGCTCGCTCGGCTGCGCCCGAGGGCCCGGGGTGGCCGTGAGCTGCGGGCCCCGGGCCCCGGGGCGCGGTCAGGCCGCGCGCCGGGGATCGCCGGTGCCCTCGCCGGAGCCGGGTCGCAGCGTGGTCGTGAAGTGGAAGCGGCTGCCGGCGCCGACCTCGCTCTCCACCCAGATCCGCCCGCCCATCAGCTCGACCAGGCGCGAGCAGATGGCCAGGCCGAGCCCGGTTCCGCCCTCGTGGCCCCTTGCGTCGGGGTCGGCCTGGACGAAGGCATCGAAGATCGCCGCCCGCTGCACGGCTGGGATGCCCACGCCCGTGTCGGTCACGGTGAAGAGCAGCCGCACGGCGGCCACCTCGTCGCAGGAGTCGCGAGCGACGCGCACCTCCACTCGGCCGCGGTCGGTGAACTTGATCGCGTTGGCAACCAGGTTGACCACCACCTGGCGGAGCCGGTCGGGATCGCCGGTCAGCGCATCGGGGACGTCTTCGTCGGCCTGCCAGGACAGGTCGAGGCCTTTCTCGCGTGCCAGCCAGGCGAGCGGCTCGAGGGTCTCCTCGAGCCAGGCCCGCAGCGCGAGGGGCCGCGTCACCAGGCGCAGCTTGCCCGACTCGATCTTGGAGAAGTCGAGGATGTCGTTCACCAGAACGAGCAGCGTGCCGGCCGCCGACCGGCTGCGGTGCAGCCAGTGGCGCTGCTGCGCGGAGAGCGCGGAGTCGAGCGCCATGTCGGTCATGCCGAAGATCACGTTCATCGGGGTGCGGATCTCGTGGCTCATGCGGGCCAGGAAGTCGCTCTTGTCGCGGTTGGCGGCCTCGGCGGCCTCCTTGGCGCGGGCGAGGTGCGCCTCGCGCTCGCGCAGCACCTCGGTCAGGCGAAAATCGGCACGCAGGTAGCGCTCGATCAGCTCGGCGCCGAACACGCTCATGGCGACCAGCACCGAGAGGAAGGCGAGCGAGATGCTCGGCGGGCCGGCTGGGACGATGCCCCAGCGATGCCCGAGCAGCTCGCCGTGCCAGAGCAGGGCCAGGGGAAAGCTCGCGGCGCCGCCGACGCAGGCGAGCGCCTGCGCGCTCTACCTCGA